>NZ_BCYU01000036.1 GCF_001598355.1 Sphingomonas asaccharolytica NBRC 15499
GAGCCGATGCAGCGGCGATTCGGCATCGTCGGGCGCGCCGGGCGAGGTGCGGATCGGGATCGTCATCGCCGCGAGCACGCCCGCGACCGTGGCGTGCACGCCCGAGCGCAGCACTAGCCACCACAGCAATGCCGACGCGATGACATAGGGCAACAATCGCACCACGCCGCCGCGGTTCATCGCGACCATGATCCCCAGCACTACCGCCGCGCCGGCCAGCGACACCAGGTCGAGCCCGTGGCTATAAACCACCGCGATGATCGCCACCGCGCCCATATCGTCGACGATCGCTACGGTGGTCAGAAACAATTTGAGCGGAGCGGGGACACGCGACCCGAGCAGCGCCATCACGCCGACGGCGAAAGCGATATCGGTTGCCGCCGGGATCGCCCAGCCACGCGCCAAAGCGGGGTCGCCCGCGACGATCGCAAGATAGACGATCGCAGGGGCGATCATCCCCGCTGCGGCCGCGATCACCGGCAAGGTACGATCGGCGGGCCGCGACAATTCGCCGTCGACCAGCTCGCGCTTGATCTCGAGCCCGACGAGGAAGAAGAACCCCGCCATCAGCGCGTCGTTGACCCACAGATGCACCGTCATCGGACCGAGCTTGGGCGCGAGCACCGGGCCGGTTTCGATATGGAGCAGATGGAAATAGTCGGCGGCGAGCGGCGAGTTGGCTGCGATCATCGCGAGCACCGCCGCGACGATCAGCACGATCCCCCCGGCCGCTTCGTCCTTGAGAAAATCCCGGAGGATGGAACCGCGTTTCGCCACCATCACTTTACTCCGTCATGCCGGCCTTGTGCCGGCATCCACTGTGCAGCAGGCGCCGCACTCGGTTGGTTTGCGGCACGGTGGACCCCGGGACAAGCCCGGGGTGACGCAGGTTTTTGGTTAGCTTGGTAAATCCTACCGCGCCAACGCCTCGGCGATCAGTTTCCGCGTATTCTCCACCCCATAGAGAGCGATGAAGCTGCCCATGCGCGGCCCCTGGCTCGATCCGAGCAAGGTCTCGTACAGTGCCTTGAACCAGTCGCGCAGTTCGGCGAAACCGCCGCTCTTGCCGATCTCGTAGACGATGCTCTGGATGTCCTCGGCCGTCGCACCGGCGGGCAACGCGGCAAGATCGGCGTCGAGCCGCCGCAACGCCTCGACCTCGACCCCTTCCGGAGCGCGGCGCTGGAGCGTCGGCGCGACGAAATCGCGGGCATAGGCCAGCGCATAACCGATCAACTGGTCGAGCGCCGGATACTTTTCCGGCGACGCATCGGCCACATAATTGCCGAGATACCCCCAGACCTGCTCCTTGGTCGCATCGCCGCCCATCACCCCGACCAGGTTGAGCAGCAGCCCGAACGTCACCGGCAAGGTCTCCGCCGGCGGCGGGCCGTTATGGATATGGTGGACCGGGTTACCCAGCCGTTGCTCGACCGGCTGGCCCGCGTAATTACCGCGGAACTGCCAATAATCGTCGACCGCGCGGGGGATCAGCCCGAGATGGAGCGACTTCGCCTTCTTGGGCTCGCGATAGATGTAGAAGGCCAGGCTCTCGTCGGGGCCATAAGTCAGCCAGTCGTCGATCGACAGGCCGTTGCCCTTCGACTTCGAGATCTTCTCGCCCTTTTCGTCGAGGAACATCTCGTAGTTGAAGCCCTCCGGCGGACGACCACCCAAAGCGCGCGTGATTTTGCCTGACTGGATCACCGAATCGATCAGATCCTTGCCCGCCATCTCATAATCAACGCCGAGCGCGACCCAGCGCATCGCCCAATCGACCTTCCACTGCAGCTTGGCGGCGCCCGACAGGATCGATTGCTCGACCGTCTCGCCCTCATCCTCGAAGCGCACGATCCCGGCCTCGGCATCGACCACTTCGACCGGCACCTGGAGCACGATTCCCGACTTCTGGCTGATCGGCAGCACCGGCGAATAGGTCGCCTGGCGCTCGGCGCGCAGGGTCGGCAGCATGATATCCATCACTGCCTGATAGTGGCGCAGGACATTACGCAGCGCGTCATCGAACTTGCCGCCGAGATAGTAATCCGTCGACGACACGAACTCGTACTCGAAGCCGTAGCGGTCGAGGAAATCGCGCAGCATCGCATTGTTGTGCGCGGCGAAGCTGTCATGCGTGCCGAACGGATCGGGGACCTTGGTTAGCGGCTTGCCGAGATATTGCGCCAGCATCTCCTTATTGGGGACGTTGTCGGGCACCTTCCTGAGCCCGTCCATATCGTCCGAAAAGGCGATCAGCCGGGTCGGGATGTCCGACAAAGTCTCGAATGCGCGCCGCACCATCGTCGTGCGCAGCACTTCGTTGAACGTGCCGATATGCGGCAGGCCTGACGGCCCATAGCCGGTCTCGAACAGGACATGCCCCTTGGCCGGTGCCCCGTCGGGATAGCGCTTGAGCAATTTGCGCGCTTCCTCATACGGCCAAGCCTTGGACTCCATCGCCGCTGCGCGCAGGGCGTTTCCTGTCTGTTCCATTTCCGCTACCATGATGCCTGCCGAGTGCGCGAAGCGGGTCGGTTTTGCAACCTCGAGGAATGCACGCGGCCGTGACCCTTCCCTATCCCGCCCTCCACGCCAGCCATGCCGGAGTGTGGATCGCCGATGCCGAGGGCTGCCGCGCGGTCGGGCGCGGCGAGGCGATCCGGTTGGCGGCGGATACGCCGATGATCGTGCTCAACGCGCCGCTGATCGGGCAACGGCTGGGCTATGCCGATCTGTCGGGGCTCGATCTGCTCGAACTCTATGCCTTCCTCAAACCGGCGACGTTCCTCGCGCCAACGCCGCGCGGTTTCGCCCGCGCGCTCGGCCTGACCGAGCCCGAGAGCGAGGATCGCATCGCTCCGTTCCTGCGCGACGCTGCCGCGGCCTTGCTGGCGCTCGCCGAGGGCGACTGGCCCGAGCGCGAAGGCGCCTGGACCGCCGCGCAGAGCCTGGCGCGGCTGCGCTGGCCGTGGTCGCCGCTCGTCGCCGAACGCATCGCCAAACCGCGCGAACACGAACGCTGGCTGTTCACCAAATTGCCCGAATGGGATGAGGCCGCGCCGCGCCCCGCCCCGCGACCGGTGACGTTGCACGACGCCGATATCGCCGCGCGGCTCGATTACCTGACGGGCGCCGGGGCCGAGCAGCGCCCCGGCCAGCGCGCCTTCGCCGAAGCTTGCGCCGCCGCCTTCGCGCCGCGTATCCTGCGCGACAATCCCAATATGGTGCTGGCCGAGGCGGGGACCGGGATCGGCAAGACCCTGGGCTATCTCGCCCCTGCCTCGCTCTGGTCCGAGGCAGCCGGCGGGCCGGTATGGATATCGACCTTCACCAAGGCGCTGCAACGCCAGCTCAACCATGAGACGTCGCGGCTGATCCCCGACCCGGTCGAGCGCCGCCGCCGCGTGGTGACGCGTAAAGGACGCGAAAATTACCTCTGCCTGCTCAACCTGGAGGATGCGCTGCAGGGCGGGTTTGCCGGCCGTGCGGCGGTGCTCGCGCATCTCGTCGCGCGCTGGGCGGCCTATACTGCCGATGGCGACATGATCGGCGGCGACCTGCCCGGCTGGCTGCCGACTTTGTTCCGCCGCAACGGATCGACCGCGCTGACCGACCGGCGCGGCGAGTGCGTCTATGCCGGCTGTCCGCATTATCGCAAATGCTTCATCGAGCGCGCCGCCCGCGCCAGCGCCGAGGCCGATATCGTCATCGCCAATCACGCGCTGGTGATGGTCAATGCGGCGCGCGGGCGGGAGGCGAACAGCCGGCCGACGCGCTACGTGTTCGACGAGGGCCATCATCTGTTCGACGCCGCCGATTCGATGTTCGGCGTCGCGCTGTCGGGCCAGGAATCGATTGAGCTCAGGCGCTGGATCGTCGGGCCCGAATCGACCTCGCGCGGCCGCCGCCGTGGGCTCGCCGCGCGGTTGAGCGACGTCGCCAGCTATGACGAAGCGGGCGGCCGCGCGATCGGCGATGCGGTCGAGGCGGCGCGCGCGCTCGCGAGCGATGGTTGGCTGCAGCGCGTTGCCGAAGGCGAGCCGTTCGGGGTGGTCGAACGCCTGCTCGCCGCAGTGCGCGGACTCACATATGCCCGCGCGACCCAGGACGGCGATGCCGGCTATGGCCTCGAAACCGAACTCGCCGAACCCGACGGCGCGCTGATCGAGGCCGCGGCCGAAGCCGCGCACGGGCTCGAAGCGCTGCTTCGCCCGCTAATGACTCTGGGCCAGCGGCTCGAAGCGGTGCTGGCCGAAGCGCCCGACTGGATGGATGGCCAGGCCCGCGCTCGAGTCGAGGGCGCGATCGCCTCGCTCGGCTGGCGCACCGACACGGTCGGCGCCTGGATCGGGCTGCTCGCGCGGATCGGCGGGCCGGCCGATCCCGATTTCGTCGACTGGCTGGCAGTCGAACGGATCGAGGGACGCGAGATCGATATCGGGCTGCATCGCCGCTGGCTCGACCCGACGCGTCCGCTCGCCTCGACCGTGCTCAAGCCGGCGCACGGCGTGCTGGTCACCTCGGCGACGCTCAAGGCGGGCGATCCCGATTGGGCGATCGCCGAGGCGCGCGCCGGAATCCCGCACCTCGATCGCGGCGCCGGCTTGTTCGAGGCGCATAGCCCGTTCGATTATGCCAGCCAGGCCGAAGTGCTGATCGTCACCGACGTCAAGCGCGGCGACCTCGCGGCCTTGGCCAATGCCTATGCCCGGCTGATCGAGGCGGCAGGCGGCGGCACGCTTGGGCTATTCACCGCGATCCGTCGCTTGCGCGGCGTCCATGCGCGCATCGCCGATCGCCTCGCCCGCGACGGCCTGCCGCTTTACGCCCAGCATGTCGATCCGATCGACCCCGGCACCCTGGTCGACATGTTCCGCGATGATCGCCGCGCCTCGCTGATCGGCACCGATGCCTTGCGCGATGGCGTCGACGTGCCCGGCGAATCGCTGCGCCAGGTGATCCTGGAGGGCGTGCCTTGGGCCAAGCCGACCGTGCTCCACGCCGCGCGGCGGCTGGCCGGCGGCGGCTCGGCCTATGACGACCGCATCGTCCGCGCCAAGCTGGCACAGGCATTCGGCCGGCTGATCCGCCGCGCCGACGATCGCGGCGCGTTCGTTTTGCTGTCGGCGGCGATGCCCAGCCGGCTGCTCTCGGCTTTCCCCGCTGGGGTGCCGATCGCGCGCGTGCCGCTCGACGAAGCCGTCGCGCGCGTGAGATCGCGTCTTTCTTCTGTCGCACAGCTGGGGCAAGGGGTTCAGGGTGTGCACTCGTAACTGGTAACGGCCGTGACGGAGTCGAATTTGGTGTCAGGCTAGGAGCAAGGAGGGAGCGATGCTCTATTGCATCGTGACCGACTCGCGACGACGTCCTGGCGCCAAATTCGACCCGCCGCAAAGCGGTCGCTCCCAGCAGTCCGCTGGACGTCGTCGCTTGCTTGCGCGTAGCTTAAAGCTACGCGTCTGCGCGGCGCTCCTAACCAGCGGACTGCTGGGAGCGATCACGACCATTACCAGTTACGAGTGCACACCCTAGACAGTCCGATCAACCAGAAGGCGCCATGAAGACGCTCATCCTGCTCCGGCACGCCAAATCGAGTTGGGACGATCACGGCGTCCGCGATTTCGACCGCGCGCTCAATCCCAAGGGCGAGCGCGCCGCGCGGACCATGGGCAGCCATATGCGCGCGATCGGCCTGAGCTGGGATTATGCCATTGCCTCTCCCGCCACGCGGGTGATCGAGACGCTCGAGCAGGCGTCGCAAGGCTATGGCCGCCGCATCGACCCCGATTGGGACCGCCGCGCCTATCTGGCCTCGGCCGCGACGTTGCTCGAACTGGTCCACGAGGCGCCGGTGGTGGCGGACAGCCTGCTCCTGTCGGGGCACAATCCTGGGCTCGAGGATCTGGTCTTGCTGCTGGTCCCCGATGGCGACACCCGACGCGACCAGGTCGAGATCAAATTCCCGACCGCCAGCCTGGCGGTGATGACGTGCGAGGCCGACAGCTGGGCCGATGTCGCGGCGGGCGGCTGCACGCTCACGGCCTTCATTCGCCCGCGCGATCTTGACCCAGGGCTGGGCCCGGATGCCGACTGACGGCCAACCCCCCATGTTGACGCGCACCTTTGTAGTGGACGGTGTCGAGGTCGGATGCAGCTTCTTCCAACCGGAACCGGACCGGGGAGACTATTGCTGCACCTACGAGATTGCCTGGCCGGAAGGACCTCGCCGGCGCACTATCTATGGCGTTGATCCCATCCAGGCAGCGCTACTCGCTATGCAAACGGCGCACGTCGATCTTTTGGTAGCTCGCAAAGACGATGGACGCGATGTGCGCTGGCTGGATGGACACCGGCTCGGCCTCCCTATTCAGGATTCGCTCAAGGACCTCGACGTGGACTAACCGCGCCGCGCGATCACTTCTTCGCGAGCTTGTCCTTCAACCCCGCAAGCACACCGAACGGACTGGCCTGCTCCTCGCTCAACACGCCCGCTTCCTTGAGTACCGCTTCGGCGTTCGGCCCGCGCGGAAAGGGGTCAAGCGCCAGCGCCATGGTTTCCGCGGCAACTTCGCCCAGATCGATCGTCCCGCCCTCATAGGGAATGACGTCGATATCGCTGTCGCCCAGCTCGACCTCGTCCTGGCCGGCATCCGCTTCGGCGACGAATCGCAGGGCAACCTGCTCATCGACCGTCGCTGGCAGCGGATCGCCGGTGATGCTGCACGCCTGGGTCACCGCCGCTTGGACGCGGCCGTCGGCGACGATCCCGGCGGCGTCGCGGCGAATCGTGAACTTGCCCGTCAGCTTCTCGATGCCGATCAGATCGAACCGTTTGGCCAGTGCCGCGCGTTCCTGCGCATCGGCGTCGATCTCGACGGTGCGCGCATCGTCGCCGATCGTATCGACGCGCTGCGGCCGCTCGAATTCAACACTCACGGGAGCTGACCTGCGACCAATGCATCGAGCGCGATGCCATCGAGGCCCTGGCGCAACGCCAGCAAGTCGCGCTCGATATGCGCCAGCGCTGCCGGATCGGGCGCCTCGCCGCGATAGAGATTGCGGATCAATGCCGGCTTGAGGTCGCCCGCCGCCAGCCCGTCGCGATAGGCGCCCAGGCGGCCGCCGAGCATCCCCATCATCCGCCCGACATGCTTGCCGACCAGCAAGTCGCCGATGCCGATCTCCCGCAATTGCGGATCCATGTCGTCGACGAACGCCTCCGACAAGTGCGCGGCCGCCGCGACCCCGGCGGGATCGGCCTCCAGGCGGAGCATGACCATCGCCAGCACCGCCGCGATCATGTCGAACCGGCCGTCGACCGTATCGGCGACCGCGCCGTCCAGATACCAATGCGGCTGGCGCGCGCGCGCCACCAATGCCGCGTACAGCGCCGCGGTTTCGTCACGTTTCGCCCTGAACCTGTCGAAAAAACCCATCAATCTCGCCTTTAGGGGCCGTATGCGGCGGCGGCCTTGTGCCGTCCGCCCACCCCGCATATTGAGGCGAACGGCGCGCGATGCAAATGCGCCGGGTGATTGGCGTCGGCGCACGGAGAGTATCGAATGGTGAAGGCAGTCCGGATGGTTGGTCGGTTTGGCGGCCTGACCGCGGCAATCGCGGTTGTGGCGCTCGCCGGCGGCTGCACCTCGCTGCGCTCGCACCAGGGCTATATCATCGATGCCGACCTGGTGAATTCGGTCCAGCCGGGCGTCGACAATCGCGCCTCGGTGCTCCAGACTTTGGGCAAGCCCAGCTTCGCCAGCCAGTTCAATTCGGGCGAATGGTATTATGTCGCGCGCGACAGCCGCAACCTCGCTTATTTGAACCCCAAGGCGCGGAGCCAGCTGACGCTCAAGATCGCGTTCGACCAGAAGGGCGTTGTGTCGAACATTACGCGCACGGGCCTGGATCAGGTTGCGTCGGTGCGGCCGTACGGCAAGACTACCCCGACGCTCGGCCGCAAGCGCAGCTTCTTCGAGGAATTGTTCGGCAATATCGGCTCGGTCGGCGCGGCCGGGGCGGGCACCGGCGGCGGTGACGACAGCCAGCCGTAAAAGGCCGCCTTTCCGGTCTTCATCTATTTCGTCATGCCGGCCTTGTGCCGGCATCCACCGTGCCGAGAACCCTCAGCTTGCGGATCGGTGGACCCCGGGACAAGCCCGGGGTGACGTAGGTTCCTGGCACACGCGGTGGTCACCTCACCAAATCCTTGCTGTAACCTGACCGAGGCGTTCGCGACGGGTTCAGCGTTGCCATCTTAATCCTCCTCGGCATGGCGGCGCTGGAGACATGCCGTTTCGGAAAAGAAGGAGACGATCATGCGTAAATTGATCCTCACCGCGCTGATCGCGGCGACCGTGATGCCGGTCGCGGCACAAGCGCAATCCTGGCGCGAAGTCCGCCACGATCAGCGCGAGCTGCGCGAAGACCGCCGCGACCTGCAGCGCGACCGTCGCGAGCTACGCGAGGACCGCCGCGACTGGCGCGAGGACCGTGACCGCCGCTGGGGCGACAATGACTGGCGCGACTGGCGCAACCGCAATCGCGGCATCTATTCGCGCGGCGCCTGGCGGGCCCCGTTCCGCTATTACGCGTTCCGCCCCGGCGTGCGCATCGCGCCGAGCTATTGGGGCTCGGCCTATTGGATCAACGATCCCTGGCGTTATCGCCTGCCGCCCGCCGGCTACGGCCAGCGCTGGGTGCGCCATTATGACGACGTCCTGCTGATCGACACGCGTCGCGGCGTGGTGCTGCGCGTGATCAACCACTTCTACTGGTAAGCTCCCAGTGGAAGGCGGGGCGTCCGGGCGAATTCAATGCCCGCCCGGACGCCCCGTTTTTTTGTCTGCGCCATGGCGCCGCGACGGACGCGCGGGCATGGCGCCTTGCTTCATTTGTCCTGGATCAGCCGGCCGAGCGGCGCGAGCGGGCCGACCGGGATGAATTCGTAGGCCGCGAAACCTTCGACGATGATCGGCATCTTGTCGGTCACTGCTTTGGCCGCCTCGACCGTCTCGACGTTCATCAGGAAGACGGGACCGATCCTGTCGTGGCGGAACCAGAACTGGTCGATGACGCCGTCGAGATAGAGCTGCAGCGTGTGCGGCACTTCCTTGAGCAACGCTTGCTCGCGCTGTTCTTCGGTCGGCGGGTTCACGATCGATCCGATGGCGAGGATTTTCATGGGGAATCTCCTGAAGGGTCGATCGCAAGTGATCGACGGAGAGACATCTAGGCAGCCACGCGCCGTCGCGGTATTGTCGTAACTGACAACTTTGAGGTCATTTACGCCATGCGGATCGTGGTACTCGCGCTCAACGGCGCGTTCGACATCGGGCTCTCCGCCGTGCTCGATGCTTTCAGCGTCGCCAACAATCTTGCCAGCCGCCAGGATGCGGCGACCCCTGCCCACAAGGCGCCCTTCGACCTCACGATCGTCGGCGTGACCCGGAAAGTGCGGTCGAGCGGGGGGCTGATCGTCCCGGTCGCGCCGGTGACGCCGGACCTAAAGCCGGACTGGGTGGTCGTGCCCGCGCTCAGGGCGCCGACCCCAGAGCTTCTGGTCCCGGCATTGGCGCGCCCCGATGTCAGGCGCGCGGTCGAGCAATTGCGGCAGTGGAACCAGGATGGCGCGCGGATTGCCGCGTCGTGCATCGGCACCTTCATCCTCGCCGAAACCAAATTGCTCGATGGTCGCGAATCAACCACGAGCTGGTTCCTCTCGCCGTTGTTCCGCCAGCGTTACCCCAAGATATTGCTCGACGAATCGCGCATGTTGCTGCCGACCGATATCGGCGCCACGGCCGGCGCGGCGATGGGACATCTCGACCTGGCCTTGTGGCTGATCCGCCAAGCGAGCCCGGAGCTGGCCTCGGTCGTGTCGCGCTACCTGCTCGCCGATATCCGGTCGTCGCAGGCGCCGTACATCATCCCCAATCATCTCGCCCAGGCCGACCCGCTGATCCTTCGGTTCGAACGCTGGGCGCGCGAGCATCTCCGGCAGGGCTTCTCCTTGGACAAGGCAGCGAACGCACTGGCGACCAGCCCGCGCTCGCTGCAACGCCGCTGCCAGGCGGTGCTCGGCCGCTCGCCGCTCGCGTATTTCCAGGACCTGCGCGTCGAACGTGCGCAGTCCTTGCTCCATGGCAGCGGCCTCGCGCTCGACGCCATTGCGGCGGAAGTCGGCTATGTCGACGGCGCGACGCTGCGTACGTTGCTGCGCGAACGACTGGGGCGCGGGGTGCGAGAGCTACGCGCCGATCTGCGCTGACCTGAGCGACGCGGCCGTTCGAGACGGATTCGCCGGCGGCCGATGCGCCGGCGTCGCCGAGATCGCCCGGGCTCAGGCCGGTTTGATCGGGAACGCCTTGCCGTCGCCGCCGCATAGAGCGCAAAGGCCAACGGCGGATGGATGTCGCGCTCGTAATTCTGCGCGCTGGCGACCGTCAGGCGCGCCTGGGGATCGACGATCAGCATCGTGCGCGTCTCCGGCTGGCCGCCATCGTGGAACAGCAGGCTATCCTTGCCCTGGCCGAGTACGCTCCAGCCCATCGCATAGCCGTCGGTGCGCGGGAATCCCGCGATCTTGCCGTCGCGGGTCCGCATCGGCGTGCGCATCAGCGTCATGCTGGCCGGGCCGATCAGGCGGCCTTCGGACAATGCCGTGCCGAACCGCAGCAGGTCGGGCACAGTCCCGCGCGAGGCGCCGGCGGCAAATCGGCTGCTGACGTCGACGAACTGGGAGTTGCGCACCTGGCCGTCGACAAAGCGATAGCCGCGCACCCGGTTGGGGATGAGGGCAGCCGGATCTTCCATCCGTGTCGAGGCCATGCCCGCCGGCCCCCAGATATGCTCGCGCATATAGTCGCCATAGGCCTTGCCGGAGACCGTTTCGATCGCCGCGCCGAGCAGATTGTAGCCATAGCTGGTATATTTGAACCTGGTGCCCGGTTCCGCGATCAGCGCACGATCGGCGAACAGCGCGATCGCCTCGCGCGTAGTCTTATGCTCGGTGAGGTGCTCGTCGGCCTCGCTCGCATAATCGGGGATGCCGCCGATATGACCGAGCAATTGGCGCGGCGTGATGCGGTGGCCCTTGTTCGGAAAATAGGGAAGGTACTCGCGAATATCGGCATCGAGATCGATCTTGCCGCGCTCGACCAGTTGCAGCACCGCAACCGCCGTCATCGGCTTTTGCACCGAGGCATAGCGATAGGCCGAGATCGCGGTCGCCGGCACCTTGTTTTCCAGATCGGCATAACCGTAGCCGCGCACCCATTGCGTAGCGCCTCGCGCGAATCCCGCGGTCATGCCGGGGATCGACTCCGCGGCCATGGTTGCGCGCACGCGGCGCTCGAAGTCGGCAAGTACAGGGCTTGAATCCGCGCCGCGCGCAGCCGCGGCCACAGCCGGCGCGGCATCAAGCGCTAATAACGGGATCGCCGCCGCCGCGGTCAGAATATCTCGGCGGCCCAGGCCTCCCGTCCTCATTGTCCTCATGCAAATGCTCTCCTGCGTCGTGCTGCGCGTGATAAACCGCTTCTACCGGTAAGCTCCCAGTGGAAGGCGGCGCGTCCGGGCGTTTTCAATGCCCGCCCGGATGCCCCGTTTCTTCATCGCAATCTGACCACGATATCCGGTTCGACCGCAAGCAGCCCCTCAGCCGCTCTCAGTCTCTAACGAACTTGCCGAATGGAGGTCAGTGTCTCCACCGTTATCTCGTGGGGGATCACCCCCATATGACCGAACATCCCGGCGCAGAGCGACCGCCGTCCGATCAAGTCGACCGCGAAATCTCGCGGAGCATCGCCTTGCATGGAAGCCTGGGCTACTTTCGGCGGATTGGCCACGTCCAGCCACACGTTGCGAGGGTGAATCCCGTTGGCTGACGGCGCCTCGAAGAACGACCCTTCCAGTTCGACATGCCAGATGCCCGTAAATCGCTGCGGCTCGCTAAACGGGAAACAGGCGACATCGCCAAGGTAATGACCGGTTTGCAGATTACCCCCAAAACACTTTTCGATCACCAGCGCGGGTTTGGCAGCGTCGGCACAATTGGTGATCGCCGATTGCGACCCGCTGCAACCGTAGCGGGCCACTAAGAGGACGAACGATAGACGGAGGTTCCGCATGGTTCTGGTCTATCGTCGATCGTCAATGACCGCCATCGGGTCATAAGCTGCTTTCCCGCCATTCCGGGTCGGTCCGGCCGCGGCTACGGAGACAACCTTCACCGCATCGTGAACATCACCTGATCGACCACTTTTCCCGACAGATCGAGCAACGCCAGCCGGTGCCGCCCCGGCCCGGGCAGGATCAGCGGCGCGGTGCTGGCGTCGCCCAGATCCTGCTTGTCGAGCACCAGCCGATGCGTGACCGCATCGCCCGACACCGCGACCGCGAGGCGCTGGCGGTCGATCGGGATGTCGGGGTCGATCGCATAGACGCTGCCCGACACCGGGTTGGTGATGCGCGGGCGGCGCGAGGTGTCGGGCGCGGCCGTCACCACGTTCATGCCCGTCCCGGCGAGGAAATATTCGCGGCGCGGCTGTTCGATATTGTCGGCGAAGCGGATCGCGCGCGCCTCCACCCCGCCTGGCATCGGCGGTGCCTTGCTCGCGCGATCGGCATGGAGCGCGAGCATCACATCGCGCCAGACCGGCGCCGCGCCGCTGGTCCCGGAGACGGCGCGCATCGGGTCGCCTTCCATATTCCCGACCCACACCGCGACGGTGTAGCGATCAGAGAAACCGACGCACCAATTGTCGCGCATCGCCTTCGACGTGCCGGTCTTCACCGCCGCCCAGAACGGCAGCCGCAGCGACGAATCGAGCCCGAAGGTGACCGCGCGCGCATTGGGATCCGCCATCATGTCGGCGACGATCCAGGCGGCCTGGGGCGTGGTGATCGGCTTGGACGCCGGGACCGGGTCGGTCGCCGTCATCCGCACCGGCGCCCAGCGTCCGGCATTGGCGAGGCTGCGATAGGCGTTGGCCTGTTCGAGCAGGGTCACTTCGGCCGATCCCAAAGCGAGCGAGAAGCCGTAATAATCGCCGTCCTCGACCAGCCCCCGATAGCCGGTGTCCCACAGCCGATCGCGGAACGAATCGACCCCGATCAGCAGCAGGGTCCGCACCGCGGGTACGTTGAGCGACCCCGCCAGCGCCGAGCGCGCCGACACCGGCCCCTTGAACCCCTTGTCGTAATTTTGCGGGACATAGAGCCCCGACGCGGTGTCGAGCTGGACCGGCGAATCGTCGAGGATCGAGGCGGGGGTAAGATATCCCTTCTCGATCGCCTCGGCGTACAGGAATGGCTTCAGCGTCGATCCCGCCTGGCGGTAGGCCCCCGCCGCGTCGACCGAGGGAGCGGTCGAATTGCCGCCGATCCCGCCGACATAAGCCAGCACGTCGCCGGTCGCATTGTCGAGCACCACCACTGCGCCGTCGCGCGCGCGGCTGCCGCCCAATCCCTCGAGCTGGCGTTTGAGCGCGGCGATCGCGGTGCGCTGGATATCGGCGTCGAGCGTGGTGGTGACGCGCAGCCCCGCTTTGGTCAGCAGCTTGTTGGCGAGGTGCGGCGCGAGGCCGGGATCGAGCGCCAGGCTGCGCGCCGGGCCGAGCATCGAATAGGCCTCGCCCTCGAAGCGCGAGCAATCCTTCTCATGACTGAGCAAACAGGCGCGCCGCGCCACCGATCCCGCGCCTGCCTGCGGATCGGGCAGGAGCGCCGAGAGCATCAGCGCGTCGTCGCGGCTTAGCGCGTCGGGAGTCTTGCCGAACAGCCCGAGCGCCGCGGCGCCGATCCCCTGCGCTTCGCCACGGAAGCCGGCGAGGTTGAGATAGCCTTCGAGTATCTCGTCCTTGCCCCAGACGCTCTCGACCGCCATCCCGGCGCGCATCTGACGGATCTTGTCGAGCCAGGAGCGTGCGCCGGGCCGTGCGAGGTCGGGCGAGAGGAAGCCCGCGAGCTGCATGCTGAGCGTCGAGGCGCCGCGCGACTTGCGCCCCTCGATCCGGTCGCGCAGCGCGCCCAGACTGCCCAGCCAGTCGACTCCCCAATGGCTGTAGAAGCGATGGTCCTCCGCTGCGACCAGCGTCTCCCGGGTTGATGGGGCGATCTTGTCGAGCGCGACCCAGGCCAGCCGGCGCCGGGCATAATCGACCCGCGACGAATCGATCAGCACGCCGTGGCGATCGTAGAGCCAGGCCTCGGACGATTTCCAGCCGGCGCGGACGTCGCGATAGGTCGGGATCGGCGGGGGAAGGGTCAGATAGTCGATCACCCCGCCGGCGACGACGAGCAGGCCGAGGATCGCGACGATCCAGTGCGCGCGGGTGCGCGGGCGGTGGTCGATTAGCCAATGCCCGGCGGCAGCAATGCCGTCGTCGACGCGGGATTCGATTGCGCGGGCGCGGGTCCAGGCGACGCGCAGCCATTCTCCCCATCGGCTCATCGTGTGATGTCCGGAGGGAAGCGTGCTTCACATCTTCCCGCCCTGTAAAGGAACCGGGTGAAGAGGAACGTTGACCTTAAACCCCTCCCCTTCAGGGGAGGGGTTGGGGTGGGGGCTATCCAAATGCGGCTCGCTTGGGGCACTCCCCCACCCCCAGCCCCTCCCCTAAAGGGGAGGGGAGTGAAGTGACGACACCCCGCACCCATCACTTCTGCGCGATGGTCATCGACGCATTGGGTAGCTGCGCATTGATCGACGGCGAGTACATCGCCTCGACTCGCGTCGACGGCATGCTGAACGTGCCGGCGCCGTTGAGCCGCATCAGATAGACGATGGCGAAATTGCCGCGCGGGACCCAGTCGAAATAGCCGCGCCACGAATCGCGCCGCCGCTCGACATAAGCGGGCGAAACGCCGGCCTGGACATCCCACACCTTGCCGTCCTTGTCGGTCACGCTGAACCGCGAGCCGCCACCCGCCTGTTCCTGTCCGGCCAGCATCTGCGACTGGCCGCCGAGATCGCTGACCAGAGTCGCGCCCGCCGGGATCGGGTCGTTGACCACTACCCAATTGCGCTCGGCAGTGGCCTCGACCAGCAAGGTCACCTTGAGCACGTCGCCGCGGCTATATTGGCCCTTCACCCGCTGGCTGACCGGCTCGACCTTCTTCGACACGCGATAGCCGGCGAACAACGGCTGGGTCAGTGGCACCGCGGCCGAGACCTGGACCGTCGCCCATGGGCCCGCGCCTGCCGATTGCCGCAGCAGCAGCGGCGTCTGGACGGCCGGCAACGCGAAGCTCGCCTTGCGCGCGTCGGCGGCGAGCGGCCAGGATTTCAGGACCGATTGCTGCCCCAAGCTCAAGCTGGTCGTCCCCATGATCGCGCTCGCCGGATAGAGCCCGCCGAACTTCTTCGCCGCGATCGTCCCCCAGGCATTCGCGGTGGTGGTATCCCAGCGCCCGCGCTGCTGGCGCAGCGACACGCCGACCATCATCTTGGGCGCATCGTCGTTCCAGCCCGGCCGGCCCAGCGTCGCGATCACCGCCTTGATCGCACCTTCGTCGCCCGAGGACATCAGCCACCACGGCGCGTTCGACTGATCGGACAGATCGAGCCGCGTTCCTTCGTAGACCAGCCGCGTGCGCAGCACGTTCTCGGCAGTCCCGCGCAAGGCATTGGCATTGGCCAGCCCCGACACCTTGTCGAGCGCGACCATATAGTCGGACAGCATCGAGGTCGGCATTTCCTGCGGGGTGATGCCGATCTGGCCGAGCATCGCCGGGGTCGCCGCCCCCGCCCGCGCCAGCGCGTTGAACGCGTTCAGCCGCTGCAGCCGGACGTCCCCATAATCCTCGTGCCGCAAGCGCCCGTCCAGCACTGCCTTCAGCCCCTCGACCATCCTGGTCTTGGCGGCTTCGGGGATCGGCAGCCCGGCATCGCTGGTCAGTTCGAGGACGTACGAGGTCAACGCCTCCGATCCCTTGAGCGACGCCTGCGGCCAATAGCGCAACAGCCCGTCGTCGGCCTGATAGGTCGGGATCTCGCCGACAAGCTGACCCCAGCCCGCGGTGTCGCCCAGTGCGACGATCCGGCTCAGCCGTTGTTCGAAACAATCGTAGGGATAGAGCGCCATGAAGCGGCGCACGCCCTCGAGCGGCGGGGCGAGGCTGTCGTCGAGCTTGATGTCGACCACGCCGAAGCCGGGCAGCGCGCCCTTGGGCGGGGTGATCGCGATCGACGTATTGGGCCCGACCCGCGCGAGCGTCGCTGCCCACACCTCGGTCGGCACCGCGGGGACGACGTCCTGGACGGTGGTCATCTTGTCGACCGCCTTGCCGTCCGACGACTTGGCGCTGACCGTCCATTTGAGCTGCCCGCCTTGTGCCGGTGCGGTCAGGTTCCACGCGATCGGCGCGGCACCGCCGGCCGGGATCGTCACGGTGATCGGATTGCCCTTGGCGATCTGCGGCTCGAGCGCGACCTCTGCGGTCACCGTCATCGGCTTGTCCGAGCCGTTCCTGAGCGTGAAGCCCGCGGCATAGCTGTCGCCGGTGCGGACCAGGCTGGGCAGGCCGGCATAGACCGACAGATCCTGCGCGGTGCGGATATCGGCGCTGCCGGTGCCGAACAATTGCGCGCCGTCGGTGGCGATCGCCACCAGCTTGAAGCTCGTCAGCGCGTCATTGAGCGGGACCGGCACCTGGGCATGGCCACTGCCATCGAGCGTCACGCGCCCCTTCCACAGCAATACCGGCTGGAAATTCTCGCGGTTCAATCCCGACAGATCGCCGCCGCCGCCGCCGCCGGCCTCGACCGCTTTCTTGCCGTAATGGCGCTTGCCGACCACCTGGGTCTGCGCGGTCGCGGTCAGCACCGACAAGGGCCGGTCGCCCATCATCGCGTCGAGCACGTTCCAGCTGTCGTTGGGCGCAAGCTGCAACAATGCCTGATCGACCGCGGCGAACGCCACGTCGGCGGTCTTCGCCGGCTTGCCGTCGGGGTCCTTGACCGAAACGTCGACCGTCGCGGTGTCGCGCGCGGCATAGCGCTCCTTGTTGGCCTTGACCGTGACGCCCAATTGGTGCGTTTCCCAGCCGACCTTCACCTTGGCGATGCCGAGACGATAGCTCGGCTTGGCGAGGTCGACCAACGCGGTCGGTTCCTGCGCCTCGCTCGGCGCGCTGGTGAAGCCCAAGGCCTTGCCGATCCCCTGGAACCAGCTCCACACGCCGGGCTGCGCGCGCCCGCGCACCGCCATCACCGAGACGAACACGTCGGGCGCATAGCTGCCCGGCATCTTGACCTCGACCACCGGATTGGCGCCCGACAATTTGGTCACGAAGCTCGACAACACGCCTTCGCGCTCGACCGTGACCAGCGCCTCGGCCTCGCGGAACGGCATGCGCACCTGGAAGCGCGCGGTCTCGCCGGCCTTGTAGGTCTGCTGTTCGGGGACGACGTCCATACGGTCGCCATTGTCGCCGCCGAACCACCAATCCTGATCGCCCGCCAGCCATACCGATCGCACCGCGCGCGAGACATTGCCGTCGGCATCGCGCGTGGTCGCGACAATATAGACTTCGCCCGACACGCCCGGGTCGATCGTGCATTTGGCCAGGCCAAGCTCGTCGGTGGTCGCGCTGCACGATCCGCCGAGCTTGGTCGTCTTCATCTGGTTGTCATAGGCGTAGAAGCCGCCGATCAGCCGCCGCCGCGCGGTCAGCACCTGGCGACTGTAGAGCGCGACGCTGATCGCCTGGCCCTTCTTCGGCTTGTTGTCGGTGTCGAGCGCGACGAAGCTCAGCCTGAGATCGTCCTGCTTCATCAGCCAGCCGTCGGTCTTGGCGCCCAATTGCACCGCCGAGGGGAAGATCGGGATGCGCTTCGACGCGGTCAGCACCTCGCCATTGGCGTCCTGATAGTCCATCTCGACGAGCATGTCGGTCGCCTGGTCGACCTGCGGCACGTCGACCGAGGTCCGCGTGGTGCCGTCGCTGCCCAGGGTCGCGGGCAAGGTCTGGGTCGGCGGCAGCGGGGTCTCTTCCTCCTCGCCATCGCCGTTGAGCGGCTTGGTCCCTTCCTTCACATCGGTCCCGCCGAACGTATAGCCGTCATAGCCGTCGGGAGTCGCGCTGCGGCCGAAATAGCCGACGCGCATCTCGACCGGCAGGTTCGACGCGCCGCCCCCCGCGAGATAGCCGACGAACAGATCGAGCGGCAGCGACTTGGGCCGGATCGCCGCCTCCTTGGGCCCGGTCACGGTCGCGCGCATCGTCGGCAATTTGTACTCGTCGACCTTGAACGACTGATTGGTCGCGATCGTCTTGTCGCCGTCGATCACCGAGATATCGTAATCGCCCATCGGCGCGCCCTGCGGCGCGGTCCATTCGGTCTCGCCGATGCCATTGGCGTCGATCGTCAGCGGCAAGTCGAAATTGGTGTCCGACCCGCGATGCGACAGCCGCAGCGTGCCGGTAAAGCCCGGCGCCAGGGCGAACCCGGCGCCGTTGGGCTGGCGCAAGATGTGCTTCATGTGGATCGTCTCGCCCTGGCGGACCAAAGCGCGGTCGAACACGGTGTGGAACACGTCGCCCGACGCCGAATAGCCATAAGGCAGGTCGAAATCGTACGGCCGAATACCCTCGCCCCAATCGGTCAGGGTGAAGCTGAAATCGTCGCCGGCGCGCGCCGACACCATCAGCGGATGGTTCTGATAATCATTGTCGCAGCCGCCATAGGTCTCCGGCTGCGGCAGGCCCGCGGGGATGAACACCGCGCCCGATTTGTCGGTCGTGCCATTGGCGAGCAATTGCCCAGTGCAGCTGTCGGTCACCGCCACCGCGGCATTGCCGACCGGCAGCCCGGTGTCGAGATTGGTCACCCAGGCCAGGCTCTTCTCGCGCCCCCATTTGAAATGGACCGCCATGTTGGTGACCAAAGCGGCGGTCGCGACATAGCGCGGCGCCTTGCGGCCGAGCAGCGCCTGCCCCAGCACCGGGCTGGCCAGCTCGACGACATAGAATCCGGGCTTGGTCAGCGGGATGCCGACGACCTCGAAATCCTTGCCCTTGCCGGGCAGGCCGATCTTCATCGACGCGCCGGCGTTAGAGCCGGTCAGGATCGGGGTTGCGCCGGTATTCTGGATATGGCCGACGACCTCATCGCCCTTCTTGATATCCTCGATATTGGTGTCGTCGGCGGAGTTCACCGTGCGCAGCCACTCGGCGATCTTGCCGTCCGACCCCTCGACCCGCAGCGTCTGCCCGCCGATATTGAGGTTCTGGCCCTGCAGCGCCGGCTCGACATTGCGCACCGTGACCGGCAGCACGCCGCCTTCCTTGGCCTCGAGGATGCCGAAGCCGGCGGCGAACTTCACCAAAGGCGGCGCCTGGTCGATGCGGATATCGAGCGGGAAGCGCTCGGCATTGGTCAGCGTCCGCCCGCTTTCATCCTTCACCCCCGCCGGGATCGAGACCTTGGCAGTGGTCGAATAGGGCATTGGCGCGGCGAAAGTGATGTCGCTGATCGTCGCCGATTTCTGCTCGTCCTTGTCGAACACCGGCGCGATCACCGTGCCGTCGGCAGTGGTGATCTTGACCTGTTTGGCGAGCGACGTCGGGATCGGCGCGGTGAAGCGCAGATAGGCTTTCTCGACCGGGTTGCAGCCGGCCTGGGCATTGGTGCGGCTGCATTCGAACCGCGCCGCGAACGGCTTGCGCACGGTGAAGTCGAAGCGCTGATCGGTCCCCGCGGGCTTGCCGCTCGCGCTGGCGATCTTGCCCGACCAGACCAGCGACATGTCGTGCCCCGGCGGCAACGGCCGGCGGCAGCGCAGCGCGGTCACGCCCTGATAGGTCTTGGCGCGATCGGCCTCGCTCGCCGGCACCGTCGCGGGCAGGCCGCCGCTCTCCAGGAAGCTCTGCACCGCGTAATTATTGTCGGTGCCCATCTCGGCGATCAGCTTGCCCGCGGTGTCGGGCGGCAGCACGTCGACCGGAATCTTCTCGCCGAGGCCGGCGACCGAGCAATAGGCATTGGCGCCGACCGATTGCGGCGTCGCCGGCAGGTTGGCGGCGATCAGGAAGACCTGACCCTCTTCGATCTCGTCGCTATTCTCGCCCGGCAAGATCGCCTTGGCCATCGGCCCGCCGGCGTCGACCGTGTAGGTATTGCTGTCGTTGAGCGCATAGCCCGACACGCTCTTGGTCCCGGCCTTGACCTTGAACTCGCATTTGGTGCCGCCGGGCAGTGGGTTGGCGAATTCCCAGACGAACGTCTGCTGATCGGCCCAGCGCCCCTGACCATTGACCGTGCAGGTGACGTCGAAGGGGGCAGGCGCGCGCGGATCGCCCAACGCCACCATCGGCTGGCTGAAGCGCGCGGTGAAGCGCTCGATCGATCCGTTGCCGACGCCGGGCGTGGCGACGGTGATGTGCGGGGAATTGTCGCCGAAGGCGAGCGCCGGTGAAAGCGCCAGCGCAAGGACCGCGAGACGGGCCGCGAGCTTCATACATCCCCCTTCTGTCGTGGCTTCATGTGAGCCGGGCGGAGGGTATCGAAGGTTAGGGGGAAGTCTAGTATGAAAGCGGCGTTAGGACAGACGATCAATGTTAGGTGATGAGAGGTTGGGCAAGATTGTGAAGAATAAGCCTGCGGATAAGTCGGAATGAAGGTCCGGGACTGGAACGGCCTGCTTTCAGCATTCTGTATGCTGATACTGGTTACCCTGACCTACCCCGATCGCAATGATCCGGCCCGGTGGTGGGGCCACAAATATGCTTGGACCGTCGCTCTCGCCGGTTGCGTGCTTGGTCTATATCGCGCGTTTCGCGGCCCCAAAAATACGGCAGGTTTGTAACCTGCGGAATTGCCACACGACTATGGGTTGCCATCATCCGCGATGGTGGCCCGAACTAACCCGCCGACAAACTCGCAACCGCGATGCGCCCAACTTCGGCAAGCGCCCCCGTCGCAACCGGATCCATCGGCTCCACAAGGCGCTCGGGGGAGCATTTCGATGACAGTTTACTAAACACACCGGATCTGACTTGGCCGAGCGTTTATGGCAGCGCGCTATCGTGAAGCTTCGGTCATTTAGTAAGCTATCACGGTAATCCCGGTGAAGGTGCCAGCGCCAGAACCGCGAAACGGGCCGCGAGCTTCATACACCCCTTATGTCGTGGCTTTTCGTGAGCACGGAGACGGTAATTCAGGTCGGGGGAAGTCTAGGATGAAAGCGGCATCAATCGATCGCGGCTTCGCCATTCGGCCGCGTGATGAGCCGGGCAGCACGCTGATTCCGCGTGTAAATCCATAGCCAGTTGAGCGCCACGCTGAGCCGCGCGCGGACGCCGACCAGAAAATAGATATGGGCGATTCCCCACAGCCACCAGGCGATCGCGCCGCGTAGCCTGATCCGCCCGAAATCGATCACCGCCTTGCCCTTGCCGATCTGTGCTAGGCTGCCCTGGTGATGGTAGCGAAACGGCCCGGTCTCGGCTTTGCCGGTAAGCCGCCGCCGGATCGTCTCGCCGACGAATGCGCCTTCCTGCTTGGCGGCCGGCGCGATCCCCGGCACTGGCGAGCCGTCGGGCGCCTTGACCGAGACCGTATCGCCAATGGCGAAAATCTCCGGATGGCCGGGCACGCTGAGGTCTGGTTCGACGATGATCCGGCCGTTGCGGTCGGCCGCCGCCCCCAGCCATTCCGCGGCAGGCGAGGCGCGCACGCCCGCGGCCCAGACGATCGTCCGCGCCTCGACCCGCCGATCGCCGAACGTGATCGCGCCCCGTTCGATCTGCGTCACCGGCGCGCCTAGGCAGACGTCGACGCCGAGCTTTTCCAGCGCGTTCTTCGCATAGTTGGAAAGCTCGTCGGGATAGCCGTTGAGCACCTTGGGCCCGGCCTCGACCAGCAGCACCTTGGTACGATGCGTATCGACCGCGCGGAAGTCGCGCGGCAGCGTATCATGGGCAAGATCGGCGATCGTCCCGGCGAGCTCGACGCCGGTGGGACCGGCGCCGACGATAGCGAAGGTCAGCAAGGCCTGCTGTCGAACGGGATCGGTTTCGCGCTCCGCCTCCTCGAAGGCTGCGAGGATACGGCCGCGGATGGCCGTGGCGTCCTCGATCGTCTTGAGGCCGGGGGCGAACTCTTCCCACTCGTCATGGCCGAAATAGCCATGCCGTGCGCCGGTCGCGAGGATCAGCGTGTCATAAGCAATCTGGCTACCGTCCGCGAGCTGCACGGCACGACCCGCCATATCCACGCAGGTCACGGTCGCGAGGATGGTCGTGACATCGCGGCGATCGTGCAGCATCGATCGGATCGGCCACGCTATCTCGGACGGCGCCAGCGCCGCCGTGGCGGCCTGGTAGAGCAAAGGCTGGAACAGATGGTGGTTGCGCTGATCGACGAGAATGATGTCGACCGGCGCGCCTTTCAGGCATTTTACTGCCCATAGACCGCCAAAGCCCGCCCCGACGATGACGACGCGGTGCCGCCTCACCTTATTCGTACGAACAGTCATCGGTTGCCTCCGCTTACCTCGATGTCCGATCACGGACCATGGCTGCATCTATATAGGATGGCGGGAGCGAGCAGCCCATTACCGGCGGCGCCAGAAGCCACGCCTGCTTCGTGACCAGTTCGGATTGGAGTGATGGCGCGCACGACATGTTAGCGAGGCTGTCCAGGAACGCGTGCATGTATCCCTAACTCTCACTTCTAATTGGGTGTTGTTGCGCCCGTCACCGTAATCCGGTGTTAGGGCCGCCCCCGGCAGACATTGCATAGGCAGGTGTTGGGGAAAGCACCCTCAGTTACAAACCGATCTTGCGAGTCTGAGGATTCGGCGGAGCGAGTCGCCCAACCGCGGACGAAACAGTTAGGCTTTGTCAAGCGTTTGTGATAAATGTTTTTCCGAGGTGTCGATGAGCGACAAGGACGTAAATTATACGATTGACGTTCCTCATGGGCCGGAGCGGTTCCGTGAGTTGCTTATCTATGTGTCAGAGAAGTGTGCAAACGATCCCCAGTTTGGGGCCACAATGCTCAATAAAATCATGTTCTATGCAGACATGCGCGCTTACGAGCGGCTGGGCATGCCCTTGACCGGCGCGGCATATTTCCGGCTGGATCGTGGCCCGGCGCCTGTTCAGCTTCGTAAGGTACGTAGGGACCTCGTTGAGGAGTCTGCTATAGAGATCGTAGAGGTTCCTGCAGGCAACTACACCCGGCATCGTACCGTGCCGCTAAGGGGGGCTGACGTTTCCCTTTTCACGAAGGGTGAGTTGGCGATCGTAGATATGGTCATTGCTGAGTTGTCGGGGCGCACTGCCACAGACATTAGCGAGGAAAGCCACCAAGTCGCTTGGCATATACTCGCAGATCGCCAGTACATTCCCTACGAGGTCGCGTTTTTGTCGAACGAACGCGCAACACCTTCCGATATTGCCGACGCCCGGAGCCTCAATGACAAACACGGATGGGGGCTACGGGTCTAGCGGCTGGAACATTGAGGAACATGACTCCTATGACGAGTCGGTCCTACAGTGTGGAGGCTATGCTGAGGTAGATAATGCAATTGCGTGGCTGGACGTGTTCCTCCACCGCAACCCCTTGGCCGCTCCGCGGATTACGGAGCAGTCGGACATACGGATCTTCAAGACCAAGCTTCGCATCAAGGGTGTCAAAGCAATCCCAGCCTATCGCCTCCTTTTTACGGTCGATCTGGAGCGGCAGGCCGTTATCAAACTGCACGTTGCAATGTCGGATCCTGGGGACATGGCATACGGTGATCCATGGGATGAGTACGATGACCCAACCCCTTTCTGAAACCTAGCCGCTGCAGGGGAATTACCGTGCCAAGTGCATAAATCCCCAAATTTCTAATCAGGGGTTGCTGCACCCGTCGTCGTAGTGCGTCCTCGGTTTGGGTTCCGACCCAGGGCGGCCGTGGAGGATGGCCAAATATGTGCTAGTCCGTCCGCCGGGAGGGCACGGGATGTCCAATGCAACAGGTGTCGTGTCGCGTCGCTTGGTCGTGGCCGCGGGACTGATCGGGCTGTTGAACGGGCCGCTTCGGGCAGCCGGGAAGGCGCCTCCGCTGGTCGTGCCGGAGGTGGACAAACTCGCCCTGCAGGTCATCGACGACGCCGCGACTTTTGGCCCCTTCCTGCCCAATCTCGACTTGCCGGGCATGAAAGTGATCCGAGCCGGCAATGGCGGGCCGCAGGTCGCGCGCATGCTGCCCCGGGCGTTGCTGGGCGAGTTCGGGCTCTCTATCCTCGCGGAATCGCAGCGCTCGGGTCAATCGCGTCGAGTGCTGGTGGACTTCGGCTATTCGCGCGAGACGCTTGCCAACAACCTTTCGCTGCTGGGCATCGACCCGCGGAGCATTGATGCCGCGGTACTGAGCCACGGCCACCTCGATCATTATGGCGGATTTGCCGGCTTGTTCGGTGAGACCGCCCCCAAGGGCACGCGCCGCGTTCCGCTGACGGTGGGCGGCGAAGAGACGTTCTGCGAGCGGGTCGCGCAGATCGGCGACCCGCCGCCGATCATGGGCGCGCTCGATCGCAAGGCGCTGGCAAGAGCCGGCTACGATGTCCGCATCCGGCCGGAGCCCGCGATCATCGCCGATCAAGCCTTTACCACCGGAGTGATTCCGCTCGAAAGCTTCGAACGCGCCGCCATCCCGACGCAGATGCGTCCGGGCGTCGGCTGCGACCGTGCCGGGCTTGCGCCGGCCAAGCGCGCCGCGACGCAATTGCCCGACGATGGCGAGCATGAATTGGCGACCTGTTACGCCGTGAAGGGGCTGGGGCTGGTCGTGATCGCGTCGTGCAGCCATCGCGGCGTGATCAACACGGTGCGCCGCGCACAGGCGGTCTCCGGTATTCAAAAGGTCCATGCCGTGATCGGCGGCTTTCACCTCGTGCGCCCAAGAACCGATGACGAAGCGCGCCGCACGGTGGCGGAATTCGCGCGGATCGATCCGACGTACCTGATCCCGATGCATTGCACTGGCGAAGTGTTCATTGCCGAAGCGCTGCGCCTGATGCCGCAAAAGGTGGTCCGTTCCTATGTCGGATCGAAATTCCTGTTCGAGGAACCCGGCCGCCGGGCCTGACGCGTGATCTTCATGCCCTGGTTCAGGTCCGCGAACAGAGGCTCTTACCCACCCTTCTGTTCGGCAAGCAGAGGATAGATCAGGTCCTTTTCGCTCCTGATCCGCTGGCGCATATCCGCCCGCATCCTGGTCGAGGCGGCGCAATATTCCGGCCAGCGGTCGGCGATTTGCCGCAAGGTCCAAGAGCCGATGTGCTGGGTCGAGGTGATCAAATTGTCCTTGCCGCTCGTCTTGAGCACTTCCAGCGCGGCTTTCTTCGCAGGAGGGCATTCCGCGATCAGCTGGCCATAGGCGCGCTCGAGCAGCATCGTCCGCGCCCGGCTGCTGCGGGTCAGCGCCTGCCTGAGCGCGGGCAAGCGATCCATCGGCGGCTGCGGCAAGCTGGTCAGTGCCTCCAGCGCGTCGAGCTTGGCCAATATGTCGTCATGCAACCGCCGCAACATCTCTAACATATTGTGATCCACGCCTATCCGATAGCCGCCAAGGCTCTAACAATCTACGAAGAAGGACAATAACCCTTCACTAACGCACGGGCGCTAACCTGCCTCATATGGCCAGTCCTCCCCTGATCATCCGGCCGGCCGAGCTTTCCGACCTGGACGCGCTTCAGGCGGTGATCCAGCGCGCCTATCGCGGGCGTTCCGCCTCGGCGAGCTGGTCGCATGAAGGGGAATTGCCCGAGGGCGAGCGGGTCAGCCGCGGCGATCTGGAGGCGCTGATCGGTGCACCCGATGCGCGCCTGTCGCTGGCCGAGGTGGCGGGACACATCGTCGGGTCCTCGCTCGTCGTGGCGGTGGCGCCGGGACAGTGCGAAATTCGCCTGGTGAGCGTCGATCCGTCATTCCAGGGCGAAGGCCTGGGCGGCCAGCTTCTCAGCCACGCCGAAAGGTCGGCGGTCGAGGCTTTCGCCGCGAGCCATGCGGTCATCGAGGTGCTCCAGCACAAGTCGCGCCTGATCGCTTATTACGAACGGAGGGGATACCGGCGAACCGCGGACAGCCGGCCCTATCCCCACCCCCTGAGAGTGCCCGCCACTTTCCTCACCTACCGCAAGGAATTGCGTCCCTAGGCACCCGCACCCGACTGTTGCTCTGTTGCCGCACTTGCCGGCCGACATGGTTCCCTGCCGCCACGATCGCGCCTTCTGACGCACTGTCGTCACAATTCGCGGCCACGGCGCACATCCGAGGGGCGCCAAAACCAATAACCAGCGCCGCGCAAAGGGATTATCATCATGAATTATAAGAATTTCGCCGCGCTTCTACTCGTCGGCACCGCTACCATCGCGACCGTACCGTTCGCCGCCGCGCAGACCGCCGCCACGCCGACCGCCGATAGTGCGGCAGACAGCGCGAGCGACAATGGCGACATCATCGTCACCGCGCAGCGCCGCTCGGAAAGCACGATGAACGTGCCGGTGGCCGTGTCGACGATGGCGCCCGAAGCGCTGCACGACTTCCAGGCGGCCGGCGCCGATACCCTGCTGTCGCTGTCGGGCAAGGTGCCCGGGCTGTATGTGGAATCGACCACCGGTCGCATCTTCCCGCGTTTCTACATTCGCGGCCTCGGCAATATCGACTTCTATCTCGGCGCCTCGCAGCCGGTGTCGATCATCCAGGACGACGTGGTCAAGGAGCATGTCGTGCTCAAGTCGAACCCAGCGTTCGACATCGCGCAGGTCGAAGTGCTGAAGGGTCCGCAGGGCTCGCTGTTCGGCCGCAACACGACCGCCGGTATCGTCAAGTTCGACAGCGCGCAGCCGACCGCCACCTGGCAGGGCCAGGGCTCGCTCAGCTACGGCACCTATAACAGCGTCAATGCCGATGCCGGCATCGGCGGCCCGCTGACCAAGGACGGCACGATCAGCTTCCGCCTGTCGGGCCTGTATCAGCGTCGCGACGACTGGATCAGCAACGTCTATACCGGCCCGTCGGACGACGGCACCGTCCCCGGCCACAATGTGATGGGCGGCTTCGAAGAGAAGGACGTGCGCCTGCAATTGCTGTTCAAGCCCAGCGACGCGTTCAGCCTGCGCGTCTCGGGCCATGTCCGCGATTATACCGGCACTGCCTCGATCTTCTATCGCGGGTCGATCGTCCGCGGCACCAACGCGGTGCCCGCGTCGTTCGACCGCTCGGTCGTCTCGTATGACGAAGCGCAGAACAACCCGCAGGCCTATAAGAACCAGGGCGTGTCGGTGAAGGCCGATTACGATTTCGGCGGCGCCACCTTGACCTCGATCACCGCCTGGGAACATGCCTCGGGCTTTAGCCGTGGCGACACCGACGGCGGCGCGGCGGCCAATTTCGGCGGCGTTACGCCGAACATCTGCGCCGCCGGGTGCGGCGAGTCGCAAGGCCGGTTGCGCGGGCTCGACCAATGGACTCAGGAACTCCGCCTCGCCAGCCCGAATACCGGCCGATTCAAATGGCAGGTCGGCGGCATCTATTTCGATGCGCGCGACCGCACCGAGTTCGACCAGCGTTCGTTCTTCCTGACCAACAATTCGCTCGGCACCGCGCCGAACCCGAAGAACTTCGTCCTGCTGCGCAACGTCAACACCAGCTGGGCGGCGTTCGGCCAGGCAAGCTACGAGCTCACCGATCAGCTGACATTGAGCGGCGGCGTGCGCGTCACCAATGACATCCGGAGCACCAACCTGCTGCTCCATCCCAACTTCGCCAACCTGACCGTGCCGGCCACCGCGCCGACCTCGTCCTATGCGTGCGGGGCGGCGACCTACTGCCGGCTGTCCGACACCCAGCCCAGCTGGGACGTCAGCCTGTTGTGGCGACCGGATCACGACGTGAGCTTCTATGCACGCTACGCTCGCGGCTTCCGCGGCCCGACCGTGCAGGGCCGCTCGGCGGTGTTCAACTCGGCCTATTCGACCGCCAATTCGGAAAAGAACACCAGCTATGAAGCCGGTATCAAGACCGCGTTCGCCAATGATCGCGTTCATCTCAACGTCGCCGGCTTCTATTACAATATCGACAACATCCAGCTGAACGGCAACGACAGCAACGGCAACGGCGTGCTGTTCAACGGCAACAAGGGCAAGGGATACGGCGTCGAGGCCGAGCTCGAGGCGCGGCCGACCAACAACTTCCGCGTCAATCTCGGCCTCAGCCTGCTGCATACCGAGATCAACGCGCCCAACGTCTATGCCCAGGTCGGCGCGGCGGGCGGCGTGATGTCGCAGACGGTGCTCAATCCGACGGTGCGGATCGGCAACAATTATTACGCCAACATCAACGGCAACCCGTTCCCGAACGCACCGGACTACAACATCAACCTGAGCGCGCGGTATGATCTGCCGCTGGGCGGGGAGAGCAAGCTGTTCGTCGCCGGCGATTTCAACATCCAGGGCAAGACCAACTTCGTGCTCTATCGCTCGGTCGAATATAGCGCGGACGGCAATTACGAACTGGGCGGCAAGGTCGGCTATGCCTGGGGCAAATATGAGCTGGCGGTGTTCGCCCGCAACCTGACCAACACCAAGAACCTGATCGGCGCGATCGACACGTCGAACTATCGCGCGGGCATCTACAACGACCCGCGCGTGGTCGGCGTGATGCTCAGCGGTTCGTTCCGCTGAGCTAGGACTGGGCTGACAGGCCGCGGGCGGATAGCCCGCGGTCTGAGCTTTGGCGGGCCGGCGCGGTAATCGCGTCGGCCCAACTCCTGTCCCCGTCATCCTGAACTTGTTTCAGCATCCACCGCACCGCTGGCACCGCAATCGCCCGGTGGGCCGTGGATGCTGAAACAAGTTCAGCATGACGGGTGGGAGATGCGCGCCATCACTGCCGCGCGGCGGCTTTCTTGGCCTTGGCCTGCTGCGCAAAGTGGTGACGGGCGACAAGGCATCCCGCGGCCGCTCCCGCGAGGGCATGACCACGGCCGACATAGTGACCGGCAACTCCGCCGACGATGGCGCCGCGGATGCATCCCTTGGCGAGAACGGGCGTGGCCGTGACGGTACCGGCGACCAATGCAACAACGAGAGCGACTTTGCGGAACATGCGGTCTTCCTTGATGAGGTGTGTTGTAAACGTAATTCACCCCAGGATGGTTGCAAGAGCGATGCGGCTCGCCGCCGGCGCGAACGGCGCTATCCGCGATCAAACCGTGCAGCGTGACGCTCGTCTATGCCGGCCGCTTGCGCACCGAAGCGCGCCTGATCGCTGACGCGGTCGCGATGATCTCCGGCGCGATCAATGCGCAGACGATCAGCGACCACAGCATGTCGGACAGGAACTGATCGCTATAATGGCTGACGAAGATATCCGGCACGCGGCTGAGAACGAAAACGAGCGTAAACCCGTAGCTGCGGATCATCCAGTCGCGGTGCTGCTGCATCAGCCTGAGCCGGGCACAGGTCCACGCGACCAGCGCGCATATCAGCCACAGTCCGACCTGAAACACTTGCTCGACATGGATGCTGGCCGGTTCCAGCGCGCTGACGCCGATATAGATCGCGACCGGTGCCGAAAGGCAGACCGCGATGATATAGACCTTGCCCAGCGTGCGATGGAGCGCGGGTTTGAGCGTCCGGATACGGCTCGACATTTGCAGCGTACCCGCGATCAACGCCGTCAGCCCCATCAGGCCGTGGAACATCAGCAACGATCGGAACGCGAGGACGCGCCGCGCATGGGGATCGCCGGGATCGAACCAAAACCGGTCGTCGACCCATAACACCGCCAGAAAGCACAAGGCGATCAGCGCGAAGAAGGAAAATTTCAGCCAGTCGTTCGCCGATGCCGGCTGCCGCGCGCTGCTTGCCATGGAAGCTTCCCCCTTCCAGCCCGTGATCGTAACGCATCAGTTACGATATTTCGGGCGGCGAGGGGAGTCACGTGCGGCGCACGCAATTACCCAATCCGAAGATGGCACGACCGGCTGCGCCGGGCATTGGCTGGAACAGCTACATAAGTGATCCCACCGATACGACGGCGATCCCGATGGCCTATTGCATGCACCAGCCATGGCTGACGATGATGGACTGACCGGTCAGCGCGTTCGACGGGAAGGCCGCCAGGAAAACGGCGGTCTCGGCGACATCCTGGACGGTAGTGAACTCGCCGTCGACGGTTTCCTTGAGCATCACGTTCTTGATCACATCGGCCTCTGAAATGCCGAGCTCCTTGGCTTGTTCGGGGATCTGCTTGTCGACCAACGGCGTGCGGACGAAGCCCGGGCAGATGACATTGGCGCGGATGCCGTGCTCGGCGCCCTCTTTGGCGACCACCTTGGCCAATCCGATCAGGCCATGCTTGGCGGTGACATAGGGCGCCTTCAGCGGCGATGCTTCGTGGCTGTGGACCGATCCCATATAGATGATGACGCCGCCGCGCTTGGCGGCGATCATTGCGCGCATCGCCGCGCGGGTCGTGAGGAAGGCGCCATCGGCATGGATCGCCATCAGCTTCTGCCAATCGGCATAAGGGAAATCGACGATCGGGTGGACGATCTGGATGCCCGCATTGCTGATCAGGATATCGATCCCGCCATAAGCCGCGACGGTGTCGGCAACGCCCTTGTCGACCTGGGCTTCATCGGTGACGTTCATCGCCACCGCCATGGCAATGCCCCCGGCGCCGGTGATTTCGGCGGCGGCGGCCGTCGCGGCGTCGAGATTGAGGTCGGCGATGACGATCTTCGCGCCCTGCTTCGCATATTCGAGCGCGATTTCCTTGCCGATCCCGCTCGCGGCACCGGTGATGAGCGCTACCTTGCCCTGCAATGTCATGGTCTGTCCTAGATCAAGAGAGATAGTCGTGGGCGACATGGCCAAGCGGCAATGTCAGATCGGCGATGATGTGGACGGTCGACAGAACCTCCAGGACTGGCAAGTCGAACACCGGCGCCAAGGCATGATCGACCAGCGTGAGCGCGCCAGGGCCGGACCAGGCGCCTTTCAGGCTGATATCCGTCATGCTGTAACGCACCAATTCGCAGATCCGCGGCGTCCCGTCGACATGCGGAATGACCTTCAGCAGGTAATTGGGGCCGCCGAGCGACGTGATGATCGGATCGGGGTCCAGCGCCTTGTGCTTGAAGCCCATCGTGCCGGTGGCGACGCGCACGCTGCCATAATCGAGCGTCCCGACCAGCGCATCCTTGTCGACCTGAAGCTTGGGATTGCCCAGCTTCTTGGGAAACCCCCATAATTCGCGACCACCGGCGATCGGAGGATGGTCATCGAGATACATCGAATGGACGTAGCTCCCCGCCTCTCCCTCGAAACTCACCGGGATGACCTGGCCGGACTCGCAATAATGCCCGAATCCGGTCGAATCGGGCATGTTGATGAACTCATATTTGACGATCGGCTCGGTCATCTTGAGCGGTGCTGGAATGACTTTTTCCAGAACCGCAGGATCGGTGCGGTAGGTGATGATAAGATATTCGCGATCGACGAACCGATACGGCCCCGGCGGATAGGCCGGATTGTAGATCGGCATCGCAAAGCCGTTCCGGACGTCGTCTTCGGTCATCTGATTTCCTCATGCTGGTCCAGTTCGTGGATAACGAGGCCCGCATGGGGCGGCACCGGCTTGAGCCACGCCTTGTGACGCAATGCCCGGGCGGCATCGGCATTGCCGGCTGCCCAACGCGCATCGACTGTAGCGGCGGTAAAATCGATATCGCGGAACTGATCGTCGCCCTCCAGCGCCTTCATGATCAGGCGAATGACGTTGACGGTACGATCCGTCCCCTTGGCGGCAAGTGCGGCGACGGAGGGATCAGCCAGGCGATCCTGAGGGATCTGCTCCGCGAGAAGACGAACCGCCTTTTGCAGATCTTCGATGCGCTTGCGAACCTGAATTTGCGCCGTCGTACGACCGGTATATTGGATCGATTTCATCCGATCCATCACATCCGACATGGTCGTGGGCAACCGCTCGGTCGGGTCCCAGAGATCGACCAGGAACACCAACGCGTCGCGATCGAGCTCGTCGTTGAGGAGTATTTCGAGCGGCGTGTTCGAATAGATGCCGCCGTCCCAATAAGCATGGCCGCCGATCAAGACCGGCGGAAAGGCCGGGGGCAGCGCTCCGCTCGCCATGATGTGCTTGGGGCCGATCGGACCATCGGCTTTATTGGCGGTATCGAACACCGTGAAGGCGGCGCTCTCGACGTTAACGGCGCACACGCTCAATCGTATCGGACCGTCGTTCAGATAGTCGAAATCGACATGGTCCAACAGCGTCTGGTGGAGCGGCGAGGTATCATAGAACCCAGCTTCGTCGAGCGCGACCGGCGTGCAAAGATCGACAGTCAACGGCAGGCGAGGTTTGAAAAAACCGTCAATCCCCTGGGTCATCGCCGACAAGACCGCCCGGTTCTTGGAGAGCGACGTCAGGACCGGATTGAAGGGATTGAGCATCTCCGCCCACCCATTGGGAGTCCATAAATCGAACCAGGACGTCGCGGGTCCCACCGCCTGCCAGAACGACACCAGCTTATCGAGCCGGCGATCCGGCTCGTTCCCGGCGATGATCGCGCCGTTGATGGCGCCGATCGATGTCCCGATGACCCAGTCAGGCACGAAACCGTTCGCCGTAATGTGTTCGAATACCCCAGCCTGATAGGCCCCAAGCGCGCCGCCGCCCTGCAGGATCATCGCGATCAGTTGATCGGTCATCGCTGGCGTTTTGGCTTGAGGTCGATTTCGAGACGGAGCCGGTATTTCGGGGATGCAATGCGCCGCACCATATCCATGCTGATGCTGCGCTGCAACAGAGATTGGGCCGTCATCGGCCATGCCTAACCGGTCGCCCAAACCGCTACGAGCCGCCCCATCGCGTCGCGCCGTCAAGGCGAGAATTGCAACGCCACTGGCTCCAGGAGTTTACGGTGACGGGCGCGGTTGCGCCCGTCACCGTCATTTACGATCAGAAACCGTAGGACAGCCGCGCATAACCGAACTGGCCAGGGATATCGTAGGTGGTCGGATCGAAGTTCGCGCTGTCGCAGGTAGCGCAGACCGGCGGGTTCTTGTTGAACACATTGTTCACGCCGACCGTCAGCCGCATGTTATGATCCATCCAGGCCGGCGAATAGTAAAGCTGCACGTCGCCATAGAAGGTCGCGGACATGACGTGTCCGTTCCCTTCGGTCACCGCGCTGATATAGCGCGCGGTGAACGATGCGCCGAAGGCGGGCGACGACCAGTCGATCGTGCTGTTCAGCTTGAAGCGCGGAAACGCCTGATCGGTCGCCAGGCAGCGTTCGGTCCCGGCGCAGACCTGGACCGGCGCGGATGGCGGCGCGACATTGTACTTCAGCAGATAGGCGGCATTGGCCGACAGCCCGATCGTCCCGCCGCGGACCTTGGGCGAGCGATAGATGAAGGTGGCGTCGAGCCCGTCGGTCTTGATCGCGTTGAGATTGAGCAAGCCCGCGCTGATGCCCGCGATCGTGCCGCTGGGCGTGCGCTTGATCGCGGAGCAGCTGACCGGGTCGGCGTTGAACGCGCACCGCGCTAGGGTGAGCGAGGCCGGCACCGAGTCGATCGCGTTCTTCAGGCTGATATTATAGTAATTGACTTCCAGGCTCAGCGCCGACGACCATGGTTTCGCCCAGGACGGGCTGTACACGCCGCCCGCGGTCCAGGTCTTGGCGGTCTCCGGCTTCAACGCGGTATTGCCCTTGGAAAACACGCCGAGCTGTCCGCCGGTCGGGTCGGCATAGCTGCCGCTGGCCGGCACGCCATTGGCGATGCAATTCGCCCTGACCGTCGCATTGGTCTGGAACGATCCGCCGGCGCCGCTGGTGCAGGGGTCGTTGATCGTCGCGTCGCTGCGCGACAGGCCGGCATAGAGTTCGCCGATGCTGGGCGCGCGAAGGCTTTCGGCATAGCCGCCGCGGAACAGCAGGTCGGCGACCGGTTTCCACAGGCCCGAAGCGGTGAAGGTCGTGCTGCTGCCGAACGACGAATAGTCCGAATGGCGGACCGCACCGTCGAGTTCGAGCCGATAGAAGAACGGCGTATTGGCCAGGATCGGCACGCGAAGCTCACCATAGACTTCGTCGACATTGAAGCCGCCGCGCGCCGGGCTGGTCGGCACGTCGGCGCCGAGCCCCGCCACGATCACCGGATCGGGATCGTAGCTCGCTTTCTGGACGCGATGTTCGTAGCCGATCGCGATTCCGACCGGGCCGGCGGGCAGGTCGAACAGCTCGCCCGACAGATTGGCGGTGTAATCGTACAGCCGTTGCGTGCTCTTGTCGCGTTCGTCGAACGTCACGTAGTTCAGCATCGCCGGAGTGATCGACCCCAGGCCGCCGAAGACGTTGAACGGCACGCAGTCTCCGGTGCAATTCGCGACGGGACCCAGCGCCCGGGCGAGTTTGGCGGCGTTGAGGTTGCCGGTGAAGATCTGATGGGCGTCGTTCAGCCCGACCACGGCATTGGCATCCCAATACCATTTCTTGCTGCCGAGGAAGAACGAGCCGTCGACCGTGACGGTCCCGGAGAAGGTGTTGACGTCTTGCGTGAAGACGCGCTGGCCGCCTTCGACGAAGCGACGCCGGATGGTCGAGTAATTGGCCGGCGTGCCGTCGGCGCCCGACGACAAGGTCACGCCGAACGGATTGAACGGGTTGGTGGCGTCGACCGAAATCGTATCAAGCAGATTGCCGTTGCCGGCATCGGGGCCGATGAACAGCGGCAGGAACGCCGCCTCGGTGGTCGAATGGCGATGATTGTAGACCAATTTGACCCGCAAATTGACCGAGCTCGACAATTCCTGTTTGAAGTTGAAGAACCCGCCGATCCGCTCGTTCGGCGTGATCAAATAGTTATACGGCGCGAAATTGAACCGGTCGGCAAGCGTATAGTCCCGGAAATCGGTCGGATAGACCGGCTTGCGCCCGACCACCGGCGCGACCAGCGTCAAGCTTTGGCCGAGCACGTCGAACCGGCCATTGGGGATCGCGCTGCTGCAGCCGCTGGTCGGCACTGCGCACGAGGTGATGCCGGCGGTCGGGAATAGCGAGATCGCGCGATTGGCGGTGCTGACGGCTTCCTGCTTGGTATAGGTTCCGCCGAACACCAATGACGTACCGGTCGACGGCGACTGGATGCCGTAGCTTAGCTGGAGGTCGGTGGTATGGCCATCGCCCTGGCGATAGGTGCCGAATTGCGCCGATGCCTTGAGCCCCTTTTGCGCCTGGCGCGTGATGATGTTGACCACCCCGGCGACCGCGTCCGACCCGTAGAGCGGGGACGCGCCCGATTGGAGCACTTCGACCCGTTCGATCATGTTGGTCGGGATCTCGTTGAGATCGACCGAGGCGGGAATCCCGCCCGCGGCGGAGCCGTTGACGAAGCGCAATCCGTCGACCAGCACCAGCGTGCGCTTGGCGCCAAGATAGCGCAGGTCGATCTCGGCCGAACCCGAGCTGACGCCGGTGCCGTCGGGCGGGCCGCCGATATTGCCGGCATTGTTGACCTTGGTGTTCAGGCCGCCGCCCGCGCTGGGCAGACGTTGCAGCACATCGGCGACCGAACTCAGGCCGGTCTTGGCCATCGCGGCCTCATCGACCGTGACCACGGGTTTGTCGCTATCCAATGGGCTACGGCGAATGCGCGACCCGGTGACGACGATTTCGTCTTCGGCGGCGGACGCTGCTGTGGGGCTGCCAGCCGTATCCTGGGCAAATGCCGGCATTGCCGACAGACCAGCGATCAGCGCCAAGGTAGCCACCGTGGTGCGTTGTGTGATGTGTATGCGATTCATTGAGCCGTCTCCCTTTGCGGCCTTCGAGCATCGCTCCCCTGTGACGGCAAAAGGGACCAAATCGGAACTAGGCGCAAGAACAAACGCATTCGGCCGCTGCTCACCCTACACATCCCTCCGGAGGTGTGTTGGTTGAGCAACGGCGACTGTCGGTCGCTTTCCGGCGATACGGCCGATCGTCGGACGGGGCCTCGTGGAACGAAACCCTGCCCGCGATCCGTTCTTACCGCCGCCTCAATACGCCGCCGACAGCGTCAGGAACCATTGCCGCGGCGCGATCGGATAGGCCGAATAGCTGTTGGTCGGCGATCCGATCGACAGGGTCGACACACCCTTGCGGTCGGTCAGGTTGGTGACGTTGAGCGACACTTCCAATTTGCGCAGTGGCAGGACGCCGTCCGGCACCTTTGCGGCGAGCCGCAGCGAGGTCAGGAAATAGGACGGCACGCTGGCGTCGTTGGTGAAGGTGGCGAAGCGGCGGCCGACGAAATCGCCGATCACTTGCGCTTCGAACGGCCCGACCGACACAGTCGCGACGGTCTTGTTCATCCATTTCGGCGTGCCGGGCAGCTGTTTGCCGCAGGTCGGCACGATGCCGGCATTTTCGGGATGCGCGGCAAGGTTCGGACCGCCGATCAGATATCCGCCGAGGCACGTATCGGTGGCGGCGCCGATACCCGTGGTGGCGACCGATCTGTAGTCGCTCTGATATTTGGACAGATTATAGGAGGTCGCGTTGTAGAGCGAGAAGGTGCGGCCGACGCGGAAGGTGAAGGCGGCATCGACGCCGTCGGTATGGACGTCGCCGACATTGACCAGGATCGAGGTGCCGCCGGTAATCCCGCTGCCGGCGATGCCGCCCGGATTGGTCGAGATCGCCAGCAGGCGGTTGTTGAACACGACATGATAATAATTGACCTGCGCGTCGAAGCCGATGCCGTTGCCGAAGCCGCGGCTGGTGCGCAGGCCGCCTTCATAGGTCCAGCTGCTCTCGGGCTTGCCCTGATCGGCAAAGGCGTTGAACGCCGCCTGGCTGCCGGTGAACCAGGGACCGCCGCCGCCGGCCAGATAGGCCTGATATTGGCGCAGATTCTTCTGGACGTTGAAATAGAGCTGTTCGTGGCCGTTGAAATTATAATTGGCGCCGAACGCGGGCAGGAACCAGTTTTTGGTATCGATCCTGCCCTGGGGCAGGCCGCCGGCCAGGCCCGACAGCGATCCGGCCTTGGGCTGAACCGGGAACCAGCCATTGGCCCATTGCGCGCTGGTCTTGAAGCCGGCGTTGACCAGCAGCTTGCTGGTCACTTGCCAGCTATCCTGGAGGTGGAGCTGCAATTCGTTGATCCGCGCCTCGCCCTGATATTGGGTGAACAAGGGCGATTTGGCGTCGAGCGGGCGGATATAGGGCGTGCTCGAGGCGGGATTGTTGATATCGACCGCATACCAGCGGCGATATTGCGTCGTGCTGTTGCGCTCGAACCAGCCGCCGAGCTCGATCTTGTGGTTGCCGACCTCCAGGTTGAGCGCCGAGATTATGCCGCCGCGGTCGATGCGATATTCGGTGGTGCGCGTGATCAGCCCCGAACCGCCGGTCGCCGCGACCAGGGCCGCGCCGACCGCCTGCGCCTGGGCGTCGGTCATCGTCGCGCACGCCGCGGGACGAACGCCATTGCCGTTGGCGCCAAACTGGCATTTCGCCGCGACGGCGGCCGCATAATTGGGGTCGAGATAGGGTTGCGCGGTAGTGATCGACTGGCCGAGCGGGCCGGCAACCACGCCGGCGCCGTCATTGTGGTGGAAATAGCCGGTGGTCGACCAGGTGACGCGGTCCGACAGATGCGCGTCGTAGCGCATGTAGAGCAGATAGTCGGTGCGCTGCGCGTCCGAATAATAATTGCGGTAATTGCTGCCCTGTGCCGCCGGCGAATTGCCGAACGCGTTCAGATAGGACGTCCGGTAGGTCGCCAGGTCCGGATAGAAGAACGGCTTGGTATAGGGCGTATAGAGCTGGACCGGTGTCGCGGTGCCGCCGGCCGACGGCCTGAAGAAAGTGGTCGCGTCCTCGTTCGGCTGCGTCATGTCGTTATAGTCGAAATAGAGCGTCAGCTTGCCGGCCTTGCGGTCGTTGACGAACTTGGCGTTGGCCTGATAGCCGCCCTGGGTGCCGTTGAAATCCCAGGCGCGGGCATGCTGGCGCGCCGCCGAGACATAGGCCGAACTGTTGCCGTCGACACCAAACGCACCCGTATCGATACGCACGAACGTGCGCGACGTATCGAAGCTGCCGACGGTCTGGCCGAGCTGGATACCGAATTTGTCGAGCGGCGCCGACGAATAGGTTTCGACCGTACCGCCGAGATTGCTGTTCGACGCGGTGGCGAGATCGCCGGCGCCAGTCGACACCACGACGCGACCGACATTCTCGGAGATCACCGCGCGCTGCGGCGACAGGCCGTTGTAATTGCCATAGCTCTGGTCGCCCAGCGGTACGCCGTCCATCGTGTAGCCGAGCTGGTTGGCGGCGAAACCGTGGATGAAGATCTGCGCGTTCTGCTCGTTATAGCCCCAGGGATCGGCGGTGATGTAGAGCACGCCGGGCAAGGTCTGGATCGCCTTGAGCGGCGAGACGCCGGGCAGGATCTTCTGCATCTCGGTCCCAGGAAGCTCGGTCGACGAGCGCGTCGACCGGCCGGTGATCACGATCGTCGCCGCGGGGTCGAGCTGGGCATCGTCGGGTTGCGCGCCGGGCTGCGTGCTGGCGGGCTGGGCATCGCCGGGTTGCGTCGTGGTCGCGTCCGCCACGGCAGTCTGCGCGGACGCCGCATCGGCGCAGAACAGCGCGCCGGCAAGCGCGAACAAGCTGGTAGTGGAACGGATCACGGCGGCCCCTTTGTTGTGGACGTTGCTGCACTGCAGAACGAGGCGCGTGTGCCTTCGCATGATGCCATTTTCGCGTCGTTTCGGTTGCGATCGCGTGACAGCGGATAGCTTCGAGTGACGACGCGGCAGCCGAAGAGCTGAAGCCAACGCTTGCCAAGCAAGACCTTTCCATCTAAACACTGAACCATATGGTTCAGCTTAAGCCCGCCAGCCTTGATACGTCGTTCTCGGCCCTGTCCGATGCCACACGGCGCGGCATCTTGGCGCGGCTCGCGCGGGCGGACGCATCGATCTCTGCCTTGGCCGAGAGCTTCGAGATGACTCTCACGGGCATGAAGAAACACGTCAGCGTCCTCGAGCAGGCGGGGCTCGTCACGACGGAAAAAGTCGGGCGGGTACGGACCTGCAAGTTGGGCCGCCGCAAATTCGAGGCCGAGATAGCCTGGATGGAAGAGCACCACCGACTCTGGGCGGCGCGCTTCGATGTCCTGGATGAGATTGTCGGGGAATTGAGAGCGAAGGAGGAAAAGGATGCGCCTGACTGATGGTGAAACCGCCGTGGAGCGAACCTCCGACCGCGAACTGGTCGTCACGCGGACCGTCAGGGGCGCGGCGCGGCACGTGTTCGAGGCTTGGGCGCGACCCGATTTGTTCAAACGATGGTGGGCGCCGGCATCGTTCGGGGTGACCATCATCTCCTACGAAGCCGATGTCCGCACCGGCGGCACCTATCGTCTGGAGATGGGTCACCCGACTTCGGATCAGACGATGACCTTTTTCGGCCGGTATCTCGACGTTGTTCCGGACGCCCGCATCGTCTGGACCAATGACGAAGGCGATCAGGACGGGCCGGTCACCACGGTGACCTTCGAGGAAAGCGACGGCGAGACGCTTGTCACGGTTCGCGACCTCTACCCCTCCAAGCAATCGCTCGACGAGGCGATCGCTTCCGGCAGCACCAGCGGCTGGGGCGAGCAGTTGCGGCAGCTCGACGCGATCCTTGCCGATCTGGACGCCGGCGCGGGAGGAGCATGAATGGCGGCCGCCGGCTCCTCGCCTGCCCCATGCCGCCAGCCATGTTGCTCTCAGTCTTCAATGATCGTGTCGCTGCCCTCCTGCTTCATACGGGCGAGACTATCCTTCATCTCCTGGAGCTGCTCGGGGGGATGGCCGATCCAATCCTCGACCTCGCCGGTGATCCGTAGCGGATCGACCGAGCGGTAGGATGCGGTCATATTGCCGGGGAACCTCTGATCGGTCAGATTCGGATCGTCCTCGAACGGGCCGGTCGGCTCCACCACGTAGATGCGGGCGCGGCTTTCGCCCTTGGCGAGCTCGGCACCCCAGGTGGCCGCTTCGAGCGTCGCAGTGAAATAGACATGTTTCAGCCCGCGCTCGACGAAATTGCTTCCGAAGCCCGGTCTGATGAGGCTTCCGACATCGAGTTCGGCCTTGGTGCCATGATAGAAGATGGTCCCCGGTGGGACGTCCCTGGCGTACATTAATACCTCCTCAGGCTGCGTCGGCTCGACCGAACGCAGTTGCTAGATCGACCACAAGGTTCGCGCTTCCGCGGCGAGAAGATCCGGGTGCTCCTCCGGCCAGAATAATCGGCCACCGTCGACAAGACGCACGCCGCGGGATTTGGGCAGGGTGCGATCGAGCCACTCCGCCCATTGGATCGGGAACAGCGGGTCGGAGGTTCCCCAAAGCATCTTCGTCGGCGCCTCACTGCGTTCGAGCAATGGCTTGATCGCGACAAGCGGATTGGGGTCGAACACGGTCAAATAGCGGTTGAGCTGGGCTCTTCTTAGCGGCGAGGCGATGAGCGGGCGGAAGCTGTAGTCGATCGCTTCGTCGCTGAAAGTCGCGGCGTCGGCATAGGCCCCGCCTCCAATGCCTTGCGGAGACCTGGCATAGGATCGATCGCTCAGATGCCGCTCGATCTTCTTGTCATACATGCCGTCGCGAGCCTGCCGGATCGAATTGCGCATTTGCGGGGGCGGACTGTTCTCGTGAACGTCGCAATCGGTCAGAATGACGGTGCGAATTCTGCGGGGATGCCGGGCCATGAGAAGCTGCGCAATGGTGCCGCCGCTATCGTTGGCGATCAGGTCGGCGGCCGGGACGGAGAGCCGGTCGAGAAACGCCACGAGCATGTCGGCTTGGGCACGAGGGGAAAGATCCTGCCCCTCGGCCACCTCCGAATAGCCTAGCCCCATCAGGTCCGGCGCGAGACATCGCCGCTGGCTTGCCAGGCGTTCCAAAGCGCCGCGCCACTGAAAGCCGCTGAGCGGGAAGCCGTGGATGAAGAGCGCGGCGGGACCGCGGCCGCGTTCGACAAAGGCGATGCGGCCAAATCGTGTGGAAACATAGCGTCGCGACGCGTGATACTCTGCCGCACCCAATCTGGTCGACACGCCCTTCCTGCCGCGGCCCGATGCCCCCGCGGGCAACGTAAGGATTCCGGCGGCGACAAAAGACGATTGAATAAACAGCCTGCGATCCATCGCGCTCTCCGTTCGCGTCGATCCGATAGGGTGATTTACGTCGGTCTCGACTTGACACTCAAGTAAACGGAGGAATATCCTCCGATTATGGAGCCGTCAAGGAGATCGGCGGGAGACCGGCCGCGGGTGCGCAATGCGGGCTGATGCGCGAAAGAACCGGCAACGGCTGATCGACGTCGCCGTCGAACTGGTTCTGGAAGTTGGCGGCGAGCCGGCGCGAGACGCGGTCGCCGAACGCGCCGGTGTTGGCATCGGAACGCTCTACCGGCACTTCCCCGATCGGCAGTCGCTCCTTCACGCCGCCACTCGTCACGTGCTGGAAAAGAGCATCAGTGCCGGAGAGGCCCTGATCGAAACCGTTCCCGACGGTGTCGACGCACTCCGCCAATATATGCACATGGCCCTGGATAACGGCATTGGCGCGGTGAACATTCTCCATCCGCTGCTGGAGAAACCGGACTGGCCCGACCTCCGCGCCCGGGCAGCTATGCTCATGGAATCGATGGTCGACCGCGCGGTGCGGCAGGGTTCTCTCCGCAATGATCTGTCCGAGCGTGACATCGTGTTCGGCTTGACGCGGTTCGCGCGGCCGTTGGCGGTGGGACTGCCATCGGACGAGGAGCGGTCGCTTGCTCATCGCCATCTCGATTTCTACCTCGACGGGCTGTGCGCGCAGGATCCTGGCCCAGCGCAGCCGGCCATTTCGGGCATTCGTTAGGATCAACGGCAAACGTCCGCTTCGGCGACCGCCTGGCAGAAAGCCGCCCGGCCGCTTCCGGCGAAATAGCCATCCCACTCTCCCCGCGGCGCAACCGCCTTCCACCCGCCACAACCTGCGTCTAACGTAGCCCCGTGGATCTCTATCTCCCCATCGCCAACATGTCGGTCAACGCGCTGGTGATCGTCGCGCTCGGGCTGTTCGTCGGGCTGTTGTCGGGGATGTTCGGGGTCGGCGGTGGGTTCCTGACCACGCCGTTGCTGATCATCTATGGCATCCCGCCGACCGTCGCCGCGGCCTCGTCGGCGAGCCAGGTGACCGGAGCGAGCGTGTCCGGCGTGTTCGCGCATCTGCAGCGGCGTGGGGTCGATTTCCAGATGGGCGGGCTGATGGTCGCGGGCGGCTTCGTCGGATCGGGAGTCGGCGCGTGGATCTTCCGCCTTCTCCAGCGGACCGGCCAGATCGATACGGTGATCGCGGTCATCTATGTGGTGATGCTCGGCTGGATCGGGTCGACCATGGCCAGGGAATCGATCCAGTACATCCTCGCCGCGCGCGGCGGAGCGCCGCCGCCCGCGCGCAAGCGGCGCCACCATCCGTTGGTCGCCGCCCTCCCGCTCAGGATGCGCTTCTATCGCTCGGGGCTCTACGTCTCGCCGCTGGCGCCGTTGCTGCTCGGTTTCGGGGTCGGCATCCTGACCATCCTGCTCGGCGTCGGCGGCGGCTTCATCCTGGTCCCGGCGATGATCTATCTGCTCGGCATGGCAACGCAGGTCGTGGTCGGCACCAGCCTGTTCCAGACCTTGTTCGTCACTGCCTGGGCAACGATGGTCCATGCCACCACGACCAAGGCGGTCGATATCGTGCTCGCGGTGCTGCTGCTGATCGGATCGGTGACCGGCGCGCAACTCGGCGCGCGCTTCGCGGCGCGGGTGAAGCCCGAATATCTCCGCCTGGCGCTGGCCGTGCTCGTCTTGCTGGTCGGCTTGCGCATCGCGATCGGATTGGGCTGGCGGCCAGATGAAATCTATTCGGTCGAACTGTCGTGAGGCCGCGCCTTATTCATCGCGGTGCCAGCCCGCTCCCCCACCCGGCCTCCCAGATGATACTTCCGTTGGGAGGCCGAGTGGGCGAGCGGGCCGGTGCGGCAAAACTAAAACCAGTCGCGCTCGCTCTGCTGATCGCGCCGCTGCTGATGGGGCAGTCCAAGCCGGTATCGAAGCCAGTGCTGGTCCCCGATGTCTCGCAGCGCCAGATCGAGATCGCTTATTCGTTCACCGGCGCCGACCTGCTGCTGTTCGGGGCGATCCTCTATCCCGGCGGGCGGCTGCCTGACGACGATGCGCCGACCGACATCGTCGTGGTGGTGAAGGGGCCGACCCAATCGATCCTGGTGCGTGAAAAGGAGAAGATCGCCGGTATCTGGGTCAATGCCTCGCGGCTGCGCTATCGCTCGGCACCGAGTTTCTACGGCATGGTGTCGTCGCGCCCGATCGACCAGGTGGTCGATGGCCGCACGCGCGCAATCTACGAACTCGGGCTCGACAGCCTGCAATTGTCGCCGGCGTCGAGCGCGCCGCAGGACGAGCAGGACCGCTTCGCGCGCGGCCTGGTCGACCTCAAGCGCCGGTCCGGCCTCTATTACGAGCAGCCCAATGCGGTCGAGATCAGCGACGGCGTGCTCTACCGCGCCCGCGTCAATATTCCCGCGCGCGTGCCGGTCGGCCGCTTCACCGCGGAGACCTTCCTGATCCGCGACCGGCACATATTGGCGGTTGCGACCAAGGATATCGACATCCGCAAATCGGGGTTCGAGCGGTTCGTGGCGCGATCGGCGCAGCGCAGTTCGATCGCCTATGGGCTGGTCGCGGTGGCGCTGTCGGTGCTGTTCGGCTGGAGCGCTGGGTATATCGCGCGGCGGGTTTGATATCTTCCGCCGTGACCCCGGGCTTGTCCCGGGGCGCAACCTAGAGAAACCCGCGACCTCTTCGCCCTTTCCCGCAAGCGGGAGAGGGTTGGGTGAGGGTCTTCTTTCTTCTTTCAAGCGAACGGCACGACAAAAGAAGAAAGAAGA
>NZ_BCYU01000037.1 GCF_001598355.1 Sphingomonas asaccharolytica NBRC 15499
CCACGACCAACGAGCGGCAAGCAAGGCGGTGAAGATATCGCGGGCCCCCTCCACCATTCGCTGCGCGGATGGTCCCCCTCCCCGTTCCGGGGAGGAATTGGGTGCCCCCCTTCACGCCCCCGCCTCCAGCGCACCCAATCGCTTCATCTGCTCGCGCGGCACTGCGACCAGCGCCTGTGCCGCTGCGCCGCCTTCGCCCGTCAGCAGCGCCCGGGGCACCGCATCGGCAACGATCCGTCCTTTGTCCATCACCAGCACGCGATCGGCGAGCAGCAGCGCCTCGGCCATGTCGTGCGTCACCATGATCGTGGTCAGCCCCAACCGGTCGTGGAGCGCGCGGATCGCGCCGCCTAATTGGTCGCGCGTGACCGGGTCGAGCGCGCCGAACGGTTCGTCCATCAGCAGCAATCTGGGTTCGGTCGCCAGCGCGCGTGCTACCCCGACCCGCTGGCGCTGTCCGCCCGACAAGGCATCGGGCATGCGGGTCGCGAAGTCCGCCGGCAAATCGACCAGCCCGAGCAACTCGGCGACCCGAGCGCGTGGATTCTTCTCGCCTTCGAGTCTGAGCCCGATCGCGACATTCTCGGCGACGGTCAGATGCGGGAACAGCCCGATATTCTGGAAGACATAGCCGATCCGCCGCCGCAGCCGGAAGCGGTCTTCGGCGTCGATCGCTTGCCCGTCGATCGCGATGCTGCCCGCGCTCGGCTCGATCAGCCGGTTGATCGTCTTGAGCAGCGTCGACTTGCCCGACCCAGAACTACCGACCAAGGCAACGAAGGTGCCGCCGGCGACCTCGACCGTCACGCCGTCGACCGCGACGGTGCCGCCTGGGTAGCTCTTGGTCACGCCGTTGAGGGCGACGGATGGTCCGCTATCACTCACGCGGACGTTGTGCGGAACGATTGCAACAGGGTCAAACATTCGAATTCGTCGCCCCGGGCTTGTCCCGGGGTCCACTGTGCCGCAATCCTGCGCCAAGAGGCTCCGTGGATGCCGGGACAAGCCCGGTATGACGACGGCGCCGAAGAAGGCGGAGAATGACGACCAAGGCAATCTTCATCACCGGCGGCGGATCGGGTATCGGCCGCGCGGTCGCCGAGCGGTTCGCGCGCGAGGGCTGGCGCGTCGGGCTCGCCGACGTGAACGCCAAGGGGCTGACCGAGACCACCGCGTTGCTGCCCGCGGGGATGAGCGACTCCTACATCATGGACGTGCGCGACCGCGATTCGTGGAAGAGCGATCTCGACGATTTCACGTCGAAGACCGGCGGCCGGCTCGATGTGCTGTTCAACAATGCGGGGATCGGCACCGGCGGCCCGATCACCGAGATGAGCTTCGAGGATCTCGACCGCGTGGTCCAGATCAACCTGGTCGGCGTGCTCAACGGCGCCAAGATCGGCCATGCCTATCTCGCGAAGACCCCGGGGTCGTGCCTGCTCAACACCGCCTCGGCCTCGGCGATCTACGGCTCGGCCGGCCTGTCTGTCTATTCGGCGACTAAATTCGGCGTCCGCTCGCTGACCGAGGCGCTCGATGGCGAATGGTATGGCGACGGCATCAAGGTCCGCGACCTCATCCCCGCCTTTATCGACACGCCTCTGCTCCAGGGACCGATCGAGGGGAGCAACCGCAATATCCGCGAGACGGTGACCGGGGCCGGGCTCGAATTGAGCAGCGCAAGCGACGTTGCCGATGCCGCCTGGAACGCAGTCCATGGCGATGCCGTCCACACTTATGTCGGCAAGACCGCGTTCCGGATGAAATTCGCCGCGCGCTGGATGCCGGGTCAGCTCAGGAAGATGATGCGGCGCGGGATCGGCAGCCGGGAATAATCACCCGCAACGGGATTGTTGATTCAGTCATCATTGGATAATGTTGATCGAATCAATATTCTGGAGCGACTCGACGTGCAGGTTCGACATGAACAGGATGTGGCCGCGCTGCGCGCCTTCAACCGCGTTTATACCAGCCGGCTCGGGCTGCTCGACGCGCATCTCGACCAGAGTCCCTTCACCTTGAGCGAGGCGCGAATCCTCTACGAGCTAGCCAACCGCGACCATCCGACCGGCGCCGAAATCGCCCGCGCGCTGCGCCTCGATCCGGCGCAGATCAGCCGCACGCTCAAGCGGTTCGCCGATCGCGGCCTGGTCGTGACGCGCGACAACCCGGCACATGGCCGTCACCAATTGCTGTCGCTCACCGATCAGGGCCGGGCAGCCTTCGCCGCCGCCGAGAGCAACACGCGAACCGCGATCGGCGCGCTGCTGGACGGATTGCCGCCCACCCGGCGCGCGAGGTTGCTCTCCGCCGCCCAGGCCATCACCCGGATATTCGAACAGGAAGCGACACCCCGACCGGTGTTGCGTGGCCTCAAACCCGGCGATCTCGGCCTGGTCACCGCCCGCCAGGCGATCCTCTATACGGAGGAATATGGCTGGAACGGTGATTACGAAGCATTGGTTGCCCGCATCCTCGCCGACTTCCATCAGTCGTTCGATCCCGTCCGCGATGCGGCATGGATTGCGGAGATGGACGGGCGGATGGCGGGCTCGATCTTCCTTGTTCATGGCGACGAGCCGGATGTGGGCAAATTGCGCCTGCTCTATGTCGAGCCCGACGCTCGCGGCGCGGGGGTCGGCAAGATGCTGGTGGCGGCATGCGTCGACCGTGCGCGCGCGGTCGGATACAAACGGCTCGATCTGTGGACCAACAGCGTCCTGTCCGCTGCGCGCAGCATCTACGAACGCGCCGGTTTCGTGCTGGTGGACGAAACGCCGCACCATTCGTTTGGCCAGGACCTGATCGGCCAGACCTGGTCGCTGGCGCTTTGACGAGGCGCCGGCCGCGGCCTATGGCGCTCCTCGCAAGATAGATATGGCGCGGGACCGGGAGCGGGGGCTGACCTGATAAACATCCCCGAATTCGGTGCGTTCGCTCTTGCTCTGGCCAGGAAGCGGATATTGCGGCACTAGCGAATTATGCCCGGCGTGACCCAAGAGCGAAGGCCGACCATCAGCCTCATCATCCCCGCTTATAACGAGGAGGAATACCTGCCCGCGTGTCTCGACGCGGTGATGCGCAACGTCGCGGGCAAGGCGGCGGAAATCATCGTCGTCGACAACAACAGCACCGACGGCACCAGGCAGGTGATCGAGCGCTATCCCGGCGTCACCTATGTGTTCGAGCCTGAAAAAGGCATCACCCGGGCGCGCCAGCGCGGCTTCCTCGAGGCGACCGGCGATATCCTGGCCTATGTCGATGCCGATACCCACCCGCCGGCGGGCTGGATCGAGCAGATCTGGGAACAGTTCGGCAAGCGCAACGACCTGGCCTGCTTGTCCGGGCCGTACAGCTTTTACGACCTCAGCGGGCTGCGCAACAAGATCTCGAGCGGCTGGTTCGTCGCGGCCAGGCCGCTTTACGGTATCACCGGCTATATGATGGTCGGCGGCAATTTCGCGATTCCCCGCGACGTGCTCGAACGGATGGGCGGGTTCGACAGCTCGATCGAATTCTATGGCGAGGATGTCGACATCGCCAAGCGCGCCAAGCAGCAGGGCAAGGTGCTGTTCTCGCCGCGTTTCGTAATGCCCACTTCGGGACGGCGGATGAAGAAACAGGGCTTCGCCAAGATCGCCGGGATATATTTCCTCAATTATTTCTCGATCGTCTTCCGCGGCAAGCCCGCCACCAAGGGCTATGAGGATATCCGCTAGGCGGATCATAACGCGGTGCCGGACACCCTGATAAATCACCCGACGGCGGCGGACTCCGACCGCTAATCCGCCAATAAGTCGATCGCCTCCGCCATCGCGATGTCGCGGTGCGACAGTCCACCGGCATCGTGCGTGGTCAGGGTGATGTCGACACGGTTCCACACATTGAACCATTCGGGATGGTGATCATGCTTTTCCGCCAACAAGGCGACGCGTGTCATGAACGCGAACGCCTCGCTGAAATCGGCGAAAGTGATGCTGCGGCTGATCGCGTCGCGACCCTCGTCATAATCCCATTCGTCGAGTTCATCGAGCGCCTCGCCGCGTTCCTCGTCGCTCAGTTGTTCGACCATCGCTTTCTCCCTTGCTTGCCGCCGCGATGGATAACGGCCTATGCCGCTCATCATGAGCGGGCAAGAGGGCGCACGTGTCGCGCCAAGCGCACAGGAGATCGAGGCGATCGCGCGCCGCACGCTTGCGGCGTTGCCCGAGGAATTTCGCCGCCATCTCGGCGAGATCGTGCTGATCGTCGAGGATTTCGCCGATGACGAGACGCTGAAAGCGCTCGATATCGAGAGCCCGTTCGACCTGACGGGCGTCTATCACGGCCGCCCGATCGGCGAGAAATCGTCGATGGAATCGGGTGCCGTGCTCGACCGCATCCATCTGTACCGCCGCGCGATCCTCGACGAGTGGATCGAGGACGGCGAAGATCTGGCGACGTTGGTTCGCCATATCGTGATCCACGAAGTCGGGCATCATTTCGGGCTGAGCGACGACGACATGCACCGGCTCGAGGACGAGGCGTGACCCTGATTGCGTTCGACGCCGTCACCTGCGTTCGCGGCGGACGCGCGCTGTTCGAGGGCCTGTCCTTCGCGTTGGAACAGGGTGGCGCGGCGCTCGTCACCGGCCCCAACGGCATCGGCAAGTCGAGCCTGATTCGTCTCGCCGCCGGGCTGCTTGCCCCCGCCGCCGGCTGCATCATCGATGACGTCCCCCGTGCGCTGCTGACCGACCAGGCCTCGCTCGATGAGGAATTGCCGCTGGCCCGCGCGCTCGCTTTCTGGGCGCGGCTCGACGGTGTCGCCGGCGATGTCGCAGCCGCGCTCGACGCACTAGCGTTGAGCGATCTCGCCGACATCCCCGTCCGCTTGCTGTCGACTGGCCAACGCCGCCGCGCAGCGATTGCGCGCGTGATCGCCAGCGGAGCACCGCTCTGGCTGCTCGACGAGCCGGCCAATGGGTTGGACAAGATGGCGTTGGGCCTGCTCGAAACCACAATCGCCACGCATCGTGCGTCGGGCGGCGCAGTCCTGGTGGCGAGCCACACGCCAATCACGCTGCCTGACGTTATCGCAATCGATCTTTCACAGCACCTACCCCTGTTGGAACGGGCGATATGAGTTCGGCCCTTCTCCATCTTATCGTCCGCGATCTGCGCCGCGCCTGGATCGGTGGCGGCGCGTTGCTGCCGGTCGCCTTCTTCCTGCTCGTCGCGATCCTGTTTCCCTTTGCGATCGGCCCTGACGCCAAGTTGCTCGCGCGTGTCGGCGGCGGCGTATTGTGGGCAGCGGCTTTGCTCGCCGCGCTGATCCCGATCGAGCGCCTCGTCGCGCCGGACCTGGCAAGCGGGGTGATCGATCAGTTACTGGCGCGCGGTCAGTCCGCCTCGACGATCGCGTGCGCCAAGCTGGTCGCGCATTGGCTCGCCTTTGCCCCACCGATCCTGGTCGCGGCGCTTCCGGCGGCGGCATTGCTCGACCTCTCTACCAACACGCTGGTCCGGGTCGAGATCGGCCTGTTGATCGGCACCCCCGGCCTCGCCGCGCTCGCGCTGGCGACCGGCGCTTTGGTCGCGGGGCTGCGCGGTGCCGGCGCGATCGCCGGGCTGCTGCTGCTGCCGCTGGCGGTGCCGTTGCTGATCTTCGGCGCCGGCAGCCTCGACGGCGGCGTCGGCGCGCTCAAGTTGCTGGCGGCAGTCAGCCTGGTGCTGGTGGCGGGAGCGCCGTTCGTCGCCGGCGCGGCAATCCGAGCCGGGCTGGACTGAGGCTCAGAACGACCCGCAATTACTCGAGGGGCGCCCTCCCGCAAAGCGTGCATCGATCCAGCCAAGCGTCGCTTGCGCCTCGGTGCGCGCGACGGTGCCGTGTTCGCCGCCCTGGACCAAGACGAAGCGCACCGTCTTACCGGCGGCGCAGGCGGCGCGCGCGAAATCGCGCACCACGGCGGGCGCGACGATGGTGTCGCCGGTGCCCGTGGCGATCAGTGCGGGCACCTTGATGGCGGCGGCCGACGGGCTGTTCTCACGCATCAATCGTCCCCAGGGCTGTTTCATGCCCAGATCGAGATTGCGGATCGCGCGCTGGGCGATGACGATACCGATGATCGTGCCGAGCTTGGGCTTGGCGTCGAAGTTGACGCAATTATTGTCGGCCAGCCGGGTCATCACGTTCTGGACCGAGCGCGGTCCCAGGGTCGACATCGGCGCGCCATAATAACGCGACCAGCTCGTCGCGGTATAAGCGGTGAGCAAGGCGCGTACGCGGGCGTCGCTGCCTTCCTTGAAATTGCGATGAAGGTCGGTCGGCGGCACGATCGCGGCGATCCCGACAAGCTGCAAATCGGGGGCGTAGCTCGACCAAAGCTGCCCGGTCCACAAGGCGGCATGGCCGCCCTGCGATTCGCCCCACACGGCGAAGCGCGACCCTGCGTCGGCTTCCGGAATTCCGCGCGCGGCACGGACCGCGTCGAGCGTCGACTTGCCCTCGCTGGTGCCGACCAGCACGGGATGGACCATGTCGGACCCAAGCCCCGGATAATCGGGCGCGACCACCGTATAGCCGCGGCGGACGACGTCATCGAGCGCCGGGATCAGCGTGAAGTTGGTATTGCCCAGCGAAGGCGCGCAGCGCTTTGCGATACCGATCAAGCCGTGCGTCCAGGCGATCACGCGCTGCGGACCGGCAGTGGAGCGGCCCCTGGGGGCGATGACCATGCCGGTCACCCGGATCGGCTGGTTGCGATCGCCGCTGGTCCAATATTCGATCCGCCAGGCCCGCACATTGGCGGGAGCGTCGTCGACCGGTTGCGCAGCGATCAGCGTTCCCGCGCGCTGCGCGACAGCGGCGCGGGGAAAGACGGCCAATGTTGCCGCCAACAGGATGGTCAAGGTGCTCAGCAACCGATGCATTGGACCGCTCCCAGCAATGTCCGCGGAGAATAGCATGTTCGCCAAGCGGTGGAAAACCGAACCCGCCCGACGCGCCGGATGACGACCTCGAAAGCGGGTAGCGGCGTCATTGCCCGCGCTACCGATCCGCGCCACACATGGCGAATAACGATAAAGGAGCGGAGCCGGCATGAGCGCGACAGACATGGCCGATTGGGACGCGACCGAGACGGCTGCGGCGATCAGATCCGGCGCGGTATCGGCGATCGAGGTGGTTGACGCCGCGATCGCGCGTGCCGAGGCGCTCGACCCGACACTCAATTTCCTGGTGACCGACGATTTCGAGCGCGCCCGGCAGCGGGCACGCGCCCCGCTCGGCGACGGCGCGTTTGCCGGCGTGCCGTTCCTCATCAAGGACCTGGACGATTTCGTCGGGCTGCCGACGCGGCTGGGAACCCGCGCGACAGCCGGGGTGGCGACGGCGACGCGGCAAGCGCCGCTGATCGAGGGCATGCTGGCGACCGGGCTCAATCCGATCGGCAAGAGCGCGACGCCCGAACATGGCTTTTTGCCGACCACCGAGCCGCTGGCCTTCGGGCCAACGCGGAACCCATGGGATCCGACAAGGTCGGCTGGCGGATCGTCCGGCGGGGCCGCGTCGGCAACCGCCGCCCATGTCGTGCCATTCGCCCATGCCAGCGATGGCGGCGGCTCGATCCGCATTCCGGCGTCATGCTGCGGCTTGTTCGGGCTCAAGACCTCACGCGACCGCACCCTGGCGACCGACCCGGGGCATTTCCCGATGCCGCTCAGCGTTCAATTGTGCGTGTCGCGCAGCGTTCGCGACAGCGCCACCTTGCTCGCGGCGGTCGAAGCGAAGGATTCCGGTCTGCCGCCAGTCGGGCAGATTGGCGGGCCATCGACGCGGCGGCGGCGCATCGGCCTGGTCCTCGACAGCATATCCGGCCAGTCGCCCGACCCCGAGGTCGCAACCGCGATCGAGGGCATGGCGGCGCTGCTCGGCGATCTCGGCCACCATGTCGAGCCGACCGCCTGGCCGGCACCGATCGTCGGCATGTCGGACGCTTTTCTGCTGACCTGGTCGCAAGGCGCCGCCAATCTGCTCGCCGAGGACGGCCGGCGACTGGGCCACCCTTCGGGAATCGAGGATGTCGAACCCTTCAGTCTCCCCATGGCGGCGATCATTGCCGGCGCGCCGGAAGGGGCGATCGACCAGGCCGTCGCCTATCTCACCTCGCTTCGCGGCGTCTATGATGCCTGGCTGACGCAGTTCGACATGATCCTGTCGCCGGTGCTCTCGCTGCCACCCCCCGAGATCGGGTGGCTAGCCCCCGACTTGCCGGTCGAGACGATGGCGGGGCGGCTAACACGCTATGTCGGTTATACAACACCGTACAATGTGGTCGGCGCACCGGCGATGAGCGTACCCGGCGCGTGGTCGGCAGCGGGCCTGCCGATCGGCGCGCAGTTCGGCGCCCCGGTCGGCGGCGAAGCGGCCCTGCTGGAACTGGCCTTCGAGTTGGAGGAAGCACGGCCCTGGGTAGGACGGCGGCCGCCAATCCGCGCCTGATCAAGGAGACGAGCGCGGCCGGCGGACCATAACGGACCTGCGCCGGCAAGCGGTCACCGCCACTGCCGTGGCTCGTTCCGATGTCTCCGACAACGACCCCGCCGGTCAGGTCGATTGGGGCACCCGCAGCTAGCTCGGCCGCGTTTGCCAGCGATAATAGTGGAATTATTGCCTTCCGCTCGAATGAAGAAATAATCTTCAAATGTCGCAATCATCCAATCAACTATTCAGTAAACTTAAAATTAAGTCCAATATGGATGAATTGGCGGTACTTACTTGACTTCGGGCGATGTAAATTGAAATATCCGAATATTATATAAAAACAATACGAGTCGCCGAGTCGCAATCGGCGCCGGTTTGGGCGCAAAATTGGATTCCCTCGAGGAGTTTGCGCCATGTCTCTCAAGGTTCTGGTCGTTCTTGACGACAATTTCCGATTCGATTCCAGCGCCGCCACGGCCAGCGATCCGGATTTTACCTATTCCACTCTGATCTCCGCGCTGACCGGCGCCGGGTTCGACGTGACTAAGGCGAACCGCAGCGCCGACACCTCGGCGACACCCGGATTCAGCGGATTCCATTTCGAGAGTCCGCCTGCCGGCCATCAGCTTAGCGATTTCGACGCGATCTGGCTGATCGGGCTGGAAGGGCGCAACGTCGATTTCGGGACCAGTTCGCCGAACGGGCTCGGCGTGGACGCGCACAATGCCATCGCCGCCTATATGGAAGACGGCGGCGGGATCTTCGCGGTCGGCGATCATGACAGCGTCGGATCGAACATGTCGGGCCATCTGCCGCGGGTTCGGGTGATGCGCGCCTGGTACGGTGCGGGCGACAATGCGTCACCTTTCTCCCCGGTGCCGGCCGAATTGCTCAACTTTTCGCGCAGCGATGGTGGACGCGCCGACACAGTACAGAAAAAACCTGGCGACCCGTCGGTCCACTATCCGCCCTTTCCCGACGGGCATAACGATTACACCTGGTTCGAGAACCAGTCCGACAGCCTGCCCCAGACCATCACCCCGATTCCGGCGGGACCGGCCCATGCGATCCTGCGCCATAACGGCCATGATGTGACGGTCTTTCCTGACCATATGCACGAAGGCAACACGCTGGGAGAAGTGAGCGCCGCGGCGTTCAACTATGCGACCACGCCGTCGCCCTTCGGCGACACGACGAAGGACGAATTCCGCCTCGTCGCCGGGGTGCGTGAGAAACCCAAGGTCATCGCAACCGGCCAGGCACAGACCCATGCCTCGCGCGAAGTCACCACCGGCGGATTGCTCGCGCCGGAAGGTGTCGCGAAGACGGTCAGCACGCTAAGCGTCTATGACGGGCGCAACGCCGGCGTCGGGCGGATCGTCACCGGATCGACCTTCCACCATTATGTCGACATCAACCTGACCGGGGCCACCAACGTCAGCACGGCGGACGCGCAGGCGAAGGTCGGTGCCGATGCCGTCAAGAATCACGGCTATAACGACGCGCCCGCCGTGCTCGACGACATCAAGGCGGTCTATGTCAACATCACCAACTGGATCGCACGGCCGCGCCGGGCGATCACCCTGATCCTCGAGCGCAGCACGTTCAGCCAGGACGAAGTGACGGCCACGCCGCAATTCCCCGACGCGGTGCTGGTGACGGTCGACGGACTCAAGCCGAGCCAGTTTCCCGGCGGCGGCATCACCGCGCTGGGCAATCCGCCAGGCCTGGCCGGCTGGGCGCCCGCGATCACGCCGAGCGGCTCGCCGATCGCATTCGTGCCGACCAAGGTGAACAGCGACGACCCGATGCTGCCCGACCGGGTCCAGCGTTTCACCTTCACTTACCGGGTGGACTTTACCGGCGACGCCTTCGGCTTTGGCGGCAATGCCAGCACGGTGCCGGTTGCCGCCCAATTGACGGGAGGGGCGCTCGCCGCACCGCTGACCGATGCGGCATGGATCGAGCTGGTCAAATCGGCCAATCCGTTCATGCTCGATCTCGCCGATAACAACGATACCGCCTGGCTTAGTTCCGACGTCAAGGTGTTCCATGTCGTCGAGAACACCAGCTTCCACGGCGTGACGCTGCCCAGCAATCCGAACCGCGACCAACTGCGGACCTTCATCCACACGCTGGCGGGGTCGATCTCCCAGACCACGTTCAGCAACCTTCCGTCGACCGAGGAGGGGTCCGTCCTGAGCTCGCTGCCCACCACCACGGGCGGCTCGCCGAAAAAGGTCTTCAATTTCGCGTTGGCGCGAGTACGGCTGAGCGGCGCCGGGGCGGATGCCAATGCGGTGCGCGTATTCTTCCGCATCTTCACCACCCAGACGACGGCGGCGCTGACCTATCATCTCGATGGCATGGGCATGCCGGTCGAAGGCTATCTGAAGACTCCCGGGGCCAGTCCGATCGCGTTGCCGGGGACGCAGAATGGTGGATCCGACTGGCTGTCCTTCCCGTTCTTCGCCGCCCCGCGCACCAGCCCGCCCGAGGGCCAGCTCGACGCCGACAACCTCCAGCCGATCGCCGCCGCGACCGGATTCCGGATGTACGGCGCGGTGGTCGACAACAATTTGCTCGATCCCTATCTGCCGCAAACCCCGGGATCGGGCGGTCCCAACGTCGCGCTGCCGACGCTGATGATGGGCGAGCATCAGTGCATCGTCGCGCAGATCGAATATGACGGCGCGCCGATCCCGAACGACGCGACTCCCTGGACTTCCGACAAATTGTCGCAGCGCAACCTGGCGCTGAGCCAGGTCGCCAATCCCGGGCTCGACGGCTCGCGCGTCGCGCTGCACACGTTCGAGATCGAGGCGCGGCCCTATCCGGTCAGCGATGCCTTGCCGCCCGACGAATTGCTGCTCGACTGGTCGGCCGAGGTTCCCGCCGGCACCGTGCTGCGCCTGCACATCCCGAGTTGGCAGGCGCAAGAGGTGGTCGACCTCGCCGACCGTTTCTATGCCCGCCACGACATCGTCGCAATCGACGCGCAGACGATCGAGTTGCCCGCCGGCGGCATGCGCTATGTCCCGTTGCCGATGAGCATCGCGCGCCAGACCGGGGTGATCGCGGCGGAGTTTCCGCTCGGCATCCGCAAGGGCCAGCGCTTCGACGTCTCGGTGCGCCACATCACCAACCGGTCGCGCAATGCCCAGGTGCCGCCGCCGCGTTTCCGGGAAATGCCGCTGGCCGACGCGCACAAATTGCTCGTCGGGACCGCGCACGAGAAGCATGCGACGCGCAAGGGCGCCTTCGCGCTCGAGGACAATAAGGTGCTGGTCACCGACCTCGCATTGATCTGCGGGTCGGGCGACTTCGCCGTGCTGATCGAATATCCCGAGCCGGCGGTGGTCGCCGCGGCGAGGGCCGATTCCGGGCGCTGGCGCGAAACCATCGGTGCGTTCCAGCTCGGGGTGCCGGTGTCGACCCGCGACGACATGCTGCTCTACCATCGGCGGCTGCTGTCGGTGATGCGGTGGCGCGCCGGGCATCTGCCGCGCAACAGCCGCTGGCGGCCGACCCTGCTGCACTACCTGGATTTGCTCACCGCAAAGGTACAGGGGCTGGGCGGCAACCCCTGGACCGTACCAGCCACACCGGACGGCGATATCCCGGACCTGCCGGACGGCGGCAACGGGACGTCCGGCGGCGACAATGAGATCGCCGACGCGATTGCGACCCTGCTCAAACAGGTCTTCAATCCCTTGGGCTGCGGCCTGGTGCTGATTGCGTTGATATTGCTGGTGGTGTGGCTGGTGTTCGTCCATTTCCATTGAGCGGGATCGGTGGTTTCCAGCTGCCGTCATAGGAAGGCGGTCCGAAAACCGCCGCCTTACCGGCTCCAGCGCGCCCAGATCGCGGTCGGCAGCGACAGCCCGCGCGCTTCCTCGCGCACCGCCAGTTCGCCTGCCTCGACCTTGCCAGGCAGATCGGCAAAGGCCTGGCTGACGAGTTCGCCGATCGCCAGCGCCGACATGCGCACGGCATAGACGGTGAGGAACAGGAAGCGCGAGCGGTCGTCGAGCAATTGCCGGCAGTCCTGGATCAGCCCGGGCAGCCCTTCCTCGAGCCGCCACACCTCGCCTTCGGGCCCGCGACCGAATTTGGGCGGGTCGAGCAGGATGCCGTCGTAGCGCCGGCCACGCCGCACCTCGCGCGCCGCGAACTTAGTCGCGTCGTCGACCATCCAGCGGACCGGTCTGTCATCGAGCCCTGCCAGCCGTGCGTTCGCCCGCGCGCCTTCGACCGATTTTTTCGAGGCGTCGACATGGACCATCTTCACGCCCTTTGACGCCAGCGCCAGGGTGCCGACGCCGGTATAGCCGAACAGGTTGAGTGCCTCGGCCTCGTCAAGCCCGGCCAGCCGCTCGCGCATCCAGCTCCAGACAGGTGCCATGTCGGGGAAGAACCCGAGGTGACGGAACGGCGTGGTCTGCGCCGTGAAGGCGACATCGTCCCATTTCATCGGCCAACCGTCGCGCGGCACCTGGCCGCTATATTGCCAGCGCCCGCCGCCTTCCTCGTCGGATCCAGGGATGAACTCGGCATCGGCTTTCCAGTCGGGGTTAGCCGGTGCCCACATCGCCTGGGGTTCGGGGCGGATGAAGCGGAAGCGGCCGTAGCGTTCGAGCTTGCGGCCATGGCCGGAGTCGATAAGGCCGTAATCGGCCCAGGGCTCGCCGATGATCGTGTCGAGGTTCACGGCGTGGCCTCCGGCGACAGACCCTCACCCTTCCGGCGCTGCGCGCCTCCCTCCCTCTCCCGCAGGCGGGAGAGGGAAGGGGCCCATCGCGCCAGCGATGGGAAGGGTGAGGGTCTGTTGGTCACTGCGCCGTCTTCGCGATAAAGCTGGTCACCGCCTCAAAGGTCGCCGGCAGCGTCTCGTAGCGCTCCTCGCGATCGAACAGATCGCCAACCCGCGCCGGCAATACCGGGCGAACCCCGGTCGCACGCTCGACCGCGTCGCCGAACTTGGCCGGGTGCGCGGTCGCCAAGGTTACGATCGGCGCGTCGATATCCGCCTGGCGCGCCGCGCCGAGCCCGATCGCAGTGTGCGGGTCGATCACTTGCCCCGCGCGCTCGCACGCCCAGCGCATCGCCAGCGACATGTCGTCGAGATCGATCCGCGCACTAGACAACAGCCCCGCCGCGCCCGCGCGTTGCTGGTTGGTCAACCGCATCGCCTTCGACGCGTCGAATCCCGTCATTTGCGCCGCCAGTGCCGCGCCGTCGCGCCCGCCGACATCGAACAGCAGCCGCTCGAAATTCGAACTGACCTGGATATCCATCGACGGCGTCGGTGTCGCCACGACGCCGGTCGCTGAATAATCACCGCTCGACAGCGCGCGATGGAGGATGTCGTTGACGTTGGTCGCGACGATCAACTTCGCGACCGGCAGCCCCATCTTGGCCGCGACATAGCCGGCGAACACATCGCCGAAATTGCCCGTCGGCACCGAGAAAGCGATCGCCCGCTCGGGCGCGCCGAGCCGGACGGCGGCATAGAAATAATAGACCACTTGCGCCATCAGCCGTGCCCAGTTGATCGAATTGACCGCCGACAGGGTCAGATGCCCGAGCGGCCCGGTCCCCGCGGCATTGGCGTTGAACATCGCCTTCACCATCGCCTGGGCGTCGTCGAAACTACCCTCGATCGCGATATTGTGGACGTTGGGCGCGAACACTGTGGTCATCTGGCGGCGCTGAACGTCGGACACCCGTCCCTTGGGGTGGAGCATGAAGATTTCGACCCCGGTCCGCCCGGCGACCGCGTCGATCGCCGCCGATCCGGTATCGCCGCTGGTCGCGCCGACGATGGTCAGCTTCTGGTCGGTGCCGGTCAGAAAGCGCTCGAACAGCAGGCCGAGCAATTGCAGCGCGACATCCTTGAACGCCAGGGTCGGGCCGTGGAACAGTTCGAGCAACCAGTGACGGTGATCGAGCTGGACGAGAGGCGTCACCGCATCGTGCGAAAAGCGGCCATAAGCCTGGGTGCACAGATCGCGCAGCTCGTCCTCGCTCAGCGCGTCGCCGACGAACGGCGCCATCACCCGCACCGCGGTTTCGACGTACGACAGCCCGGCCAGCCCCGCGATCTCGTCGCGGCTCAGCGCCGGCCACGCCTCGGGAAGGTACAATCCGCCGTCATTGGCCAGCCCGGCCAGCGTGACCTCACGAAAACCAAGCGCGGGCGCGGCCCCGCGCGTACTCACATAATGCATGCTCACCCCTTACGCGCGCGGCGGCGCAGCGCCAGCAGATAGATGATCACCGCGATCCCGGCGAACAGGAACCATTGCACCGCATAGGCCAAATGGTTGTTGGGGATCGACTCGATGCTGGGCATCTCGTTCGCCGCCAGTCCCGGCGCCGGCGTATTGGCCACCAACAGCAATTCCTTGGGCGCGGCTTTCCCGAACAATGTCGCGATCAGCGGGGTGCTCGACGGCGCGTGGCTGATCATTCCGTCGACCTTTCCGCCGGTCCATTTGGCCTTGAACTCGGGATTGTGCGTCGTGCCGAGCTGGACGGAGAAGCCCGGCCCTTCCGCCCCCGTAGCGCAGCGGGCGATGACACGGAACCCGGCCTTGCCCGCGCCGTCGAGCGCGAAGCTGACCGGCTTCAGGCAGAAGGCGCCGGCCTTGCGGAACAGCAAATCGTCACCGATCGCCGGGATCGGGAAGGCAATTGCCGGCTTGGACGGATTTGCGGCGAGTATCGCGAGCTCAGCAAGCTTCTGCTGGCGGCGCTGCAATTGCCAGATACCGAGCACGACCATTGCCGCGGCAGCGAGCACGACCAGGATCGTCGCGACGATCGGAAAGCGCTTCATCGGGCATCCCCGCTGCGGAATCCGCGCGCCTTGTTGCGATATTCGAGCGCGAGCAATCCCGCTTTCGACACTCGCAATGCCCCCACCACCGCGATCGCGGTGACCGGAATCCAGATCAGCATATGGACCCAGAAGGGTGGCGACAGTGACAATTCGAGCGTGATGGCAGCCGCGACGATCACAGCACCCAGGATCAGGATCAGGAACGCAGCCGGCCCATCGCCGACATTGAACGCCGAGATGTCGAGTCCACAAGCGGAACAGCGATCGGCGAATCGCACCGAGCCGGCAAATAAGGTGCGCGCGCCGCAGCGCGGACAGAGCCCTTTCAGCGCGACGTCGAGCGAGCGCGGGGCTGCGGGGTCAGGCGGTTCCGACACACCAGGGATCGGGCTGATGATCGACCGGCGCGCCGTCGAGACCCGGCGCGGGAAAGCGCGCCTTGAACGTGAAGGCGTGCGAGGTCGGGCCGTAACGATCCAACATCCATAGCCGCGAAAAAGCATCCGACACCGTCGGAATCTCGCCCGCGGGGATCCACCACATCGCCTGGAACGCGCCCTCGAACCGTTCGAAATAGTCGCGGCGGCGCGCCATTACCGGCGTGTGAGCGCTGCGATAGACGAACGCGAACAGCGCGTCGGCGTCGGTCCATACCGACATATTGACCGCCAGCAACGGATCGGGCGTCGGCCTGAGGTCGGTGGCGTTGTTGCCTTCCCCCTTCAGCCGCCAGACGAACCCCGGCGAGTCCTCGGCAAGCGCGTTGACGCGATCGAGCGCATCGAAAAAGGGCTGAACCCGCGGATCGCCTTCGGGCGCGACGAGCCGCCCGATATTGACCTGTGCGAGATGCCAGCCCGCAACCATCAGCCGGCGTGGACGGGTGCGCCCCAGCCGCCCCAGACGTAGATGGTGATGAACAGGAACAGCCACACCACGTCGACGAAATGCCAGTACCAGGCCGCCGCCTCGAAGCCGAAATGCTGCTTCGGCGTGAAGTCGCCCTTATACGCGCGGATCAGGTTGATGGTCAGGAAGATCGTGCCGATCAGCACGTGGAAGCCGTGAAAGCCGGTCGCCATGAAGAACGACGCGCCATAGTTCAGGCCCTTGAACGGGAACGGCGCTTCCGAATATTCGTACGCCTGGATCGAGCTGAACAGCAGGCCGAGCACGATCGTCAGCCACAGGCCTTTCTTGACGCCGTCATTCTCGCCGACGCCGATCAGACCCCACAGGCCCTTCATCGCGCCGCCGCGCTGATTGTGGATCAGCGCATGGTGCGCCCAGGTCACCGTGGTGCCCGACAGCAGCAGGATGATCGTGTTGAGCAGCGGGAACTGGAAGGCGTTGATGACCTCGATGCCCTTGGGCGGCCAGACCGAGGCAGCGGCGATATTCTCGGTCGCCAGACTCGCGGTCTTGCTCGCGGCGTCCCACACCACTGGAGCGGGAAACAGCGAAAAATCGAAGAACGCCCAGAACCAGCCGACGAAGAACATCACCTCGGAGGCGATGAACAGCACCATGCCGTAGCGCAGGTGGAGCTGCACGACCGGGGTATGATCACCCTGATGCGCTTCCTTGATGACGTTGGACCACCACGAGAACATCGTGAACAGCACGCAGATCAGGCCGAAGCCGAACAGCAGCGAGCCGTAATGTACGCCCTTCATCCACATGATGCCGCCCGAGGCCAGCGCCAGCGCGGACATCGCGCCGATCAGCGGCCAGGGATCGGGTTGCAGGATATGGTAATCGTGGTTCTTGGCGCCGGCCATGTCGGTCCCCGTTAGACGTGTTCTGGTAAGCCTCTAGCTTGGCGTTTTCGCGGAATCTACCGGGTAAAACGTATAGCTGAGCGTGATGGTCTGGATATCGCGCGCATCCGGGTCCTTGAGGATCGCTGGATCGACGAAGAAGATTACCGGCATGCGCTGCGTCTCGCCGGGCTTGAGCGTCTGCTGGGTGAAGCAGAAGCACTGGATTTTCTTGAAATAGCTTCCCGCCTGGGCCGGGGTGACGTTGAACGTCGCGGTACCGGTCAGCGTCTGGTTGGACGTGTTGGTCGCGTCAAAGAACGCCATGTCGCGCGCCCCGATATCGATCGTTTCCGACTCGTTCTCCGGCTTGAAATTCCATTTGAAGCCCGGCGCGACGTTGGTGTCGAACGCGACCGTAACCTTGCCGTCGACCGCGCCGGGCGCGCGCAACGCCCGCCCGGTCGTGCCGTTGAGGCCGGTCGCCTGGCAAAACATGCGATAGAGCGGCACACTGGCCCAGGCGAGGCCGCTCATGAAACAGATGCCGAGCACTGCGAGCAACGCGGTCCGTGTCGTGCGCTGCATCGCCATTATCCGTGCGCCCAGCCTAGCCCGATCTTGGCGACAGCAAGCGCGAAGATCAGGATCACCAGCACGCCCAGCACCAGCGCCAACGCGCGCGCATTGCGGCGCTGCGCCGCGAGCCGCTGTTGGTCGGGAGTCATGCCAGCCACCGATCGACGACAACCGCGCCAAACAGGATGAAGAGATAGGCGATCGAATACGCAAACAACCGCTTTTCGGGGCGCATGCTATCCTCGACACCGGTCGTGCGGACCGTGATCTGCACCGCGAGCAGCACGAACCATGCCGTCGCCGCCAACGCCACCCAGCCGTAGATCGCGCCGGTCAGCCCGAGCGGCCAGGGCGCCACCGCGGCAACCGCCATCGGGATGGTGTAGAGTCCGATGTGCGTCCGCGTGGCGCGCTCGCCCGCGACCACCGGCAGCATCGGGATGCCGGCATTGGCGTAATCGGTCTTAACGAACAGCGCGAGCGCCCAGAAATGCGGCGGGGTCCACAAGAACACCAGCGCAAACAGCAGCAGCGGCAACGGCGCGAGGCTGCCCGTCGCCGCCGCCCAGCCGATCAGCGGCGGGAAGGCTCCGGCGGCACCGCCGATGACGATATTCTGCGGCGTCCGGGGCTTGAGCCAGATCGTATAGATGAAAACGTAGAACAGGATCGACGCCGCCAGGATGCCTGCTGCGAGCAAATTGGTCGCGAGCCCCATCAACAACACCGAGAAGACGCCCAGCCCGACGCCGAAGTGCAGCGCCGATTCGCGGCGCATTCGCCCGGCCGGGAGCGGCCGCCCGCGCGTGCGCTTCATCTTGGCGTCGATATCGGCCTCATACCATTGGTTGAGCGCGCCCGCCGCGCCCGCGCCGAGCGCGATGCATAGGATCGCGGTGAAGCCGATCACCGGGTGGATCGCGACCGGCGCCGCCAGCATTCCGCACAGGCCGGTGAAGACGACGAGCGTCATCACCCGGGGCTTGGTCAGCGCCAGGAAATCGCGCCAGTCGGCAGGAAGGGCGATGGTCTCGGTGGTCATGGGTTGAGGGGGCCTATAAGCGGCTCGCCGCGCCATGCAAAGCCGTTGCGCCGAAACGAAAACGCCCCGGAACATCCGGGGCGCTTCGTTGCCGGATCAGTACCGATCAATGATGATGGGAATCACCCCCGTCTATGACGGGCAGCGTCTCGAACTGGTGGAAGGGCGGCGGGCTTGACAAGGTCCATTCGAGCGTCGTGGCGCCTTCGCCCCAGGGATTGTCGGGCGCCTTCTTCCCCGCGATCAGCGACCAGATCAGGTTGATGAAGAAGATCGCCATACCCACGGCCATGATCATGTAGCCGATCGTCGCGAACTTGTTGAAATATTCGAACGCGTTGGGATAATCCGGATAGCGCCGCGGCATGCCCTGCAGACCGAGGAAGTGCATCGGGAAGAACAGCACGTTCACGCCGATGAAGAACACCCAGAAGTGCAGGTGGCCGAGCAACTCGTTATACATCCGGCCCGACATTTTCGGGAACCAGTAATAGAAGCCCGCGAACAGCGAGAACACCGCGCCGAGGCTGAGCACGTAGTGGAAGTGCGCCACCACATAATAGGTGTCCTGCATGTAATCGTCGACACCGCCATTGGCGAGCACGACGCCGGTCACGCCGCCGACGGTGAACATGAAGATGAAGCCCATCGCCCAGACCATCGGGGTCTTGAAGCTGAGCGAGCCGCCCCACATCGTCGCGATCCACGAGAAGATCTTGATCCCGGTCGGCACCGCGATCACCATCGTCGCGGCGGTGAAGTACATCTTGGTGTTCACGCTGAGGCCGGTGGTGAACATGTGGTGCGCCCACACGATGAACCCGACCACGCCGATCGCGACCATCGCATAGGCCATGCCGAGATAGCCGAACACCGGCTTCTTGGAGAAGGTCGCGATGATCTGGCTGATCATGCCGAAGCCCGGCAGGATCATGATATACACTTCGGGGTGGCCGAAGAACCAGAACAGATGCTGGTAGAGGATCGGGTCACCGCCGCCTTCGGCCTGGAAGAAGGTCGTGCCGAAATTGCGGTCGGTCAGCAGCATGGTGATCGCCGCGGCGAGCACCGGCAGCGCCAGCAGCAGCAGGAACGCGGTGACCAGCACCGACCACACGAACAGCGGCATCTTGTGCAGGGTCATGCCCGGCGCGCGCATGTTGAAGATGGTGGTGATGAAGTTGATTGCGCCCAGGATCGAGCTCGCGCCCGCCAGGTGCAACGACAGGATCGCCATGTCGACCGATGGTCCGGCCTCCTGCGTCGAGAGCGGGGCATAGACCGTCCAGCCCGTTCCCGCGCCGCCGTCTGCGCCGCCGAAGAAGGGCGAGGCGAGCAGCAAAGTGAAGCTCGGGATCAGCAGCCAGAACGAGATGTTGTTCATGCGCGGGAACGCCATGTCCGGCGCACCGATCATCAGCGGCACGAACCAGTTGCCGAACCCGCCGATCATCGCCGGCATGACCATGAAGAACACCATAATCAGGCCGTGTGCCGTCACCAGCACGTTCCACAAGTGGCGCGCCTGGTCCATGTTGACGTCGCCGCCGCCGCGGATGTGGTTGAGCGTATTGGCCCAGTAACCGAGATACTGGATGCCCGGGTGCATCAATTCGGCGCGCATCAGGCCCGAAATCGCGCCGCCGATGATCCCCGCGGTGATCGCGAAGATCAGGTACAGCGTCCCGATATCCTTGTGGTTGGTCGACATGAACCAGCGGGCGAAAAAGCCCGGCTTGTGGTCCGCGTCATGATGCTCATGCTCGTGGCCGCCATGATGCGCCTCGAAGGCGTTGGGCGTGAGGGCGATATCGCTCATTATTTTACTGTCCAGTCGAGTTGCCGGCAGCGGCATTGTCGGGGGCGGTCATATTGTCCGCGGGCGCGGCAGCGTTGGCATCCGCCGGAGCCGACGCATTGGCAGCAGCCGGCGCGGCGGCGGGGTCGGCCGCACCGGCGACCTTGCCACCCTTGGCGACGACCCATTTGTTGTAGAGATCGAGCGGAACCGCTTCGACCGCGATCGGCATGTAAGCATGCTTGGGACCGCACAATTCCGAGCATTGGCCGAAATAGACGCCTGGCTTCTCGATCGTGAAGCTGGTCTCGTTGAGGCGGCCGGGGACCGCATCCAGCTTGATCCAGAATGCCGGCATCGCCCAGCTATGGATGACGTCGGCCGAGGTGGTGATCAGGCGGATCGGCACGCCGACCGGCAGCACGACGCGATTGTCAACCGCCAGCAGGCGGGGACCGTCATCGTCGGTGCGAGCGCGCTCGCCGCGGCCGACCTCGTCCTTTTCCTTGAGCAGATTGGCAGTGATTTCGAACCCGCCATTGTCCGGATAGCTATAGGTCCAATACCATTGGTTGCCGGTGACCTTGAGCGTGATGGCGTTCTTCGGCGGCGGTGCGAACTGGGCCTGAAGCAGACCGATCGACGGGATCGCCAACAGCACCAAGATGACGACCGGGAGCAAGGTCCACACGACCTCGATCATCGTGTTGTGCGCGGTCTTCGATGGCACCGGGTTGGCGCGGCGGTTGTAGCGCACGATCACCCAGAGCAGCAGCGCCAGAACGAACGCCGAGATGATCGTGATCGTCCAGAGCAGCGGCCCGTTGTGAAACCAGGCGGCACGCTCGCCATTCTTGGTCACCTGCGGCTGGAGGCCGATCTCACCATCGACCGGCTGGCCGATCCCCGCGACGGGCTTCATCGGCGGCGCGCCGTCCATCGACAGCAGCGGATCGTTCGCGGCCGGTGTCGCAGCGGCCGGAGTCGCCTTGGCACCGCTTGCAGCTGCCGTGGTCGCTGCCGGTGCGGCCGTCGTCGGCGCTGCCGGAGTCGCGGCGGTGGCAGGCGGCGGCGCCGTGGGCGCCTGTGGCGCGGCCTGGCCGGCGCCGGCGAGCATCAGCCCCGCCGCCAGCATCGCTGTTTTCACAACCGTAAAGCGCATATTGTCGCGTCACCCTGTTCAAGCATTTGAGCCGCGGCAGCGGCCCCATAAGTCGCGGATTTGGCCCGTCTGGCCCGGGCCTATACGCCGCTCGCGTCGCAATCTTCAAGCGCGGGAGTCGATTTTCGCAGCGACATGGCGTTGCGCGCCTCGAACCGGGCCCGTATCTGGGGCGTCAGATGAGCGGCTCTCCTTCCGAACGCCTGCGCCTGGGCGTCAATATCGACCATGTCGCGACCGTCCGCAACGCGCGCGGCTCGGGCTATCCCGACCCCGTGCGCGCTGCCCTGCTCGCGGCGCAAGCGGGCGCCGACGGCATCACTGCGCATCTGCGCGAGGACCGCCGCCACATCACCGACCAGGATATCGCCCGACTGTCAGCCGAGCTGCCGATCCCGCTCAACCTCGAAATGGCGGCGACCGACGAGATGTTCGAGATAGCGCTTCGCCATCGCCCGCACGCCGCGTGCATCGTCCCCGAAAAGCGCGAGGAACGCACCACCGAAGGCGGCCTCGACGCGGCCGGCCAGCACAATCATCTGGCGCCGATGGTCCGCGCGCTCGGCGCGGCCAATATCCGCGTCTCCTTGTTCATCGAGCCCGACCCCCGCCAGATCGAGGCGGCGCTGAGCCTCGGCGCGCCGGTGGTCGAGATCCATACCGGCCGCTATTGCGAGCTGGAGGGCGAGGAGCGCGCCATCGAACTCCGGCGAATCGCTGATGCCGCCGCGCTCGCCGCCAAGAACGGGATCGAAGCGCATGCCGGGCACGGCCTGACCTTCGACAATGTCGTGCCGATCGCCGCGATCGCGCAGATTCGCGAACTCAATATCGGCCACTTCCTGATCGGCGAGGCGATCTTCGACGGGTTGGCGCCGGTGGTGCGCAGGATGCGCGCGTTGATGGATGAGGCGCGTTGAAGGGGAGCAGCCAAATCCTCCTCGGCACGGGGAGGGGGACCGCGCGCGTAGCGCGTGGTGGAGGGGGCTTTCCCTCGCTGGCAACCTTTACCGGCTCGCAAGGGATGGGCCCCCTCCACCAGCCTGCGGCTGGTGCCCCTCCTCGTTCCGGGGAGGAATTTTCATGATTATCGGCTTGGGCTCCGACCTTTGTAACATCGAGCGGATCCAGAATTCGCTCGACCGATTCGGCGAGCGATTCGAGAATCGTGTGTTCACCGAGGTCGAGCGCGCCAAGGCGAATCGCCGTCCGTTCACCAAGGCGGGCACCCTCGCCAAGCGCTTCGCCGCCAAGGAAGCTTTCTCCAAGGCGGTCGGCACCGGGTTCAAGGCGGGTGTGTTCATGCGCGACATTGGTGTGGTCAATGCGCGATCGGGAGCGCCGACCCTGGCGCTGACCGGCGGTGCGAAAGCGCGGCTCGACGCGATCACGCCGGCTGGCCACGTGTCTTATATACATGTAACACTAACCGACGACCATCCCTGGGCACAGGCCTTCGTGGTGATCGAGGCGCGCCCGGCCCCGGATGATGCTATCGGGTCGGGACATGGTACCGGGAATGACGAATGAGTGACGAGTTGGCGTTGAACGACGGAAAATTCGACCCCGCGGCACCGGCGGAAACCGCCAAGCCCGCACCTGCGGACAAATGGCGCGCGCGTGCGCATGCCGTGTGGAAGGAGATTGCCGGCATCTTCTGGCTGATCCTCGCCGTGCTCGGCTTTCACAGCTTCATCGCCAAGCCATTCTACATCCCGTCCGAATCGATGCTGCCGGGGCTGGAGGTCGGCGATCAGCTGGTCGTCGCCAAATATGCTTATGGCTGGTCGTTCATCTCGCCCACCTTGCCCAACCCGGTCGCGATGTGGCACGATCTCGTCCAGCACAAGCCACAGGAAAGCTGGGGCGTGCAATTGCCCTTCATCCATGGTCGGCTGTTCGGCCGCCTGCCCGAGCGCGGCGATGTCGTCATCGTCACCCCGCCGGGACGCAATACCGATTACATCAAGCGCGTGATCGGCCTGCCGGGCGATCGCATCGAGGTGCGCAATGGCGTCGTCTTCATCAACAACGTACCGGTGAAGCGCGGCCCGCTCCATTATGTCGACCTGCCCGATTATGGCGGCGTTGCGCTGACCGGGCAGGAATACGGCACGACGTGCGACATCCCCGGCGGCCTGCAGGGGCCGGAGACCAGGCATTTCTGCCGATTGCCGCTGGTCCGCGAGACCTTGCCCAACGGACGCAGCTTCGAGACGGTCGATCTCAGCAGCGCTACGCCGGGCAGCGATCCGAATTATTACGAGGGCGACAATTACAGGCCGATCACGGTGCCCGCCGACCATGTCTTCCTGATGGGCGACAATCGCGAACGCTCGGCCGACAGCCGCATCGCACTCGATCAGGGCGGGCTGGGCGGCCCGGTGCCGTGGGAATATATCGGCGGGCGCGCCGAGTTCATCACCTTTTCCAAGAACGGCAAGGCGACTTGGAACCCGCTGACCTGGTGGGGTGGCCTGCGGGGCGGCCGCGCGGGGACCTCGCTCCACCCGGCACGGGATAAATGATGGCCGACGACGCCCCCATGCTGGTCGCCGAGCCCAGCCCCAACGAGATGCGCGATCCCGAGATGCGCCGCGAGTTGAAGCGCGCGACCGTGTGGCTGGGGCTCGCCGCGACGATGGCGCTGCTGGTGATCCTGATCCAGCCGATCCTGATCATCCTGGCGGGTCTGGTATTCGCCTCTATGCTCGACGGCGGCGTGCGGTTGCTGGGGCGTGCGCTGCCGATCGCGCGCAGCTGGCGATTGCTGATCGTCGTCATCCTGACGATCGCGTTCATCGGAATCGTCTTTTACAAGACGGGCGCCGGCGTGGTCATCCAGTTCCAACAGCTCCAGGCCACGCTCGAAATCCAGGCCGACCGGCTGTCGCAATGGGCGGCCGCGCAGGGCATCCTGCCCGGTGCCGAGGACCTCAAGGGCCTTGCGCAACAGGCGTTGGGGTCGGTCGGCAAGCTGACCAGTTGGATCGGCACCGCGCTCGGTGCGGTCACCACCTTGTTCATGATCATGGTAATCGGGCTGTTCGTCGCAATGGAGCCCCGCATCTATGACCGCGGGCTACAATGGATGGTGCCGAGTGATTATCGCGCCGAATTCTCGCTCACGCTCGGGCGGATGGCGTCCCAGCTCCGGCGTCTGCTGGCCGGTCGCCTGGCGGGCATGGCGTTCGAAGGCGTGCTGATGTGGATCGCGCTCAGCATCGCCGGGATTCCGATGGCGCTGGTACTCGGCATTATCACCGGCATGCTGGCCTTCATTCCTAATGTCGGCGCCTTTGTCAGCGGCGTCCTGATGGTCTCGGTGGGGTTCAGTGCGGGCGTCGACAAGGGTTTGTGGGCGATCGTCATCTATTTCGTCGTCCAGAGTTTTGACGGCTGGGTGGTGATTCCGTTGGTCGCGCGGCGAACGGTCGATCTGCCCCCGGCGCTGACCCTGTCGATGCAAATTCTTGCCTCGACCCTGTTCGGCGTGCTCGGCCTGGCACTCGCCGACCCGCTGACCGCGATGATCAAGGTCGCGCTCGAGCGTAATTCGGAACGCACCGCCGAGGAGGACGCCGAAGCCGCCGCCGCCGGCATGGACCAGCTGTGACGATCAGGCTGCACGATTATTGGCGCTCGTCGGCGAGCTATCGCGTCCGCATCGCGCTGGCGATGAAGCAAGTCGACTATGAACGCCATGACGTCAATCTGCTCAAGCGCGCACAGGTTTCACCGGAAAATCTCGCGGTCAATCCACAGGGACTGGTGCCGACGCTGGAGATTGACGGCCATATTCTGGGCCAGAGCCTGGCGATCATCGACTATCTCGACGTGCGCTTCCCCAATCCGCGGCTGGTCCCGACCGAGCCGTTGGCCCGCGCCCTGGCGCTGCAACGCGCGCTGGTGATCGCCGCCGACATCCACCCGGTCGACAATCTGCGCGTCCTGCGCCGGCTGAACGAGATGGGCGTCGACCAGGCGGCCCGTGACGATTGGTACCGCCATTGGATCGTCGAGGGCTTCAGCGCGCTGGAGACGATGGCTGGTGAGGACGCCTTCCTGGGCGGCGCGGCGCCCGATCTGTCCGACATCTGCCTGGTACCCCAAATGTACAATGCGCGGCGGCTGGACACGCCGCTCGACGCTTTCCCACGGCTGGTGGAAATCGATGCCCGGCTGACCGCGATCGACGCGGTCGCCACGGCGCACCCCGACCGGTTCAAGCCCGCCGATTGAGCACGTCAACTCCCCCGGGCGGGGCGTCCCACGTCATGATCTCGAGCCGATCTGATCGCGCGATCGATCACCTTTCAGGTGCCATCGCGGCACTGAAGGCCTTCCCCCCTAAACCGGATATGCCCGACCTGCTCGATGCGATCCTCCTGCCCCCGCTTTTAGGGCAACACTCGGCCGATACGGGAAGGTTGCCGCCGCTTTAAATGTTTCAAAACGACTGATCGGTTAAGCGCGAGCGTATGGCTAGTCAGCACAACGCATCGCTCCATTCGTCGCAGGGCGGCGAATCTCCGGCAACCCGCGCCGCCGCTTTCGTCGCGCCGCCCTTCGCGACGCCGCATGTCGTCGCGGAGATCGCCAAGCGCCACCCCGATTCCACCGCGCTGGTCGCGCCCTGCGGCGTGCTCAGCTATGCCGAGCTCGACGCCCAGGCGAGCCGCGTCGCTGCCTGGCTGACGTCGCAGGGCGTCGGTCGCGAATCGCTGGTCGGCGTGTGCCTCGAGCGCTCGTTCGACCAACTCGTCGTCGTGCTCGGCGCGTGGAAAGCGGGTGCCGCCTATCTGCCACTCGATCCGAGCTGGCCCGACGGCCGCCTCCAGACGATCGTCGAGGAAGCCGCTTGCGCGCTCGTCGTCGGCCGCGAAGACACTGCCGCGCGCGTGCCCAACAGCCCGACGCCGGTCGTCACGCTCGACTGGCAGGCCCCGGAGCTCGCTAACGCCGAGCCGCTCGCCGCGACGCCCAACGATCCCGACGCGCTGGCCTATGTCATCTATACCTCGGGCACGACCGGCAAGCCCAAGGGCGTCGAAGTTACGCACGCCAATCTGTCCTGGCTGATCGGCTGGCACAACGAAGCGTTCGGCGTCACCGCCGAGGATCGTGGCAGCCACCTTGCCGGTCTCGGCTTCGACGCGTCGGTCTGGGAAGTCTGGCCGTATCTGTGCGCCGGCGCCTCAGTGGTGCTGGCGACCGACGACGTCCGCACCTCGGACGAGCGGTTGCGCGCGTGGCTGATCGTCCAGGGCGTCACCGTCGCGTTCGTTCCCACCGCGCTTGCGCAGGACCTAGTCCGCGACGATTGGGCGGTGGGCACCAAGCTCCGCTACATTCTGACCGGCGCGGACCGCCTGCTCGGCCGTCCGCGTCCGGGCCTGCCTTTCGCCTTGGTCAACAATTACGGACCGACCGAATGCACCGTCGTCGCCACGTCGGCGATCGTGCCGCCGGGTAACGAGGAGACCGGCCTTCCCGCGATCGGCTATCCGATCAAGGGCACCACCATCCGTATCCTCGACGGCGAGCGCCGCCCCGTCGCCGATGGCGAGCAGGGCGAAATCTATATTGGCGGCCCGCAAGTCGCGCGCGGCTATCGCCATCAGCCCGATCTCACCACCGCCGCCTTCGTCACGATCGACGGCGAGCGCTTCTATCGTACCGGCGACCGTGCCGCCTGGCGGCCCGATGGCCAGATCACCTTCCACGGCCGCGTCGACGACCAGGCCAAGGTGCGCGGCCATCGCGTCGAGCCCGAGGAAACCGCGAGCGTCCTGCGTACGCACCCCGGCGTCCGCTCGGGCGCGGTGATCGCGGCGCCGTCGCCCGATGGCGGCGACATGCTGGTCGCCTATATCGTCGAAAAGGATCCGCTGTCGGCGGAGGAACTGCGCGAATTCCTCGGCAAGACGCTCCCAGAATATATGATCCCCGGCGCGTTCGTCCGCATCGACGCGCTGCCGCTGACCCCTAACGGCAAGCTCGACAAGCGCGCTTTGCCCGAACCGAGCGACGCCAACGCGCTCGCCTCGGCCGGATTCGCCGCGCCGGAGACGCCCGCCGAAGCCAAGCTCGCCGAGATCCTCGAAGCCGTGCTCGGCCGTGGCAATGTCGGGGTCGACGACAATTTCTTCCTGCTCGGCGGTCACTCGCTGCTCGGCACCCAGGTGGTGCTGCGCGCGGGCGAGGCGTTCGGCATCGACCTGACGCTGCGCGACCTGTTCCAGGCGCCGACCATCCGCCAGCTCGCCGCGCGGATCGAGGAGATCGTCTTCGCGATGATCGAGGCGATGGACGACGACGAAGCCGCCAGTCGCGCGCAGCAATAACGGCCCAACGGAGAGCCGAGAGACATGACCGAGCAATCGCCCATCGCCGCGGCCCAGCCGTTCGACCCGAGCCTCAGCCTGTTCCAGCTGCTCGACCCGGCGGTGCATGCCGACCCGTTCCCCTTCTACCGCCGCCTCCGCGAGGAAGCGCCGGTGATGTGGGATCCGTTCATGCACACCTGGGTGGTTACAAGGTACGAGGACGTGCATTTCGTGCTGAAGGAATTCAGCGCGGACCGTACGCCCGATCCGAAGAAGATGGAGGCGCTCGGCCTACCCTCACTCGGCCCTGTCGCCGATCTGATGGCGCGGCAGATGCTCTTCCTCGACGCGCCGGACCACACCCGCCTGCGCAAATTGTGCATGAGCGCATTTACCCCGCGCCGCGTCGACGCGATGGAGGACAAGGTCCGCGAGATCGCGCACGACCTGATCGACCAGGCGGTGCAAGGCGGCGAGTGCGAGCTGATCGCCGAATTCGCCGAGCCGTTCCCGGCGATCGTCACCGCCGGCTTGCTCGGCGTGCCGCTCGAGGATCATCGCCAGCTCAAGGCCTGGTCGGCGACCTTCGCCGAGATGCTCGGCAATTTCCAGCACAACCCCGATCGCGTCCGCGACGTGCTCAAATGCGTGGCCGACATGACCGGCTATTTCCGCGATGCCGTTCGCGAGCAGGAACGCAACCCGCATGACGGGCTGATCCGATCGCTGATGGATGCCGAAGTCGACGGCCAGCGCCTGTCCGAGGACGAGGTCATCGCGAACACGATCGTGACGATGGTCGGCGGCCAGGAGACCACCACCAATCTGATCGGCAACGGCATTCTGACGCTCACCCGACAGCCCGACAAGATGGCGCAGCTGCGCGCGCATCCCGAGATTATCGAAAGCGCGGTCGAGGAATTGCTGCGCTATGAGACGCCGAGCCAGCACACCGCGCGCATCGTCAAGCAGGACACGGAAATCGGCGGCAAGTTGATGAAGAAGGGCGAGGCAGTGATGGCGGTGATGGCCGCCGGCAACCGCGACCCCGAGCGCTTCCCCAATCCCGACGAGCTCGATCTGACCCGCACCGATAACCGACACCTCGCTTTTGGTTGGGCGGCGCATTTCTGTTTCGGCGCCGCCTTGGCGCGGATGGAAGCGCGGATCTCGTACCTCGCTTTGCTCGCGCGGATGGAAGATATTCGCGTCGCGGTGCCCGAAAGCACGCTCGAATGGCGCACCAATTCGGGTCTGCGCGGGCTCTCGGCCCTCCCGCTCGCTTTCCATCCCGTCGAGGCCTGAACCCTGTGAACGCGCATGTCGACCTGTCCGCGTCGAAGCGGGCGCTGCTCGAAAAGATGATGCGGGGCGGCGGTGTCGCCGCAGCCAAGCCGCAGCAGATCGAGAAGCGCGCGCCCAACGCCGAGATCCCGCTCTCGGCCGACCAGCGCCAGGTGTGGCTCCACGCCATCATGGCGCCAGACGTGCCGCTGTATAACGAATCGATCACGATCCATCGTTTCGGCAGCTTCGACCGCGGTGCGATGGAGCGCAGCGTCAACGAAGTCCTGCGCCGCCACGAAGCCTGGCGCACCGCGTTCGTCGAGGAAGGCGGCGTGCTGGCCCAGCGCGTGCGCGAGCATCGCGACATCGTCCTGCCGTATGACGATGTCAGTCATCTGCCCGAGGCCGAGCGCGACGCCGCGGCGCTGGCGATCGGCCAGGAGGATGCGCGCCGTGCGATCGACCTGAATGACGCGCCGCTGTTCCGCGCGCGGATCGTCAAGCTCGCCGACGACAATCACCGGCTCTATTTCACGCTCCACCACATCATCTTCGATGGTGTCGCGATCTACCGCGTGATCGTGCCCGAGCTGGCCAAATTGTATGACGCCTTCTCGCGCGGCGCGCCCTCACCGCTGCCGATGCCGGCGCTGCAATATGGCGATTACACCATTTGGCAGCAGGAGCATCTCAAGAGCGCGCCGATCCAGAAGCAGATCGATTACTGGCGCCGCACGCTGGCCGATGCGCCGCCCAAGCTCGAGCTGGTCGGCGATCGCACCAAGCCGGCACGGCCGACCCATGCGGGGTCGATGGAAGTGTTCGAGATCCCGAACGAGTTGATCGAGAACCTCAAGCAGGTCGGGCGGCGCCACGGCGTCACGCTCTACATGACGTTGCTCGCGGCCTATCACGCGCAACTCCACCTCTATACCGGCGAGGACGACATCATCGTCGGCGGGGTCACCGATCTGCGCCGGCGCCCCGAGCTCGAGAACGTCGTCGGCTATTTCCTCAACACCATTTCCCTGCGCGCCAAGCCCAAGGGCGACACGCGGTTCAGCGACTTCCTGATCGAGGTCCGCGATTCCGTGCTCGGCGCGCTTGCCGCCAGCGAAGCGCCATTCGACGAAGTCGTCCGTGCGCTCGACGTCAAGCGCCGGCCGGGCACGCACCCTCTGTTCAATTGCCTGTTCTCGATCGAGCCGCCGGTCGATCCCTTCCCCGATGGCTGGGACCTGACCCAGATGGACGTCGTGGTCGGGGGCGCCAAGTTCGACCTCTATCTCGAACTCGACGAGCGGCAGAATGAGGGGATGCACGGTCGCTTCCTCTATTCGACCGAATTGTTCGATCCGTCGACGGTGCGGCGGATGATCGGCCATTATATGACGATCCTGGAGGGCGTGGTCGCCGACGCGACTTTGCCGCTCAAGGATTTGCCGCTGATCGGTGCCGACGAGCGCCGCAAGCTGCTGGTCGACTGGAACGCGACCGAGGTTGCGCCCTCGCCGGCGCTGCTGCCCGACGCCTTTCGCGCGCAGGTCGCGGCGCGCCACGACGCCACCGCGATCCGCTTCGACGACCACGCCGTCAGCTATGCCATGCTCGACGCCCGCGCCGACGCCATCACCGCATCGCTGCATGCCGCCGGCATAGCGCCGGGCAATCTGGTCGGTATCTGCCTCGATCGCTCGCCCGACATGGTCGCCGCGCTGCTCGCGGTGCACCGGCTCGGTGCGGCCTATCTGCCGCTCGATCCAGATTTCCCCGCCGCGCGGCTCGATTACATCGCCAAGGACGCCGGCGCCGTCGCGCTGCTGACCGAAGCCAGGCTCGGCCATGTCCTGGCCGACTGCCCGCTCAAGCGCATCCTGATCGACGACGTCGCGCCCGCCGGTACCACGCGTCCGGCGGTCGAGCTCGGACCGAACGATCTAGCCTATGTGCTCTACACCTCGGGCTCGACCGGCAATCCCAAGGGGGTCGAGATCAGCCACGGCGCGCTGATCAACCTGCTCAATTCGTTCCGCAACTATCCCGGCTTCACCGCCGACGATTCGCTGCTCGCGGTAACGACGCTCTCGTTCGACATCGCCGGGCTCGAACTGTTCCTGCCGCTGATCAGCGGCGGCGAGCTGATCCTCGCACCAAAAGCCGTCACAGCCGATCCGCGCCGGTTGAACGAGCTTTTCGTCAACGCCCGGCCCAGCGTCATGCAGGCCACGCCAGCGACCTGGCGCGCGCTGATCGAGGCCGGCTGGCAAGGCTCGCCGACCTTGCGCATCCTGTGCGGCGGCGAAGCTTTGCCCCGCGATCTCGCCGAAAGCCTGATCGAGCGCTCTGGTGAGCTATGGAACGTCTACGGCCCGACCGAGACGACGATCTGGTCGACGCTCGCGCGCGTCACGCCCGGCGAGGGCCCGGTGCCGATCGGCCGTCCGCTCGACAACACGACGATCCATATCCTCGACCAATATCGCAACACCGCGCCGATCGGCGTGGTCGGCGAATTGTTCATCGGCGGCGCGGGGCTGGCGCAAGGCTATCGCCACCGCGCCGACCTCACCGCCGAGCGTTTCGTCACCATCCGGGGCGAGCGGCTGTACCGCACCGGCGACCTTGCCCGCTATCAGGCCGACGGCACGATCCTGTGCCTCGGCCGCGTCGACAATGACGAGAAAATCCGCGGCTATCGCGTCGCGGTCGAAGAGATCGAGGGCGCGCTTGCCGAACATCCCGAGATCGTCGCCGCCGCCGTGCGCAGCTGGCCCGATGCCTCGGGCGAACGCGCGCTGGCGGCCTATATCGTCACGCGTGGCGACGAAGGCCCAAGCCGTGCGACGCTGCGCGAGCATCTGGCGAAGACGCTCCCCGATTACATGATCCCTTCGCATTTCGAGCATCTGCCGGCGCTGCCGATGACGCCGAACGCGAAGGTCGACCGCAAAGCATTGCCGCAGCCGGGCGGCGCGGGTGCGCGCGCAATTGAACCGCCGCAGGGCGAGACCGAAACCACGCTCGCCGCGATCTGGTGCGATCTTTTGCGCATCGGCCAGGTCAGCCGCGACGACAGTTTCTTCGAGCTCGGCGGGCATTCCCTGCTCGTCGCGCGCCTGCTGGTCCGGATCGAGCAGCAATGGGGGCGCCGCATCGGCATGGCGGAATTCTTCCAGGCGCCGACGCTTGAGACCCTCGCCGAGCGGATCGAGGGCATTGCCACCGCCGATCTCGGCGAATGGGTGCCGCTCCAGCCCAAGGGCGACGAGCTGCCGCTGCTGTGGCTCGATGGCGGCCCGACCTTCCTGGCACTGGCCCAGGCGATGGGAACCGGCCGCCCGTTCCTCGGCCTGCCGCTCGGGCCGATCCTCGAGCGCACGTTGCAGCCGGGCATGACCTTCGAGCAGATGGCGTCGGAAATCGTCGCGGTGATCCGCGAGAGCCGCCCGCGCGGTCCGTACCTGATCGGCGGCTGGTGCACCAACGGCATCATGGCGTTCGAGGTCGCGCGGCAATTGCGCGCCGCGGGCGAGGACGTGCCGCTGCTGGCGCTCGGCCACAGTATGAACCCGGTCGCGTTCCAGAAGATCACCTCGGCGCAGATGCGGATGAGCAAGGCGCGCTACCATCTCGGCGTGTGGAACAACCTGCCGATCGGCAAGCGCCTCGATTACGCCTTCGACCGCGCGCGCGGCCTGATGGAGGATGTCGGCGTCGCCGAGATCGCCGAGCGCGAGGGCGCCTATCGCGTGTTCGCCGCGCAGATGGAGCAGGCCGCTTACGGCTATGTCCCTGGCGACTATGACGGCGTCGTTGCCTTGTTCCAGCCGGCCGAGCGCCTCGCGGTGCTCGACAGCCGGCCGGGTTGGGCGGACGTCGTTCGCGGCTCGCTCGAATCGTTCGACATTCCCGGAACGCACGGCACGATGGCAGAGCCACCCAATGTCGCGACCTTCGCCGAGCGGCTCAACGAAGCGCTCGATCGGGCCTGCCGGCCGGGCCGCCGTCTGAGGCCCTGATCATGGACATGGCCGCGATCGACCGCGCGGCGCGGGGCATTGCGACTCTGACCTTGCTCGACCTCGACCTGCCGCGCGCGGAACTCGACGAATATCGTTGCTGGCTCGATGCGGACGAGTGTCGGCGGGCGTCAGCATTCCGGCGTCCGATCGATCGCGATCGGTTCGTCGCGCGGCGCGGCCAGATGCGCGCGCAGCTCGGTCAGGAATTGGGCATCGCGCCGCAGATGGTGCGGATCGCCGCGGACGAGCACGGCAAGCCGTTCCTGCGCGACGATCGCGATCTCGCCTTCAACCTCTCACACTCGAACGGGCTGGCGCTGCTAGCGACGATGCGCGGCGGGGCGATCGGCTGCGACATCGAGTGGCGCAATCCCGACCTCGCCTGCCCGCGCGTCGCCGAGCGGCTGTTCTCGCCCGAAGAATATGAAACCCTGACCGCGTTGCCACCCGAGCAATGGATTGCCGGTTTCTACAATTGCTGGACGCGCAAGGAAGCGTACGTGAAGGCGCTCGGCCTCGGCCTGTCCTATCCGCTCGACGCATTCACGGTGTCGGTGGCACCGGGCGAGCCCGTGCGCTTCACCAGCGACGAGCCGGGCTGGACCCTGGCCTCGTTCGAGCCCGCGCCCGGCTATCAGGCGGCGCTGGTGACCTGCGTCGGCCCTTCGCCCGCGCGATAATAGGGCTTGCCGCGCACCATCGAGATCGCCTCGAGCACAATGTCCTTCGAGAACAGCCACAGCCAGCCGAGATAGGCGACGCCGCCTGCCGCGACCAGGATCGCGAGGCGAAGCTGCACCGCCATCGCGGGCAGGATGGAGTCGATGCCGACGACCAAAGCGCCCATCGCAATCGCCGGCGTCACGGTCGGCGCGATCGCCCTGGCCAGTGCCGCCGCCGACAGGCCGAGCACCGGCAGCACGCGCCACGCGGTGATCGCGAGATAGACGACGTAAGCAAAGAACCACGAGGCGGCGAGCCCGGTCACGCCCCAGCGCAACCCGACCAAGAAGGCCAGCGGCAGCAGCACCGCGCCGATCATGCCGGTATGGACGTTGATCCCCGGTCGTCCCATCGCGCTGCACGCCGGGCTGAACAGCACCTGGAGCGTCATCGCCGGCATCGCGATTGCGAGCAAGCGGACGAGCGGCGCTGCCTCGACCCATTTGGACCCGAGCACGGTCGCCACCAGCGGCCCGGCGGTCACCGCCAGCCCGACATAGAAGGGCATCGCGACCAGCATCACCATCCGCGACGAGCGCGCGAAGCCTTGCGCGACGGCATCGCGATCGTCCTGCATCCGCGCATAAATCGAAAAGGCGACGTCGTTGATCGCCGGGACGAACTTGGACACCAGGATCTGCGTCAGGAACAGCCCGGTCGTGTAGAGCCCGAGTGTCGCCGGATCGAGCACGCGGCCGGCGATGAACACGTCGGCCTGGCTCTGCAGCACCCAGAAGAATTGCCCCGCCGCCATCAGCCCGCCGAACTTGGCGAGCTCGCCCGCGCCGCGGAAATCGAACAACGGGCGGTAACGATGTCCCGATACCTTGGTCATGCCGATCGCGCGGGTGATGTACAGCACGGCCGGCGCCAGGATCAGCGTCCACACTCCGAGGCCGGCATAAGCACCCGCCAGCGCCGCGACGGCACCGGTGATCGACGACAGGAAATAGACCTTGGCCTGCCGCTTGAAGTCGATCGCCCGCGCCAGTAGCGCATAGGGAAAGGCGACGAACGGCGTCGTGGCATAGATGAATGCCTGCACCCGCAACAGATCGGCGACGATTGGCTGGTGGAAATAGGCCGCGACCAACGGCGCCATCAGGAATTGCACCGCGCCCAGCCCGAAATTGAGCACGATCAGCATGCCGTACAGCTGGCGGATCGTGCGCTCGTCGGCATCGGGCTTCTGGATCAGCCCGCTGGCGAGGCCGGCGCCGTTGAGCATGTTGAGCACCGCCAGCACGACCTGGGTCATCGCGAACAGGCCGTAATCGTGCGGATCGAGGATGCGGATGACCAGGAAGGTCGCGCCCCAGGTGATGATCTGCCCGACGATCTGCGCGCCCGAGCGCCAGATTACCGCCGACCGCGCCTGCGCGAACAGCGAGGGCGACGGCGATTCCTCTTCCGGCTTGGACACGGGCGCATGCAGCATCGCCGCTTCATGCACCCGACACGATTAAGTGCGCGTAAACCGCGTCCGCCGCCGTTGCCGGCGGGTGCGGTGCGGTGCTCAGTTCACCGCGATCGAGACGGTGATCACATCCGAATAGGTTCCCGCGCGCTTCTGCGCGACATTGCCGATCGCGAAACGGAACGGGACCGACCGCCGCGCGCGATCGGTGCCAAGCGACGAATTGTAGCTGGCCGCACCGCCGAGAACCAGCGTGCGGTCACCCACCACGATGCCATAGGGGATTGCCCAGTCGGTACCGGTGAGCTTGAGCTTGCCGTTATTCTGCGATTCGAACGAGACGGTGAATCCGCGCGTGCTCTGGATGTAGAGCGTCAGCGGCACCGGAGCGACGCCTTCCTGCAGTGTGCCGAGATCGACGAGCGCGCGCCCCTCGCTGCGCGTGAACGCCCCCGACAGACCGATCAACGCCGCGGCCTTGACGTCGAGCCCGAGCGTGAGCTGCCGGCTTGCCATGGCGCCGCCCTGTTCGTCTTCGGCCGTCAAGCGCAGATTCTGGCTGAACCTGCCGTCGGTGCGCAGGTCGTCGGTCGCGACGACGAGACCGAAGCGCAACGTCTGCGAGCCACCGGGATTGACCACCACCAGCGGCCGCGCCGGCGAGGCCAGCGTGCGCCCGCTTCGCGGCGTGACATCCTCGTTGCTGGTGCGGTTGAGCAGAGTGTAGCGCAGGCGGGGATCGCTTCCCTGGTCGAGTCCGAACGGTTGTTGGTCGGTATCGAAGCTCGGCCGTACTCGGCACGCCACGCCGCCGTCATTGTAGAAGGTGAGGTCGAATTCGTCCGACGCGGGCGCCGATCCGAACGGATCGTAGCCATGGATCACCCAGTTCGATACGGGCGCCTCGATCCTGAGGTGGCATTCGGATGAACGTCCTTGCGCCTGTGCTTGCGCCGCGGCCGTGAGCGGTAATCCCGCGATGAACATTGCTCCGATGATGGCTAGCAAGCGACAGATCGTCATTGTACCCCTCCCGCTTCCAGCTTGATCGTTCCCATCGTCACCAATCCGGTTGTATCCGATGGCACGTCGATTTCGAAATGTCCGCTGCCGTCACGCAGAGTAACCACATAGCGCGTCGCCGGTTTCAGGCTCATCACCGCGAACCGGCCGGTCGAATTGGTAAAGAAGGGCACGCCCGGATCGCCGGGCTTGCCGATCGGACGCGCGACACCGGCGGCGAGGCGCACCGGGTTACCGTCGGCAAACGTCAGAGTACCCGCGGCACTGACGAAGGCGTCGGTGCCCACGCGGATGGCATAGCCGCTTCGATAGGATGGTCGCACGCGATACACTCCTGGTCCTAGGTCATATCCGGCGGGCGGGTCCTTGACGTCGTAGGGCACCGATTGATCGGCATAGGAGGTCAGATAATTGTTGACCGCGCCGCCGGTGAAATCGCTCTTGCTGACATATTCGGCGTCCGCCACCGATTGGCCGGCGACCACTGTCTTCCCCTTCAGTGTCTTGTAGGGATAGAGGATCGCGAAGCTGTCGGTGATCGGGCGGCTGGTCGCGACATGACCGTCGGCGAACACGATCGCGGTGCCGAAACGCACCGTCGAGACCTGGGCATTGCCGATCCCGCCGACGGTCGTCCCAAAGGTCGATTGCGACGCCGACAGGTTGAAACGGTTGGCGGTATAATCGGCATAAGCCGAGACGCTGGCATTGCCCGGATCGCGCTCGACGGTCGCGCCATAGCCCAAGCTACCGATGCGGCCCGAACTCGACCGGTTGTACGACGCCGATGCGGTATCGGTACCTGAATCGTAGCGTGCCTCCGCGCGCGAGCGATAATTGGGCTGATAGACCAGCGACAGGAACGCGCCGACACCATGCTGGCGCGCGAAACGGTCGGAGAAGCGCGCATAATCGGCGCCCGCACGAATGCCCCATTTCTCGGTCAGCCGATACGATACCGATCCACCCAGCCGATAGCTGTCGCCGAGTCCGTTGCGTCCCTTGAGGTAACTGCCGCTGACGGTCGCCAACAGCTTCGTATTGATCGCGCGGGTATATTGCGCGTCGACGCTCAATGCGTTGGCATTGTCGGGCAGGCTGTTGCCGAGTCCGCCGAAATAGCGGCTCTGATAATAGACCCGGATCGACGCGGAATCGACATTGCCGCCGCGGTCGAACGACTGGTCGTAGCCAAGCGCGATCGAATAGCCAAGGCCATTGCCCTTGGCATTGCTGACCCCGCCGTCGAGCTGTACGCGTCCACCACGACCGACTAAATATTGCGTCTGGGCGACAAACTGCTGAATCTGGCGGCTCGCCTGCACGCCAAATCCGATTGCCGGCAGGGTGAGGAATGCCTTGCGCCAGAAACCGGTGAATGCAGGGTCACGCGTATAATGGGGCGAACTCCCCAGCTGGTTGCCGACGAAGCCGATATTGGCGCTATATTCGTAGTCGCCCGGTACCAGGTCGATCGGGTCGAGATAGCTTTGATACTGGATGTTTTGGATGCGGCCAGCATCGTCGCGGACCTCGACCCGAACGTCATTGCTGCCGGTCGACAGCGGGAGCGAGCTGAGATCATAGACGCCCGATTGCAGCCGCTGCTGCTTGTACAGCACGCCATTGCGATAGATGCTGACGACCGAATCGTTGGTCAGTACGATCTGGCGATTGGTCTGCAAGATCGCGCTGCGCGACAGGTCAAAGCGATTGCGTTGCCGCGAGACGCCGATTCCGGCGAGCTGGGCATAGCCCTGTTGCCCGCGAATTTCCGGTGTCAGATCGCCTGCTTCCCAACGCCGATAGGAGTCCGGCTCGTCATAGACCAGCCGGAGGAAGTTGCGGTCGAACCGGTATTGGGTCGACGTGCCGTTCAACGTCGGATTGTCGGCAAGATTGCCCTCCCCTTCGAGCACGAAGCCGCCGACGCGGAACGCTCCCGAGAAGAACGCCGACGGACCGACATTGCGCCCGCCGCTCCATTGATAGGATTGGGCGATGTTGACGTTGAGATAACCCGAGACACCGGCGGGCTTGAGGTCGGGTTCCTCACGCCGCTCCTTGGGCTGTTCGAACAAACGTTCGGGAACGCGATCGCCCGAATCGATCGACAGAATGACAATCGACAAAGTGCTTGGGTCATATTGCAGCTCGAGCCCCGTGCCAGCGAGGTCCTCCGGCGAAAAGCGCTCCAGCTGGCCGAGCTTGTTGGCCAGCCTCGTCTTGCCGCCCTCGTTGAGCAGCGAGTCGATCAGTTTTTCGAACGTCTCACGATAGACGAAGAACCGGTTATCCTTGGTGATCAGGACAGGAATGTCGCCGAGGATGCGGTCGCGATAGGTTAGCGGCACCGTCAGGTCGATGTCCCGGTTATAGGGATTGATCGCCGGCGACAGCGGCTTCGGCGGCGGCGGAGTGCCGCCCGGAAGCGGTATCGTGACCTGACCGTCCGGCGCCGGCGCCGGTTGCGCGATTGGTGGCGCAGGCGCTGAAGTCGGCGAAGAACGCCCTCCGGGAAGCGGGATCGACACCTGGGCAAGCGCCGGGGTTGCGCACAGCAACGCGCTCGACGTCAGCAGGATCTGCCGCAGCTTCACGGCTGGAAGCGGATCTTTACCGAGCCAGGAGCAAAGGATTTGTCGAGCGGAACGTCGAACGTCCGGATGCCGTTGGTGGGCGCGATATAGCCCACGCCAATCAGTCGCGAGAGGTCCTCGCGCGACAATTCGATATGGATCGGTTGCTTGTCGGTTCCGGTGCCGTCGATCACCCAGCGCGCGCCGGCGAGCATCGCATAGCGCGTGCCGGTATTGCGGAACTTGACCGTCAGCCCAGCGATCTTCGGAGGAACCGGTTGCCCTTCTTCATATTTAGGCTGCACCATCGCGGGGGTCGCCGACACCACTTCCACCGATGGCTTGGCGTTGGGCGGCGCGACGGTGATCAGCGCCTTCATGTGATAGACGATTTGGACTTCGCCGCCGCTCTTGCCCGACGTGTCGGGAGCGATCGCCACCGGCAGTTGGTTGACCGACATATAATAGCTTCGCGACGACGGCATGTCAGCGCCACCCAGCCATTGCAGGCGGATGACCTGGCGGCCGTTAGCAGGGAGCGTCCCTTGCGGCGGGAAAACGAGGAAATCGTTGTCGGCCGGGACCTCGACCTGCTTGCCTTCCGGGTCATAGTCGAGCCGCGTGATATGCGTTTCGAATGCCAGCAGAGCAGATCCCGAATTGTCGACCTCGACTCGCGCGGCGGCCTTGGCGCCGCTGCTCGTCATCTCGATTACCATCGGGGAGACCCGCATCGCCCATAATTGGGCACCCAGCGGCACGACTGCCGCAATGGCGCCGGCCAACAGCCAGCGGATCGCCGTTCGATTGAGCACGATATCTTCCCCCCAGGAAAGCTTATTGGCCGCACGCCGGCAAAAGTCGACGAAGCGGCGGTACAGATACGCGAAAAGACGAGGGAGAGGGCAACTTGCCCGCTCCCTCGCATTGGTCGATTACGAGGTGGTGTCGACTGCCAGCTCGACGGTGATCGTGTCGGTGTAATTACCGGCGACGAGGCCCTTGCTTTGAGCGGTGAAGACCAGACCCATGTTCAGGTTCGAGCGCCAAGCGCCGAGGTGAACCTGCTTGGTCGAGTCGCCGTCGTTCAGCGTGATCGGAACGAACGTGCCGGCGGCCGGGCCGCTGGTGTTGGTCGTGCCGGTCAAGCCCGCATTGATCTTGTACGGGAGGTTGGCGGTGAACTGGTTGCTGTCATAGCCGCCAGCTGCCGCGTTCACGAGACCCTGGGCGCTCTTCGAGATCGTGACGGTGTTGTTGAAATTGCAACCCGCGCTCGACGAGCTGATGTCCATGTTGAACGTTGATGCCTGGTTGAACGCAGTCGTGGCGGTTTCGGTGTCGCCGTTCTTCACGCCGATTGCGCCCAAGGGGATATTGTGGCTGAGCGACGGACCGCCATAATAGGAGCAATCCTTGGCGACAGTTCCGGTCAGCGTGAACGTGTTGACCACGTCAGGCGTCGCAGTGGTGGTGTCGTCAGGAATGTTCCAGCCGTTCACCGCCCAGATCGGAGGCTGATAACCGGGATTGCCGTAATAGCCCGGCGTCACCGAGTGAGTCGACGCCGTGGCGCTGGTCGCCGCGATCATCGCGATCGCCGCAGCCGTAAGTGCGAAAGCCTTCTTCACGTTTATTCTCCCTAGTTTAAGCTAGCCGTCTGAACTCAGCGGCGCAGACGAACTGGCAGCACGAACAATCAATCCGGCGCGGCTGCCCTCGCGCCAAATACTCCCACGCCTCACCGTCACGACGGCGAGACCGTGATCTCGATCACTTCCGAATAGTCCCCGCCCAACAGCGCATCGTCACCGCGTAGCTGGTCGAAGCGCATGGTCAGTTCCATTCCGTCAAGCACGACGCCGCCGTTGCTCGACAGCACGCCGCCCCCGACCAACTGGGCGCTCTGGAAAGAACCGGTTACGACACCCAACGCAGGCTTGCGGATCGGCACGACCAGGTTGAGCCGATAGCCGAGTTTGCCTTTGTAGGGTCCCTGGCCGTTCGGATAGACAGTGTTGGCTAAGCCGCCGTTCGACGACTTCACCTTGATATCAACGGGAATATTGCAATCGAGTGCGACGTGGCGGCGATACTCGCCACCCACTGCCGTCAGGTCACCAAGCGCCAGATCAGGAATCGACCCAAAGCTGCAATGTTCCTGAATCTCGCCCTGCACTTCCAGGGTCAGCGTTTTCGCAACCGGCAAATCGTCGGCGGCAGCGTTATTGACACTGAAAAGCGCCACGCCACCTACGACAACTCCGGCCGCAAAACGCGGCACTTTCCCTAGCATTAAACCCCCACCGACTCACCCTTAACTTCCTGTATACCAAATACATCTATCAAGGGTTAGTCGAGTCTAACAGGTGGTTAACGTTATTCCGCTATTCGTGCCGAAATGAAACATCCTCCTAAGACGGTATAATAGAACGAATTTTTACTTGATTTGGCTCAATATTGTCCGATTTTTACGACTCATTACTCAATTTGATCATACCCAATTTGGAATAACCCGCCCTTTTGCCAATCCTTAACCGCCGCCTCGTAGATTGACCCCCGAGTTCTTCAGGTGGTTTTTCAGGAAGGCGTCGGACATCATGGTCGGCAGGATCGGGAAAATGGCGACGGGGTTGTTGCTCGCCGCCGCAGGCACCTCGGCCGCGCACAGCGAGACTTTCGGGATCAATCTCATCTTGCGGGTGCCGGTAATGTGCACCGTCAAGGCGGGAGCGGCCGCTGCCGGCGCCCAAACCGGGCCGGCCGCGCCGGGTTCGTTCGAGCTGGGTGCAATCCGCGAATATTGCAACGCGCCGCACGGCTATGACCTCGTGGTCCATTACACGCCGGGCTCGCTCAAGGGTATGACGCTGATCGCGGGCGACGAACGCGTCGCGCTCGACGGCTCCGGCACGGCGGTGGTCGGCCGTTCGCCAGGTCCGGCAATCAAATATCGCAATCTCCAGGCGATCCCGGGCCCACAGGGCTTCGACGCCGATCATCTCGACTTCGAGACCGTCGCCGCACCATTCTGATCCGGTTGAGCGGCAGCCCCGTGAAACGCCGCGACGCTATCCCTATCTGCGTCGCGACCGCGACACGAAAGGATAGCCGATGCCCCGCCCCATCAAGATCGATTTCGTCTCCGACGTCGCCTGCCCGTGGTGCGCGGTCGGCCTCAACGGGCTGGAGGAAGCGCTGGTGCGCACCGGCGACCTGGTCGACGCGCACATCACTTTCCAGCCGTTCGAGCTCAATCCCGACATGCCGCCCGAAGGCGAGGACTCGGTTGAGCATATAACGCGCAAATACGGCATCAGCGCGGAGCAAGCCGCAGCCAGTCGCGACACGATCCGCGAGCGCGCCGCGACGGTCGGGTTCGACATGGCGATGTTGGGCGAGCGCCGGCTCCGCAACACGTTCGACGCGCACCGCCTGCTCCATTGGGCCGAGCTCGAAGGGCGCCAGGTCGCGCTCAAGCACGCCTTGCTCGCGGCCAACTTCACCCAGGGGCTGGACGTATCCGATCACAACATCCTGGTCTCCATTGCCGAGCAGGCCGGGCTCGATGGGGCCGCGGCGCGCGACATCCTGTCTTCGGGCCGATATGCTCAGGAAGTCCGCGACGCCGAGCGCCTGTGGCAGTCGCGCGGGATCAACTCGGTGCCGGCGATCGTCATCGACGGGCGCTATCTGATCTCGGGCGGGCAGCCGCCGGAAGCGTTCGAACGCGCGCTGCGCCAGATCGTCGCCGAGCCCGCCTGACCTCCGAAGATTCCGCTTTTGTCTGCCGCCATGGTCTGACAACACACCGCACGAACGATCATCGAGCGGGAGGTTGCGTCATGGCGATCAAGCGGGTTGCTGGGCTATTGCTGCTGGGCATGTCGGGACTGGCGTTGGCGCAGACCTCCGCACCCAAACCCAAATACGGGCCCTGGGGCGTCGATTACACCTCGATGGACAAGGCGACCAAGCCCGGCGACGACTTCTTCCGTTATGCCGAAGGCAGCTGGCTGAAGACCGCGCCGATCGCCCCCGACAAGGCGCGCGCCGGCTATAATTACGACATGCCCGACGAAAGCGAGGCGGAAGTCCGCAAGCTGGTCGAGGAAGCCGGCCCCGCGCCCGCCGATCCCAAGATGCGCCGCATCACCGACTTTTACGGCGCCTGGATGGACCAGGCAGGAATCGAGGCGCGCGGCACCGAGCCGCTCAAGCCGTGGCTC
>NZ_BCYU01000038.1 GCF_001598355.1 Sphingomonas asaccharolytica NBRC 15499
CCGCCGCGGAAACCACCGCCGCCGCCGCCGCCGAAGCCGCCACCACCGCCGAAGCCGCCACCGCCGCCGCGATATCCGCCACCGCCGCCGCCATAGCTGCTACCGCCGCCAAAGCCACCGCCGCCGAAATCTCCACCGCCGCCGCCAAATTCGTCACCGCCGAAATTGTCGCGCTTGTCACGGCCGCGACCACCACGATTGCCACGGCCACCTTTATCGAAACTCATGCCCTGTTCGTCTTTCCGGTTCGCCCCGTATCACATTCAAGAACCAAAGCGTCGGACGACAGACGCAGGCCTTCGGACGCAAACCAATAGCGCCTTAGTGCGAGTCTTAGCCGAAAATCGGCCTCGCCGCGAACAAAATCGTCGGCATTCCTGCCCTTGTCGTCGCGATACTTGCGCGAGCGTGGCCGAGACGGCACAGCCGTGCCCCATGTCGATCATCGAACTTCTCGCCAGTCCGGCCGCCTGGGCGGCGCTGTTGACGCTGATCATGATGGAAGTCGTGCTTGGTATCGACAATCTGGTCTTCGTCGCGATCCTGTCGAACAAATTGCCCGAGGCGGACCGTGCCCGCACGCGGCGAATCGGTATCGGGCTCGCGCTGATCATGCGCCTGCTGCTGCTCACGACGATCAGCTGGATCGTCGGCATGACCGCGCCGGTGATCGATCTCGGGCTGACCGGCGGGATCGACGCGCATGGCAGTCCCAGTTTCGAAACGGCCTTTTCGATTCGCGACCTCATCCTGATCGCGGGCGGCCTGTTCTTGCTCTACAAGGCGACGACGGAGATCCATCACAGCGTCGATCCGGCCGAGTCGGACTCGCCGCTCGACAAGACCAACAGCCAGAAGTCGCTGGGCTTCGCGTCCGCGATCGCCCAGATCCTGGTGCTCGATCTGGTCTTCTCGATCGATTCGATCCTGACCGCGGTCGGCATGACGGACGAATTGCCGATCATGATCGTCGCGGTGGTGGTCGCGGTTGGAGTGATGCTGCTGGCGGCCGATCCCTTGTCCAACTTCATCGCCAAGAATCCGACCGTAGTGATGCTCGCGCTCGGCTTCCTCTTAATGATCGGCCTCGTGCTGATCGCCGACGGCTTCGGCGTCCATGTCCCCAAGGGCTATGTCTATACCGCAATGGCGTTCTCCGCAGGCGTTGAGATCCTCAACATCTGGAGCCGCAAGGCGCGCGAGCGGCGAGGCGGGAACGGCGCCGCTCACTGAACGCCGCATTTTCCCAGCCATTGAGCGTTCGGCCCGGAAGGGCTAGGCGCTAGGCGATGACCGTATATCTCCATGAGGAAGACCTTCCCGCCGGGCTGTTCGCGCCCGGTGCCGCGATCGCCGTCGATACCGAGACGATGGGGCTGATCACGCCGCGCGACCGATTGTGCCTGGTGCAATTGTCCGATGGCGGGCCCGACGAGCACCTCGTCCGCTTCGGCCCCGGCAGCGACTATGCCGCGCCTAATCTGAAGGCGCTGCTCGCCGATCCGGCACGCGACAAGCTCTATCATTTCGCGCGGTTCGATCTCGCCGCGATCAAACACTATCTCGGCGTCACCGCCGCCCCGGTCTATTGCACCAAGACCGCATCGCGGCTGGTCCGCACCTATACCGACCGCCATGGGCTGAAGGAATTGGTCCGCGAGCTGCTCGGCCAGGACATTTCGAAACAGCAGCAATCGTCCGATTGGGGCGGTCCTGAGCTGAGCGACGCGCAAAAGGATTATGCCGCGTCCGACGTGCGCTATCTGCATCGCCTGCGCGACGAACTCGATCGCCGTTTGGTTCGCGAAAACCGCGCCGAGCTGGCGCAGGCCTGTTTCGACTTCCTGCCGTGGCGCGCCGAGCTCGATCTCGCCGGCTGGCCCGAAATCGACATCTTCGCGCATGTCTGACGTCGCGCTCCAGATGCGGTCCGAGCGTCAGCGCTGGGCGGCGCCGGGGAGCGGGCACGACACATTGATCGCGATCCTGCGCGTCGTCCTGCCGTCGGCCGTCGGCGTCGTCGCCGCGCTGATGGTGTTCTTGCCGCTGACCGCCGGCGGCGACGTCAGTTTCGTGCTCGATCGCAACAAGGTGGAAATCACCAAGGAACGCCTGCGCGTGCAGTCGGCGACCTATCGCGGCCAGGACGACAAAGGCCAGCCCTTCACCTTGACCGCGCAATCGGCGGTGCAGCGCGACGCCACCCAGCCGATCGTCGAGATCGACCGGATGATGGGCGACATCTCGCTCACGGATGGTCCCGGCAAGCTTGTGGCGCCCAAGGGCAATTACAATCTGAAGAGCCAGCAGGTCGATGTGTCGGGGCCGATCACCTTCACTGGTCCCAAGGGCTACAGCCTGCAAAGCAAGGCGGCGACGGTCGATTTGCGGAAGCGCACGATGCAGGGCTCGGGCGGCGTTTCCGGGACCTTGCCGCAAGGGAATTTCAACGCCGATACGATGAACGCGGACCTCGAGAATCGCGTGGTGCGCCTCAACGGACGCGCGACCATGCACTTCAGCGGCAAGGCCAAGCGCAACCGATAGCCCGATTTTTCGGCCGATTTTTTGGCGCATTCGCCGCGCGCGCGCTTGCCCGCGGCAAGGCGCCGGTGCATGGCACCGGCGTGCGCCATGCACAAAGCTTGCCAATTGCCCGTCCGATAACCATTCAGTAACCAACAGGCGGGCACTCAGGGAGCCGATATGAACGACGCCGTTACCCTGGAAGAAATTCCGCCGATCGCCGAATCGCCGGTGATGCGCGGCCTGTCGGTCGTGTCGATCGCCAAGTCGTACGACAAGCGGGTCGTGCTGACCGACGTGTCGCTGTCGGTGGGCCCGGGCGAAGTGATCGGCCTGTTGGGTCCCAACGGCGCCGGCAAGACCACCTGCTTCTATTCGGTGATGGGGCTGGTGAAGCCCGATTCGGGCCGCATCATGCTCGATGGCGACGATATCACCGGGCTGCCGATGTACCGTCGGGCGATCCTCGGCCTGGGCTATCTGCCGCAGGAAACCTCGATCTTTCGCGGCCTGTCGGTTGAAAAGAACATCCTCACCGTGCTCGAACTCTCCGAGCCGGACAAAGGCGCGCGCGAACGCCGGCTCGACCAGTTGCTCGACGAATTCGGCCTGACCCGGCTGCGCGACGCGCCGGCCATGGCATTGTCGGGCGGCGAGCGCCGCCGCGCCGAGATCGCCCGGGCGCTTGCCGCCAATCCCTCGATCATGCTGCTCGACGAGCCGTTCGCCGGCATCGATCCTTTGTCGATCTCCGACATTCGCGACCTGATCGTCGAACTGAAGAAGCGCGGCATCGGCGTGCTGATCACCGACCATAATGTCCGCGAGACGCTCGACATCGTCGACCGCGGTTACATCATTTATGACGGCCGCGTGCTGTTCGCGGGCTCGCCCGAGGAACTCGTCGCCGACGAGAATGTCCGCCGCCTCTATTTGGGCGAAAGCTTCACGTTGTAGGATGATGCGCGACCTTTTCCCCACTCGTCGCCCCGGCGAAAGCCGGGGCCGCTGGCGGCGAAGGACCCTCCATCGCGTGCCGGCCCCGGCCTGCGTCGGGGCGACGGAAAACCGGCGATGAGCCTGGCACCGCGTCTCGACCTTCGGCAGTCGCAATCTTTGGTGATGACGCCGCAGTTGCAGCAGGCGATTCGCCTGCTCGCGCTGTCGAACCTTGAAGTCGAAACCTTTATCGCCGAGGAGATCGAGCGCAATCCGTTGCTCGACAGTTCGAGCGCAGGCAGCGACGATGACGGCCCGATCGTCGAACGCGAAGCGCCGGCCGCGATGGGCGAGGAACCCGTCAGCGCCGATGCGTTGCTGAACGGCGAGAGCGGCGGTGAGGCCTCGCTCGACGTCGATTTCGCGGCCGAGAGTTTCCATCACGATTCGCCGTCCGATCAAGCCGGGATGGACGGTTCGCTCGGCATGAACGGCGGCACGTCGGGTGGGGCGAGCGAGGACGGTCCCGATCTCGACGCGTTTGCCGACACCAGCCTGACGCTTGCCGATCACTTGCTGACCCAGGCGGGCGAAGTGCTGTCTGGTCCCGACATGTTCGTCGCTCGGCATCTGATCGACCTGATCGACGACGCCGGCTATCTGACCACGCCGCTGATCGACATCGCCAACCGGCTCGGTGTGCCGCTGGTGCATGTCGAGCACGTGCTCAAGGTGATCCAGACGTTCGACCCGACCGGGGTCGGCGCGCGCGACCTCGCTGAATGCCTCGCGCTCCAGGCCAAGGAGGCCGATCGCTACGATCCCTGCATGGTGCGGCTGATCGACAACCTCGACCTGGTCGCGCGTGGCGAGATGTCGCGGCTGCGGCGGATCTGCGACGTCGACGACGAAGATCTGGCGGACATGATCCGCGAATTGCGCAATTACGACCCCAAGCCCGGCTGCCGATTCGGCGGCGAGCCGATGCAGGCGGTGGTGCCCGATCTCTATGTCGCGCGCGCCAAACAGGGCTGGGCGATCGAGATCAACGCGGCGACGTTGCCCAAGGTGCTGGTCAACCGCTCTTATTATGTCGAGCTGTCCTCGGGCCCGCAGGACAAGACGGCCAAGGCGTGGCTGAGCGAGATGCTCGCCAGCGCCAACTGGCTGGTCAAGGCGCTCGACCAGCGTCAACGCACGATCATCAAGGTCGCCAGCGAGATCGTGAAACAGCAGGAAGCGTTCTTCCTCCACGGCGTCGCGCATCTGAAGCCGATGACCCTGAAGCAGGTCGCCGATGCGATCGAGATGCACGAATCAACCGTCAGCCGAGTGACCTCGAATAAATATCTCAGCTGCGCGCGTGGGCTGTACGAGCTCAAATATTTCTTCACCTCGGCGATCCAGGCGGCCGATGGCGGCGACGCGGTGTCGGCCCAGGCGGTCAAGTCGGCGATCCGCGCGCTCATTTCGGCGGAGAGTCCGAAGGCGATCCTGTCTGACGATACCTTGGTCGATATGCTCAACGCCAAGGGTTTCGACATCGCGCGCCGCACCGTCGCCAAATATCGCGAAGCGCTGGGGATCGGCAGTTCGGTCCAGCGCCGCCGGCAAAAGGCGCTGGAGGGAGTCGGCTAGTCTTTTACCGTTCAGCAAAACATTCGCCGTAACCCAGCGGCATGGCTGCACAGTTCACCGTCCGGGCCGAGCCCTCGCGCGATTTGATTCGCATCACCATGTCCGGCTTCTTCAGTCCCGACGACATCCAGGCATTTTGCGACGCGCGCGCCGCGGAGCATGCCCGCCTGACCTGCGGACCCAACCAGCATGTCACGCTCAACGATCTGCGGGCGATGAAGGTGCAGGCGCAGGACGTGGTCGCCGCCTTCCAGAACCTGCTCGCCGATCCCGCCTATCGGTCGCGCAAACTCGCATTCGTCGTCGACCGCACGCTCGCGCGCAGCCAATTGATGCGCGCGCTCAACGGCCGCACCGCGAAATGCTTCGAAAACCGCGTCGAGGCCGAGCAATGGCTGTTCGCACACGATTCGGAGATGGTGGCGGCCTGACGGCCAGCTCTTTTTAACGTCACCCCGGCCGTGCGGGGGCGCTGTGCCGCCGGCGCGGAAAGATGGGTCGAGCATCTCGCCGCCGGTCTGGTTGATGCCGGACAGCGGGGCGCGACACGGAATAAGCGAGCATTATTTTGTTTCGCTTGTTTTCCAATACTTTCGTTAGTTTCCCGGAACGCGAAAATGCGTTAGCCTCCCGGCCAGGGAGAGGGCGTCATGATCATCGTCACTGGCAGCATCACCGCGAAGGACGGGCAGTTCGAGCCGTTGCGCGACGCCTGCCTCGCGCATGTCCACCGCTCGCGGACCGAGGACGGCTGCATCAGCCATGCGGTTCATATCGATGCCGAAAATCCGCTCCGCCTGGTGTTTTTCGAGGAATGGCGCGACCTGCCCGCGCTGCAGGAACATTTCGTCACGCCCGGCATCGCCGAGCTGATGGGCGCGGTCCGCGAGCACGCCGCGTCGAGCGAGAAGATCACGACCTATAGCGCGCAAAAGGCGCCGGATCAGTAATCGATGCTCGGATACCAGTCGGTGCCGCGCCCGGCAGGAATCGTGTCGAGCACGTTCCATAAAGGCGACATTTCGGGCGCGCCGCGCGGGTCCTGACCGGGATCCTGGGTACCGCCCAGTTCGGCCCCCCAGAAATGGCGGATCGTCCCGTCAGCATCCTTGGTAAACACGTCATAGGACGGCCAGTCGCCATCGTCGTGCCACGCATTATGATCGCGGCCGAATGCTTCGCTGGTGTCGCTATAGAGCGGCAGGCCGCGCCAGCCGCGTTCCTTGGCGAAATCGTACAGCCGGTCGACCGGCGAGCGCGCGATCACCGCCAGCGCGACCTTTTGGCGTAGGTCGAGCGCATTGGCGGCAAGCGGGCCCAGAAATTGCGTGCACATCGGGCATGGCCGCGCGCGCTCGGGGCCGAACATCCAGCAATAGGTGACCAGCGTGTCATGGCCTTCAAACAGGTCGGCGAGGCCGACCTCGCCGTCCTTGCCCTGGAAGCGATAGTCCTTCGTGACTACTGGTCCGGGCGGTAGCGCGCGGCGTTGCGCGGCGACGCGTTCTAGGTGGCGGCGCAATTCGATTTCCTCGGCGAGCAGCTTCTTGCGCGCTTCGGCGTAATCGGCGCTTTCGTCGGGATAGGGATGACGCGCCTTCTCGGCGAGCTCGCTGGCAGGAGCGAGCAATTTGACGTCGGCCGCGGCCATGGTCCTCTCCTTTTCGCGCCATCAAAGCGCTCGAAGTCGGAATTGGGTTCCTATCAGGCGATGGTCGGATCGACCATGATCTTCACGTGGTTTTCGGGATCGCTCAAATCGTCGAACGCCTGCGGCACGCCGCCCAGATCGACCGTCCCGGTAATGATCCGCCCGGCATCGACGGTTCCCTCGGCGATCTCGCGCAACGTCGCGGCGAACTCGTCGGGCGTATAGCCATAGACGAATTCGAGGTTGAGCTGCTTGGTGATCGCCATCGACGGCCGGAAGCTGTCGGGCTCCATGCACACGCCGGCGACGACGATCTGCGCGCCGGGCGGGCAATCCTCGATGATCCGCTGCACCATGCCCGGCACGCCGACGCATTCGAACACGATCGGCCGCGCGTGCATTTTGCCTGCCATTCTGGCGATGTGCGCCTCCGCCTCGGTCGCGGGGACGCCATAGTCGGTCCATTTCCTGTGCGGCCCGTCGACCGCCGGGTCCACCACCACGTCGGCGCCCATTCGCTCGGCCTCGGCGCGGCGGCGCGGCGAGAAATCCGCGGCGATCACCGGTCCCTTGCCGGCGATCTTGAGCGCGGCGATGATCGCCAGCCCGACCGGCCCGCAACCGATAACCAAAGACGCCGACCCGGGCTCGAGCGCTGCTCTGGCGACGGCATGCGCACCGACCGCGAACGGCTCGGTCAGCGCGGCGAGATCGTCCGACAGTCCGTTGGGCACTTCGAGCAACAACCGCTCGTCGAGCAGCATGCACTCGGCAAAGCCACCGGGCGCCGAGGGCGAATAGCCGACGGGATGATAGCCTTTGGAAGAATTGGTGACGGGAACTGAGACCACACGCGTTCCGGGCTTTAGCCGATGCGGCGTGTCGGGACCGTAATCGAGGATCTCGGCGCAGAATTCATGCCCCATCACCATGTCCGGTAAGGGCCGCGGCGTACCGCCGGCGCGCTCGGCGACCATCTTGTCCATATGGTGGAGCGCGTGGAGATCGGACCCGCAGATGCCGCAACGGAGAGTCCGTACCAACGCCTGTCCCTTGTCGGGCGTCGGCTCGACGATCTCATCGAGTTCCAGCCGCTGCCCGCGCTTGACCACTGCCCGCATCCCGCTCTCCCTTTCCGTACCCTCTTTTCGAAAATACTGAGCGCGGTCAATCGTCCTCGTCTTCATAGCCGACCAGCGCCAGCGCGCGTGCCTTGATCTGCCGCGTCTCGCACCAATGGATCAGCGCGTCCTCGCGGCCATGCGTCACCCACACTTCCCTGGGTGCGATCTCGATCAGTGTTTCGGTCAATTCGTCCCAATCGGCATGGTCGGACAGGATCAGCGGCAGTTCCACCAGTCTCTGCCGCGCGCGCTGGCGGACCCGCATCCAGCCGCTGGCCATCGCGGTGATCGGGTCGGGCAACCGCCGCGACCAGCGATCGTTGAGCGCGCCGGGCGGGCATAGCACGATCCGCCCCTGCAATTCGGCCTTGGCGACGCCGGTGGCGGGGCGAAGCTCGCCGAGATCGACGCCCAGTTCGACATAGAGGTCGCATAGCCGCTGCAGCGCGCCATGGATGTAGATCGGATCGTCATAGCCCATGTCGCGCAGCTCGCGGATCACGCGTTGCGCCTTGCCCAAGGCATAGGCGCCGACCAGCACGCAGCGATCGGGATTGGCGCGCGACGCGGCAAGCAATTTGTCGATTTCGTCATGCGTCTCCGGATGGCGAAAGACGGGCAGGCCGAACGTCGCCTCGGTCACGAAGACATCGCATTTTACGGGCTCAAACCGCGCGCAGGTCGGGTCGGGGCGGCGTTTGTAATCGCCCGATACGACGATGGTCTCGCCGCGATATCTCAGCACTATCTGCGCCGATCCCAGCACATGGCCGGCGGGGACGAATTCGACCTCGACTCCGCCCATGTCGCGCGGCTCGCCATAGTGGACGGCGTGTCCGGCCTGCGGACCGTAGCGCGCCTCCATGATCGCCAGCGTCTCGGGCGTCGCCCACACTGCTTCATGCCCGCCGCGAGCGTGATCAGCGTGACCGTGCGTCACCAGCGCGCGCGGGCTGGCCACCGACGGATCGATCCAGACATCGGCCGGCGCCACATAGATCCCCTGTGGATGGGGCGTGATCCAGTCGCCGAGCTTGGTCATCACGCCAATATGGCGCGGCGGGCGTTCCTGTTCCATCTTGTCCGCAAATAAGGAGGAAACGGATGCAGCAAACGGCTCTCGATCAGCGGCTCGATCGGCTTGAACGCACGGTCAGGCGGCAACGGTTGATATTGGCCGTGGCCGGACTGGGTGGCGCGGCGGCGTTGCTGATGGCGCTCGCGCCCGCCGCGCCCGGCACGATCGAGGCGCAAGCGATCCGTATCGTCGACGCCGCGGGCAAGCCGCGTATCCTGATCGGCGCACCGCCGCCCACCGACGGTCGCCTGCGCAAGAACGCGCAGACCGCGTCGATCGTCGTGCTCGGCCCCGGCGGCGCCGATCGCCTGGTGCTGGGCGAGCAGCCGCCGGTGCTGGTCGATGGCAAGGCCTATCCGCGGATTGCCAGTGCTTACGGCCTGCTGATCCACGATGCCAAAGGCAATGAGCGCGGCGGGTTCAGCTTCCTCGATAATGGCCGCGCCATCCTGTCGCTCGACCGTCCCGGTGGCGATGCGGTGCTCCTCACCGCCAACGATAAGACCGGGTTCGCCGGGCTGGTGGTCAACTACCAGAACCCGCTGGGCGAATATGCCGAAGGGCTGCGGATGGGGACCCAGGGGGACACGGCGTGGCTGTCGCTTCAGGACCGCGCAGAGGGCGAGCGCGCGAGGCTGGCGGTCGACAGCAAAGCGGCGCCGAAGCTGATCGCCCGGCCGGCGGGTGCTCCGCCGGCGCCATAGCGCGATCGGCGGCCCGCACCCTATATCGGTCGGGTGACTCCTCTCCCCCAACCCTTGACCGACTGGTTCGCCGCGCGCGGCTGGCGCCCGCGGCGGCATCAACTCCAGATGCTCGACGCCGCGCGTGCCGGGCATCATGCCTTGCTCGTCGCGGCGACCGGGGCTGGCAAGACGCTGGCGGGATTCCTTCCGACGCTGGCCGAACTGATCGAGACTCCGAGCGAGGGTCTCTACACGCTCTACGTCTCGCCGCTCAAGGCGCTCGCGGTCGACGTCCAGCGCAACCTGCTAACTCCGATCGAGGAGATGGGACTCGACATCCGTGTCGAGACGCGCACCGGCGATACGCCGAGCGACCGTAAGGCGCGCCAGCGTGTCCGCCCGCCGCAGATCCTGCTGACCACGCCCGAAAGCCTGTCGCTGCTGCTGAGCTATCCCGACAGCTTTCTGATGTTCGCCGGGCTCAAGCGCGTCGTGGTCGATGAGGTTCACGCCTTCGCCAGCGGCAAGCGCGGCGACCTGTTGTCGCTATGCATGGCGCGGCTGCAGCGGATCGCGCCCGATATGCGCCGCGTTGCACTATCGGCGACCGTTGCCGACCCGGATTCCTACCGCGCCTGGCTTGCCCCCGACGGCGATATCGACATGGTCGATCTCGTGCTCGGCGAGCCCGGTGCCGATCCCGACATCACCATCCTGCTGCCTGAAGGCCGCGTGCCCTGGGCCGGCCATTCGGGGCGCTACGCCGCCGAACAAGTGATGGCGGAGATCGAGACGCGGCGCACGACGATCGTGTTCTGCAACACGCGCAGCCTCGCCGAATTGATCTTCCAGGATCTGTGGAAAGTGAATGTGATGTCGCTGCCGATCGGCGTGCATCACGGCAGCCTGTCGAAAGAGGCGCGGCGCAAGGTGGAGGGCGCGATGGCGGCGGGCCGGTTGCGCGCTTTGGTCGCCACCGCCAGCCTCGATCTCGGGGTCGATTGGGGCGATGTCGATTGCGTGATCCAGATGGGCGCGCCCAAGGGCTCGTCACGCCTGCTGCAGCGGATCGGCCGCGCCAATCACCGGCTCGACGAATCGAGCGAGGCGATCATCGTTCCCGGCAACCGCTTCGAATATCTCGAAGCGCGCGCGGCGATCGACGCGGTCGAGATGGGCGAACTCGATAACGAGCCCTTTCGCCTCGGCGCGCTCGATGTGCTCGCCCAGCACATCATGGCCTGCGCCTGCGCCGCACCATTTCAGGGCGACGAGATGCTGAGCGAAGTGCAAGGCGCCCTGCCATATTCGGCGCTCGATGCGGAGACCTTCGAGCGCGTGCTCAGCTTCATCCGCGACGGGGGTTATGCCCTGCGCGCCTATGACCGCTTCAAGCGGTTGACCCAAGAGCCCGACGGGACCTGGCGCGTCAGCCACCCGCGCTTCGTCCAGCAGCATCGCCTCAATGCCGGGATCATCGTCGAGGCGGCGATGCTCAACGTGCGGTTCAAGAACGGCCGCCTGCTCGGCAAGGTGGAAGAGGCGTTCGCCGCCTCGCTGTCGAACGGCGACACTTTCTTCTTCGCCGGGATGAGCTGCGAAGTGATCCGGATCGACACCGAGGACGTGCTGGTCCGCGCTTCGGCCCGGCCGGCGCGGATCCCGACCTATGGCGGCGCGCGCATGCCGATCTCGACTCATCTTGCCGACCGCGTGCGCGCTTTCCTCGCGCATCCGGAGGAATGGGCGCGCTTTCCCGACGATGTGCGCCAATGGCTCGAAGTGCAGTCCTATCGTTCGCGCCTGCCCGAACCCGGCCAATTGCTGATCGAGACCTTTCCGCGTGACGGGCGCCACTATATGGTCGCCTATAGTTTCGAGGGCTGGAACGCGCACCAATCGCTTGGCATGCTGCTCACCCGGCGGATGGAGACGCAGGGGCTGAAACCGCTGGGATTCGTCGCCAGCGACTATGCCATCGGCTGCTATTCGCTCGATCCGGTAACCGATCCGGCCAGTCTGTTCTCGCCCGATATCCTCGAACACGAATTTGTCGATTGGGTTCAGCAATCGCATCTGCTCAAGCGCGCGTTCCGCGAGGTCGCGGTGATCGGCGGGCTGGTCGAGCGTCAGCATCCCGGCAAGCGCAAGACCGGCAAACAGGTCACTTTCTCGACTGACCTGATCTACGACGTGCTGCGCAAATACGAGCCTGGCCATCTGCTGCTCCAGGCCGCCTGGGCCGATGCCCGCGCACGGATGACCGACGTCGGGCGCCTCGCGGATCTGCTCGACCGCGCCGGCAACACGATGTTGCATGTGATGCTCGACCGCGTATCGCCGCTGGCGGTCCCGGTGCTGACGCTGATCGGCCGGGAGAATGTCGCGACGGGCCTCGCCGACGACGCGCTGCTGTCGGAAGCGGAAAGCCTGGCCCAGGAGGCGATGCGGCTCGACTGAGCGCAACTTCGGGGCGTATTATCCGCTTGGTACACGTCCGAAACGGGCGTATGATCCGGCCATGCGCGGGTTCATTCCCCTGCTGGCGCTTGGCATCGGTACAATGGCCGGACCGCCCCTTGCCGCGCAACAGGCGCAACCCTCGATCAAGCCGGTCGCCTCCGTTCCCGCCGCGGAACCCGCGCCGGATGTGCTCACCATCGGCGAACGAACCGATCGCATGACGGTCCCCGTGACGATTGGGCCGCACGGGCCTTTTCCGTTCATCATCGATACCGGGGCCGAGCGCTCGGTCGTTTCGCGCGAACTCGCCAGCTATCTCAAGCTGTTGCCGGGCACGGACGTGAAGCTGTTCGACTTCACCGGCGCCGCTCAGGTCGCGACGGTAAAAGTGCCGTCGCTCACCGCGGGCAAGCTCGGTACGCCAGCGATGGAGGCGCCGCAGCTGCTGCTAGCGGATATCGGTGCGCCGGGCATGCTCGGCATCGACGCGCTCCAGGGGCAGAAGGTCGTGCTTGATTTCGGTGCGCGACGGATGCTGCTGCGACCTGGGCGGCGCCACGCCTCTGGCGATTTCGTCATTCGCGCCCAATCGCGTACCGGTCAGCTGATCGTGACCAAGGCGTGGTTCAACAATCAGCCGATCGCGGTGATCATCGATACCGGATCGTGGCTCAGCGTCGGCAACACCGCCATGCTCAAGCTGGCGAAGAAAACGCCGCGATCATATGGACCGGTGGCGATCACGTCGGTGACCGGACGGACCTTTACCGCCAATTTCGTCTCGATCAGCAACGTCAAGATCGATACCATCCGGTTCGACAATTTCGGGCTGGTGTTCGCCGACGTGCCGCCATTCGATCGGTTTGGGTTGCGCGACCAACCGGCACTGATCCTGGGGATGAGTTCGCTCAAGCTGTTTGGCCGGGTGGAGCTCGACTTCGTCAATCGCGAGATCGGGTTCAGCCTGCCGCGACCGCAGATCGATTTCCACGACATTTGCAGAAACGGCAGTGCCGCCTGCAGGACCATCGGCCCTTCATCCTGACGGCAGACCACTGATACATATCAGTGACTCGGGGGCAGCGTGAACATATAGAGAACGAGTGGCCCAACTCGACACCCGTCAAAAGCTCGAAATCCTCGCCGACGCCGCCAAATATGATGCCTCGTGCGCGTCGTCAGGCTCGGTCAAGCGCGACTCGCGCGGGGGCAAAGGAATCGGCTCGACCGACCAGGGCATGGGCATCTGCCATGCTTATGCGCCCGACGGACGCTGCATCTCGCTGCTCAAGATCCTGCTGACCAACAGCTGCGTGTTCGATTGCCATTATTGCATCAACCGCAAGAGCTCGAACGTGCGCCGTGCGCGCTTCACCACCGACGAAGTCGTCCAGCTCACGCTCGCTTTCTACCGGCGCAATTATATCGAGGGACTGTTCCTCTCCTCGGGCATCATCCGATCGTCCAACTACACGATGGAGCAGATCGTCGAGGTCGCGCGATCCTTGCGTGAGGATCACGATTTCCGCGGCTATATCCATTTGAAGACCATTCCCGACGCCGATCCCGAACTGGTCCATCGCGCCGGCGCCCATGCCGATCGCGTGTCGATCAATGTCGAGTTGCCGACCCGCGCCGGGCTCGAACGGCTCGCGCCCGAAAAGGACGCGGGCCGGATCGAGGGCGCGATGGCGGGGATGAAGCGCGACATCGTCGATGCCGGCGACGCCACCCGCCGCTACAAATCCGCGCCGCGCTTTGCTCCTGCCGGCCAGTCGACCCAGATGATCGTCGGCGCCGACGCCGCGACTGACCGCGACATCGTGACGCGCGCCGCCGGGCTCTATGGCAAGTTCGACCTGCGCCGCGTCTATTATTCGGCCTTCTCGCCGATTCCCGACGCCAGTGCGGTGCTGCCGTTGAAACGCCCGCCGCTGATGCGCGAGCACCGGTTGTACCAGTCCGACTGGCTAATGCGCTTTTACGATTACACTCCCGGCGAAGTTGCCGCGGCAGCCGACGACGCGACGGGGATGATGCCGCTCGACATCGATCCCAAGCTCGCCTGGGCGCTCAAGTTCCGCGACCGCTTCCCGGTCGACGTCAACCGCGCGCCGCGCGAGGCGCTGCTGCGCGTGCCGGGGCTTGGCACGCGCGCGGTCGACCGCATCCTCGCCGCGCGGCGTTGGCGGCGGCTCGCGCTTGCCGATATCGGCCGGCTGACCGCATCGGTCGCCAAGGTCCGCCCGTTCCTGATCGCCAGCGACTGGAAACCCGTCGCGCTCGCCGACAAGGACGATCTTCGGGCCGACCTCCGCCCGCTGGTCGCGCCCAAGGCGAAGCAAATGGAGCTGTTCGGCTGAATGGACCTGGGCATGAAAGCGACCGCCACGACCGCCACGACCGCGCCGGTGCGCTGATGCGGATCGTCACGCTGGAGGCGGAAGACGATTTCGACGGCTGGCGCGACGCGGTGCGCGGCCTGGTGCTTGACCAGGTGCCGCCCGATCAAATGGTGTGGCAGGTCGGCGAGGACGACCCGGGCGAGTTGTTCGCCGGGGAGATGCCCGTGGTCCCCGTCGATCGCGGCGCGTTCTCGGTGCCGCGCGGCTTCATCGACCTTGCGCGCTCGGCGATCCTTCATGCCGACCGCCAGCGCTTTGCTTTGCTACACACCTTGCTCGACCGCGTGCTCCGCGAACCTGGGCTAATGGAGGACCAGGCCGATCCGCTGGTCCGCAAGATCGAGGGCATGGCGAAGGCGGTCCGCCGCGACATCCACAAGATGCGCGCGTTCGTGCGTTTCCGCGAGGCGCGTGATGATGGCGGGACGCGGTACATCGCCTGGTTCGAGCCCGAGCATCACATTGTCCGCGCCAATGCCGGCTTCTTCGTCGATCGGTTCGCGACGATGCGCTGGTCGATCCTGACTCCCGAGCTCTCGATCCATTGGGACGGCAAGCGCCTGACCCAGGGCCCCGGCGCGTCGAAGGCCGATGCGCCCGAGGGCGATCCGGTCGAGGTGGTGTGGAAGACCTATTATGCGTCGATCTTCAACCCGGCGCGGGTCAAGATCGGCGCGATGCTCAAGGAAATGCCGCGCAAATATTGGAAAAACATGCCGGAAACCGCGTTGGTACCCGAGTTGATCGCGGGGGCGCAGGCACGGGAGCAGGTGATGGTCGCGACAGCACGCGCGAAGACCGGAGACAATGTCGAGGCCGCCTGGGCGGCGCTCCGCGACGAGGCGATGCATTGCCGGCGCTGCGATCTCTACAAGCACGCGACCCAGACCGTGTTCGGCGAAGGCCCGATCGATGCCGATCTGGTCTTTGTCGGCGAACAGCCGGGCGACCAGGAGGATCTGGCGGGGAAGCCGTTCGTCGGCCCGGCCGGGCAAGTGTTCGACCGCGCGCTGGCGGAGGCGGGGATCGACCGCGCCCGCGTCTATGTCAGCAACGCGGTCAAGCATTTCAAATTCGAACTGCGCGGCAAACGCCGCATCCATTCCAAGCCCGATGCGGGCGAGATCACCGCCTGCCGCTGGTGGATCGAGCAGGAACTTGCACTATTGAAGCCGCGCGTGACGGTGGCGCTGGGCGCAACCGCGGCGCGGTCCTTGTTCGGCAAGACGGTAACGATCAGCCGCGAACGCGGCCGGCCGCACGACCTGCCCGAGATCGGGGAGGCCTGGATCACCGTCCATCCCAGCTTCCTGCTTCGGCTGCCCGACGAGGAAGCGCGGCACGCGGAATTCGCCAAATTCGTCCACGATCTCAAGGCTGTTGCCAACCGCCTTGACCGTTGATCGCGACTATTGCCGGCGCGTTACCGCTGCGCCCGGTGCCGCAACTCCATCGCAACACAAGCGCAAGCAAGGGGCAATGATCCTGTCCCAGTGACAAACTTATGCGACAAATCGCGCTTAGCCCGGCCGCAGCGCGACGAAGGGGACGACATGACGGCTGGCGGCGGCCGGGATTCAGAGCGAGCGGGGTGCTGATGGCCCGCGACGAGAACGCCGTCGAAGAGCGGCGGGAGATACCGTTGCTCGCGCGCCGGGTGCCGGTCTGGATGCTCGTCCTCGTCTTCAACCTGTCGCTGATCCTGGTCGTCGCGGTAGCGGCGCTCGCGCGCAGCGCGGAGAAGCATGGCGCGCTGGGTGTCGCGGCAGCGCAGATCGCGGAGATACCCGACACGATCGGCGATTGGTGGAAAGGCGCCGCGCCGTTCGCCACGCCGCCTTACGAAAAGCTCCCCGGCGGGTTCCAGCGCAATCCCGCGCGGTCTTTCATCGATCCCGGTTATGCGCTGATCACTCCTTATGACACCAAGCGCGGTCGCGCGACGGTTCAGCTGATCCGCTTATCCGACGGTAGGATGGTCAAGGAATGGCTGCCCGACGTCGCCGCGATCAACGCACACTCGCGTTTCCATTCGGCGATCGTCGACCTCTATCGCGATAAGAGCGTCGATCGCATGCGGCCGATGCATCCGATGCTGCTCGCCAATGGTGATCTGTTGATCCACGACAACACGCCCTTGTCGCGGATCGACGGCTGCGGGCGGCCGCGTTGGGTGATCGACGGCATATTCCACCATTCGCTCGAACGCGCCGCCGACGGCACGCTGTGGATTCCCTATCGGCTGACGCGATCCAACGTTCCCGGTGTCGGCGCCAAATTCGCCGATGAGGCGCTGGCGCAGGTCGACGAGAAAGGTCGGCTGATCCGTGTCGAGCGATTGATCGACATCCTCGATCGCAACGATCTCGGCGGGCTGTGGCGCGGCCGGCCCTATGAAGAGGACCCGTTCCACCTCAACGATATCGAGCCGGTGCTGACATCGGGTCCTTACTGGCAACAGGGGGACGTCATCCTGTCGCTTCGCAACATGTCGCTGATCGCGCTTTATCGCCCGTCGACCGGCCGCATCCTGTGGACGCGCGCGGGGCCGTGGTCGGCGCAGCATGACGTCTCGATCCTCGACGATCATCGCATCATGGTGTTCGACAATCACGTGCGCTGGGGCGTGGCGGGGCGCCGCGTCGACGGCAATAGCCGTTTGCTGATCTACGATCTGGCGACTGACAAGGTGAGTTCGCCGCTGGCCACCACCTTCGCGGTGCGCGGCATCACCACCGCGACCCAGGGGCGCGCCACGCCGCTGTCGAACGGCGACGTGATGGTCGAGGAGACCGAGCGCGGCCAGTTGATGCGTATCGCCCCCGACGGCAGCCTGCGCTGGCGCTACGTCTCCGCCGATTCCTCCGGCCGTCGCTTGTGGCTGAGCTGGAGCCGCTATCTCGACCCCAGTGATCCCGGGGTCCTCTCCGCCGTCAAGACGGCCACTGCCAGGGAGCAATGCACATGACCCCCCACCGCATCTCCGCGCTGACCGGCGCAATCCTGCTGACGATGATCCCGGCGATCGCCCAGGCCTATAGCGGCCCCGGCGTCGGGCTCGGCGCGATCGGCGTGGTGCTCGGCATCCTGGGTTCGGTGTTCCTGATGACCGTTTCGCTGGTCTGGTACCCGGTCAAGCGACTGATCCGCGGCCTGCGCCAGCGCCCAGCGGCGCCGCCGCGCGACAGCAAGGCATGACCGGGGCGATCGCGCCGATCTTGCTGCTGCTCGCCGCGATCGCCGTGGCGGGCGAACTCGCGCGCCGGCTGCGCATCGTGCCGCGCTTCGCCAGCCTTGCCGCGCTCGGCCGTCGCGCCGGCGCCGTGCTTGCCCGGCGCGGCGTGTCCGATCATCTGAAGGAGCGCGCGACGCGCATCCTGGCCGGCCGCATGATGGCATCGTCGCTGACCGCAGGGGCGATCCTGGTGCTGGTGATTGCGCCCGTCGTCCTGCTGCTGCTGGTCGACGGGACGGTGCCGCTCGGCGTGCGCGCCGCCTTTTTCGACTGGCAAGAGCGTCTCCTCATCCTTTTCGTGAGTCTGATCTATGTCATCGCCCGATGGCGTCTCGGCCGGCGGCGGCTACAGCCGCGCTGACCGTCTGCTCCACCGCCTGGCGATGAACCCGGCGGTGCTCGACCTCTCGTTCGACCTCGAGCGCGCACGCTATGGCGCCGTCGCCCGCGCGCGCGACGGCGGCGCGCCGGTATTCGTCACCGGGCTGGCGCGCGCCGGCACCACGATCCTGCTCCGTTTGCTCCACGACAGCGGTCAATTCGCCTCGCTCACTTATCGCGACATGCCGTTCCCGCTCGCGCCCAACAGCTGGCAGAAAATGAGCAGGCGCTCGCGCCACGACGTCGCGGCGCAGGAGCGCGGCCATGGCGACGGCATCGCGCACGACCTAGACAGCCCGGAGGCGATCGAGGAAGTGTTCTGGCGCAGCACCGAGGGCAAACGCTACATCACGCGCAGCCACGTCCATCCGCACGAGCCGCTGCCCGACAGCGTCGACGCGTTCCGAGATCTCGTCGCCTTGGTGCGCCACCGCTATGATCGCCCGCGCTATCTGTCGAAGAACAACGCCAACGTGCTGCGCCTGGGCGGCATTGTCGCGGCCTTCCCCGACGCGGTGCTGATCCATCCGTTTCGCGATCCCTTGCAACAAGCGGCGTCGCTGCTCAGTCAGCATCGCCGCTCAGTCGCGCTCGGCCGGGCCGATCCGTTCCGCGCGAGCTATATGCGTTGGCTCGGCCATTACGAATTCGGTCGCAGCCACCGGCCGCCTTTAATCCCCGGCGCTCCCGCTTCGAGCGAGCCGACCGACCGGATCGATTACTGGCTGGCGATCTGGCGTGCGGTGCACCGCTTGTTGCTCGACCAGCCGGGCGAGGTGAGGGCGCGGCAAGTGTTCGTCGATTACGACGCGTTGTGCGCCCAGCCGGCCGCCGGCGTTGCGCGCATTGCCGCCGCGACGGGTGTGGCGCTGGGCTCGGGCGATGGTCTGCGGCCGCCGTCGGCACATGCGGTAGAGGGCGTGAGCGGCGACCTGTTGGCCGAGGCGCGCGCGATCCATAGCCAGTTGGTTGCGCGCGCCCGATAAGGCTGTCGCTCCCGATTGCCGATTGACCCCAAACGGCCATTCTGCGCATCGGTCGGTCCCATGATCGAGAAAATCCTGGGCTGGCTCGCCGGCATCATTATCGCCGTGATCTCGACCGGCGGCTATCTGGGCATCGTGCTGCTGATGGCGATCGAGAGCGCGTGCATTCCGCTGCCGTCCGAAATCATCATGCCGTTCGCCGGCTATCTCGTCTCGACCGGTCGGTTCGACCTCTATCTCGCCGCGACCGCGGGCGCGATCGGCTGCAACCTCGGCTCGATCGTCGCCTATGAGATCGGCAAGCGCGGCGGCCGACCGCTCGCGCTCAAATGGGGCAAGTACGTGCTGGTCGGCCCTGGCGAGATCGATGCCGCCGACCGCTTCTTTGCGCGCTACGGATCGATCGCGGTGCTGATCGGGCGGCTGTTGCCGGTGATCCGCTCGTTCATCGCCTTTCCCGCAGGGGTCGCGCGGATGCGGCTGGTGCCGTTCCACATCTATACCTTCCTCGGCTCGTGGCCGTGGTGCTTCGGGCTCGCCTGGGTCGGCATGAAACTGGGCAAGGCTTGGAACAGCGACCCGCGGCTGAAAGCGGCGTTCCACTCGGCCGATGTGGTCATCGCGGCACTGTTGGTCGCGGTAGTCGCTTTCTATCTGTGGCACCGCCTGCGCGGCGTCAGAAAAAACCGAGCCGCGCCGCCGCAGCCCTGAACTGGGCCTCACGGTCGGGCGCGAGTTGCGCCACCCGCCGCTGATAGGTCGCGACCAGTTCGGGGCCCGCTTTCTCGGGTGACCCCGCATCGAACGGCGGCGCGGGGTCATATTCCAGGCTTAGCTGCACCGCCTTGGCGAAGTCCGGACCGCGCACTTCGGCCATCAAGGTCAGCGCGAAGTCGATCCCCGCGGTCACGCCGCCGCCGGTCACCCGGTTGCGGTCGATGACGACGCGCTCGGGCACCATCTCCGCCCCGAACATGGCGAGATAGTCGCGCCACGACCAATGCGTCGCCGCGCGATAGCCGTTGAGCAGCCCCGCCGCGCCCAGGATCAGCGACCCGGTGCAAACGCTCGTTACCCAGTTCGCTTCGGCTCCGACCGCGCGCACCCAGGCCATCGCCTCGTCGTCGGCGATCACCTCGGTCACCCCCATTCCGCCGGGGACGCACAGGATGTCGGCGCGCGGCACCTGGGCGAAAGTCGCGGTCGGCATGATCGCGAACCCGGCATCGGTCGTAACCGGATCGCGATCCTTCCACACCAGATCGAGCGTCACATTGCCCAGCCGCGACAGCACTTGCGCCGGCCCGGTCAGATCGAGCTGGGTGACGTTGGGGAATAGCAGGAAGGCGACAGAGATCGGCGGAATGCTGGCCATGACACGGGACTCCTCTCGATTGCGGGAATGCCCAGGCGAGCGGCGGTAGTTCGGCTACGCTCCCATGTGGTGCCCCACGGTTTCGCCAGTCACGCAGCGGGGCGGAGTGTATCGGCGGCGAGCGGGCAGGCCAAGCCTTCCTAATGTGGGTTGGTACGAATGAGCGGAACATGAGCTGAGCGGCGGGGGTTTGGGCAATTCGGCCGCTCTGGCCCTGTAGGAGAGTAATATGAACCCGAACATCGTTTCCGCCGTCTTCGACAACCGTGCGGACGCCGAGCGTGCCGTGAGCGAATTGCGCCGAGTAGGGGTAAGCGACGCCGCGATCTCGATCGTCGCGCAGCAGGATGGCAAGCACACCGAAACCGACGGAAGCGGCGCCGAAGAGACCACCGACTTCGTTGGCAAGGTCGCCGCCGGTGCGGGCATCGGTACGTTGCTCGGCATCGCCGCGCTCGCGATTCCTGGCGTCGGGCCACTGGTCGCCGCAGGCGCCATTGCCTCGTCGGCGATTCCGGGTGCCGCCATCACCGGCGCCGCTATCGGTGGCGCAGCCGGCGGGCTGACCAAGGTGCTCGGCGATCATGGTGTCGGCCACGAAGATGCGGCCTATTACGAGGATCGCGTGAACAACGGCGGCGTGTTCGTGTCGGTCGACAATAGCGACGGCACGACGTCCGCCGAAACGATCCGCGACGTGCTGGACAATGCGGGGGGCCATAATTCGACCCGCCCGCGGACTGCCACGGCCGCCCTCTGACAAGAACGGCGGAGGGCTCACCGTCCTCCGCCACCCTCTGACCGGGCAAAGGTCGCGTTTCCGTATTCGTACAGCGCCGGTTATCGTTTGGTAGGTCGTCGGGCCAGCATTAGCCCTGTCAGCAGTAACACCGGCACCAAATACGCAACCACCCCGGCGGCGGGACTCCACCCCAGAAAATCGCTCGGCAGCGTCCTCAGTTCTCCCCTCTGCCAATTGGTCAGGATCGGATCGGCCAGCGGAAAGCGATAGGTATCCGGCGTGGTGATGTTCGCCGCTGCGATCATCAGGTTGATGACCATCGACACTAGCAATAGCGCGACGGTCAATGCGCGTTCCCACGTGAACCGCAGCCGCGCCCAGAACGGCGCCAGGCCGATCGCGATCAGGCCGATCGCCGGAACCGAATGGCGCGGGCCGGTCGAGTGGCCGCCGTCCCAATAGACATAGGCCGAATTGACCAGCAGCACGGTGAGCGCCGCTGCCGCCAGCATCACCGCCAGCTCACGATGCTTCCTGCCGAGTAACCACAATCCGACAAAGGCCGGGATCAGCACCGGCGCCACCCACAGCAATCCCCGTCGCATACCGACCAGGATCTTGAGCAGCGCCATCGGCTTGGGGGTGGTCAGGCCGAACAGCCCCTGATCCATGCCGGCGAAGCCGACTACGCCCTGATAGCCGAGCCGAAATGGCGTGCCGAACGCGATCAAATTGTAGGTCATGAACGGCACTAACAGCGTTACAAGTCCAGCGACCGCCGCTGCCGCCACCGCGCGCCGATCAGCCCGCCACAGCCGCAACGCTCCCCAGATCGCGATCACCGACCCCGCCAGCGCCGCCTCGAACTCGATCAGCACCGCCAGCCCCAGCGCCGCGCCGCCGATCGCTGCGAAGCGCATCGCCCGGCCCTCGCTCGCGCGCCACAATGCCCATACCGCGATGACGAACAGCCCCGCCACCGGCGCGTGTCCGAACAAGGTCGTCGACCAGCCCCAGACCGGCGTCCCCAGCGCAAAACCCAGGCTCGCGACCAGCGCGCCGCTCGCGCTTCCTGTCAGCCGATAGCCGAGATCGTGCATCGCCAGCGCTGCCAGCGCGGTGATGACCGCGCTCACCATCGCCACTGCCAGCCGCAGCCGCACGGTCATGTAATGTTCGAAGCTCGCGTCGTAGATCGTCGGCGGGACATATTCGAGCGGCCGCCCGACATGGTCGGCGATCGCCATCGCGGGCAGCGACAACAGGGTCATCCCCGGCGCCTTGTCCATGTAGAAATGGCCGCCGAACTCGGCCTTGTCGATCGTCAGCGCCTGGTAGGCGTCGATCCGCGCATCGCCACGCTCGACCAGCGCGATGCCCGCATAGATCCGTGTCGCATTATTGGGATTGAGCGCCCACGACCCGAACCACACGCACGACAGCCAGACCAGCGCGAACAGCAGCAACCGCGTCCGCGCCATTGCCTCAGCCGAACAACCAGCCGCCAAGCAGCCGGAACGGCGGCAAGGTGAAGAACCCCGCGATCAGCAACGCGCCGGTCACCAGCCCGCGCACCGTCGCGCGATGCCGCGCCACCTGATGCGCGCGCGCGGTCAGCCAGACGCGCGGCGCCATCACCAGCGTGAAGATCGACAGGATATGGATGACGCTGAAATGGCCGGGGTTGATCGTCTTGACAGGCTGAGCGCGGCGGTAGCGACCATCGCCGTCACCCAGATCTTGCCGAGTAGGCGGTGGGCCTTGGTGCCGCGCGGCCGCAACAGCATCCAGGGCGTCAGTATGAGCGCGATCAGTACCGTGACCAAATGTGCCCAGACCACGCCGGGGACCTGGGGCCATTGCGCCATGCCCCGCGCCAGTGCGACGACGACGGCCGCGAGCAACAGCGTCGCCGCGGCGGATAACGCCTTGTCGTACCAATTGGGAGCGAGCGAGCCGACCTTCGCATCGGCTTTCAGGAATAAGGTTGCCATTGTGTCCCCTGCTGATGCAGAGGGACCCTAGGGTCGAGGGCGATTAGATGGAAGCCCAACCGGTTCTCCTGCGAAAGCAGGAGCCTAGGGCCGCAAGCTTTTCCCGTCGTAACCCTGGGCTCCTGCTTCAGCAGGAGCGCTGGGCGGGGCCTATTTCCCCTCTTCCTCGGCCGCCTTGCGGTCCTTGTTGATCAGCTTGTTTTCCCGGAACTGCTGTTGCGAGCAACCGAGCGATCCGCCCGGCCCGATCGCCGAGCACGAGCCGATCCCTGAGGCGCCGGTATTGAGCGTGCCCTGCGCGCGCATCGCCCAGCTCTCGTTCTGCGGGGTGACCTTGAAGTCGCGCAATTCCTTGGGGACGCGAAATTGTTCGGCGGCGTCGCGGCGCGTGCAGACGACGATCTCGTTGCCGTCGCGGTCGGTCGGGCATTTCTCGTTGCCATAGAGCACCAGAACGCCGTTGACCGGCGCGTTGCGAGACACCTGGCCGGGCGTGGTCGGCTTGGGCGGCGGGGGCACGCCGGGACCCGCGACTTGTGCGGTCGCAGGCATCGCGATCATGGTCGCGGCCAACAGGCCCGGGGCAATGTTACGCATCCTCGTCTCCTCCTCCCGCCAACGCCTAGAAGCGCTTGGCGGTTTCGATCGCTACTCGGCAGCCGAGCCGGATCAGCGCCGACATAAGCGGATAGGCTGGGGCCGATTCGGCACCGTGCGCCAGCGCGGTCTCGCGATGCTCGACCTCCTCGGCCTGGAATTCCGCGATCGCCGCCGACAATGCGGGATCGCTATCGCCCAATTGCTGAAGCTGTTCTGAATAATGTTTGTCGATCTCGGTTTCGACCGCCGCGGTGCAGGCCATCGCGGCTTCGGGGCCGATCGCCGCGGTCGCCGCGCCGAGCGCGAAACCGGCGACCGTCCAGAATGGCTGGAGCAAGGTCGGGCGCACCCCTCGATCGGCGATCATCTTGTCGAAGAACGCGCGATGGCGTTCCTCTTGCCGCGCCATGCCGGCGATCTCGCGCGCGGCCGGCGTGCGGTCGCCCATGATCGCCAGCTGACCGGCATAGATGCGCGTCGCACCATATTCGCCGGCCTGGTCGACCCGAATCATCGAGTCGGTCCGCGGCTTGGGGTCGCCGGGGCGCCAACGGCTCATGCCGCACGGCTCCGGCGAGTCAGCAGGGCCAGGATGACCAAGGCGCCGCCCAGTGAGACGATCGCGTTGAACCCCGCCAGCGAAATCCCGGCAAAGGTCCATTGCGGCGCGTCGCAGCGCACCACCGGCGCATTCATGATCGCGCTCAACGTGTCGCCGCTGCTGCTGAAGGTCGAGGTACACGGGGTGAACCCCTGCCACCAATGATATTCGACGCCGGCATGCGCGACGCCGATCGCACCGCTGACCGCGATCGCGATCGCCGCCAGCGCGACCAGCGGCCGCTGCGGCATGCCCGGCACGAACGCCAGCAAGGCGATCGGCAATGCGGCATAATGCGGCCATCGCTGCCAATGGCACATCTCGCATGGGTAAAGGTGTCCGATCAGCTGGAACCCCCAGGCACCGGCAAGCAACGCCGTGGGGATGAGCAATGCCAGCGCACGGGCCTTTTGCAGCGAGGTCATGACGGTCTCAGCGCTTGTTCGGCGTCGCCGCCGCGGTGGTCACGGCGGGCACCTTGGACAGCCGCCCGATCGTCTGCAGCGCGTACCACAATTGGAAGTCGGTCACGCCCTTCTTCTTCAGCTCATCGGGCGTCGCGGCGAAGCGCGGATCGGTCTTGGTATCTTCTTCCAGGATGGCGTTGTCGGCCTTGACCTCGTTGACCAGATGCTTGCGCAGATCGGCCTCGCGGAAGATCGGGCGCGATTTGTAATCGGGGTCCGAAATCTGCGGTACCGCAATGTCGGGGCGGATGCCGCCTTCCTGCACCGATCGGCCCGACGGCGTATAGTAACGCGCGGTGGTCAGGCGGAGCGCGCTATTCTCATCGAGTTGGAGGAGGGTCTGGACCGATCCCTTGCCGAAACTGCGCTCGCCCATGATCAGCGCGCGGTGATGATCCTGCAGCGCGCCGGCGACGATCTCGGATGCCGATGCGGTACCGGCGTTGGTCAACACGATCACCGGCAGGCCCGTCGCGAGATCTCCCGGCTTGGCGTAATAACGCTCGATATCCGCGGCGTCGCGGCCGCGCTGGCTGACGATCTCGCCATAGGACAGGAACGCGTCGGACACTTCGATCGCCTGGCTCAGCAACCCGCCGCCATTGTCGCGCAGGTCGACGACATAGCCGAGCGGCTTGTGGCCCAGCGACTTGTCGACGCTGGAGATCGCCGAGCGGACGTCGGCGCCGGTATTTTCGGAGAAGGTGTTGATGTTGATATAGCCGATGCCGTCGCGGACTTCCCATTTGACCGGCTTCTGGACGATGATCTCGCGGACCAGGCTGACATCGATCGGCTTGTCGCGGCCCGGCCGGACCAGGGTCAGCGCAATCTTGGTGCCGGGCTTGCCGCGCATCGAAGTGATCGCCTGGTCGAGCGTTTCGCCGAAGATCAGCTGCCCGTCGATATGGGTGATGTAATCGCCGGCCTTGATCCCGGCACGGAAGGCCGGCGTATCTTCCTGCGGCGCGATGACCTTGACCGCGCCGTCCTGCATCGTGACCGACAGACCCAGGCCGCCATAATTGCCCTCGGTCAGGATCTTCATGTTCTGAAAATCGACCGCGTCCATATAGGACGAATGCGGGTCGAGACTGTTGAGCATGCCGTCGATCGCGCCGCGGATCAGCGTCTTGTCGTCGACCTTGTCGACATACGACTTCTTGACCTGGTTGAAGACCTCCATGAACCGGTCGATCTCGCGATAGGTGTCGCCGTCGGATGCCGCCATCGCCGCGGTGGCGGTAGGGACGAGGGCGATGGCGCCGGCGATGGCGGTCGCCTGGAGCCAGGTAAAAGCACGGGCCATGGGGTTATTGCGTTCCGATCTTGCTCAACGTGAATGTCATGTAGCGGTATTCGATCGGCCTAGCCAGTCAGCGCCACCGGATCGATGGGACGGCCCTTGCGGCGCAGTTCGGCGGTGACCTGGCGGTCTTCGCCTTGGGGCGCCGCGCCGAGCAGCGCGCCTTGCCCGACGCGCTGGCCGGCGGTGACCGACAAGGTGCCGAGCCCGATCAATACCGTGCTCCAGCCGCCGCCATGGTCGATCACGACGATCCGGCCGTAATCGCGGAACGGGCCGGCGAATAAGACCTTGCCCGCAGCAGGCGCGGCGATATCGGCCCCGCCCGGCACTGCCCAGGTCAACCCGCGCGACGTGACGCCGGCGTCGGCCGACACCTCGCCGAACCCGGTGACCAGCTTGCCGGTGACCGGCACGCGATAGGGCGCAGTGCCGCCGGTCCACGACAAGGGCGGGTCGGTCGCCTCGCCGGGGCGCGGCAACGGCCCTGACAGCGCCGCCAGCGCGCGTGCGGTGGTCGCGCCGTCCGTCGTCTCCTGCATGTTGTCGACCAGGTCGCGGGCACGTTCGCCCAGGCCGATCGCGCGGTCGCTCTCGGCCAGCGCGGAGCGACTGAGATCCTGCGACTTCAGGCGATGCTCCGCCTCCAGTCGCGCCAGCGCGATGCGGTTGGTCTCGAGCCGGCGGCGCCCTTCGGTCAGGCTGTGCGCGGCGAGCGCGGCGTCGGCGCGTAGCCGGCGGGTATTGTTCAGATCGGCGCGCAGCCCTGCGGTGCGCGCGCGTACCAGCGGCAGCGTGCTGCCGATCACCGCGCGGACATGGACGAGGTCGCCGACCGACCCCGGCTGCATCACGCTGACCGCGTCGGGGCGCTGCGCCAGCGAACAGAGCGCGGCGATCAGTCTTGCAATCGGGCCTTGTTGCGCCGCCAGCCGCGCCTGCTGGTCGCCGAGCAGCCGATCGACCAACGTCACCCGCGCGCTCGCCGCGGCGATATCGGCCTGGGCCTGCTGGATCCGCGCGCCCATCGCCTCTTCCTCGGCGCGCGCCTTGGCGGCTTCATTCTGTTCTGCCTTGGCCGCGGCGTCGAGCTTGGCGGCACGCTCGGCGGCGGCGGCCGATTGTGCTCGTGCGGCGAGCAGTCGGCGCTGCTGGTCGGCCAGATCGGATTGTGCCGGATCGGATTGGGCATTGCCTTGGCTCGCGGCGAACGCGGCGGCGATCGGGAGCAGGGCAAGTGTCCAGGCGGCGCGCATCGCGCTAACCTTCGCGATGATAGGGGTGGTTGGCAAGGATCGAGCTGGCGCGCCACAATTGCTCGGCCAGCATCGCGCGCGCCAGCATGTGCGGCCAGGTCAGCCGGCCGAACGATACCAGCCAGTCGGCGGCCTTGCGCTCCTCTGCCGAAAACCCGTCGGCCGCGCCGATCAGGAAGCGGATTTCGCGCACGCCGTCGTCGCGCCACTTGCCGATCTTGTCGGCGAACGCGATCGATCCGGGCGTCTCGCCGGTCTCGTCGAGCATGACGATGCGCGTCTGCGGTTCGATTGCCGGCATCTTTCCGCCGGTATCGGGCAATTCGGTCACCCGCGTGGGGAAGCTGACGCGCTTGAGGTAGCGGTCGACCAACTCCGCCTCGGGACTCCGCCCGATCCGTCCCCGCGCGACGATGTGGAGGAGCATAGTTCAATCCCCTCCCGTCATGCCGGCCTTGTGCCGGCATCCGCCGCGCAACAACGGAAGGCGGCAATGGTGGATAGGCAGACCCGGCACAAGGCCGGGGTGACGAGAAAAGGTAAGAACGGCTTACGCCGCAAGTCATCGCCTTGTCAGTGCGACGAGCCCGACGGTCCATCCCCGAACGCCCACATCCGCTCGAGATTGTAGAAGGTCCGAACCTCAGGCCGGAACAAATGGATGATCACGTCGCCGGCGTCGATCAGCACCCAGTCGGCGGTCGGCAGGCCTTCGATCCGCGGGCCGCGGCCGGTTTCGGCCTTGATCCGTTCGGCGAGCTTCTGCGCCATCGACGCGACCTGGCGCGTCGACCGGCCGCTCGCGATCACCATATGGTCGGCGATCGACGATTTGCCGGCGAGCGGGATCGAGATGGTGTCGACCGCCTGGTCGTCATCGAGGCTGGACAGGACAAGCTGGTGCAACGCCTCGGCCCCTTGGGGGTCGGACGAGCGGTACGCATGCGGGTTAGTGGCCAATGTGGGTCCTATGGTGCGGAGGAAGGAGGATCGGTGTCGTGCGATCGACGAAGAAAACGACGCTGCCAGGCCGGATCGGCCAAACGCAGCCGGGTGGCTGAGGTGGAATCAGGGCGGAAACGAAGCAGCACGAGGGCTGGCAATCTCCACGTCGTCCAGTTCTTCGCCTGGTGTACGGGCCGGAAAAAGCGCCGCAACCAACCCATAGCGGGCACCGCCTGGGCAGCATGATCATAGCCCGGCCGCGCGACAACCGCAATCGGGATCGATTTCGCTATATGGCGCCAACCCTTCCACTGGTCGAAATTGATCAGATTGTCCTCACCCATCAACCAGATGAAGTCGATTCGCGAATAGAGTTGCTGCAGCTTGGACAGGGTATCGACCGTGTAGCGCGTACCCAGCCGCTGCTCGATCGCGGTCACCCGAATCGGCGCGTGCCCCGCCATGGCGCGCGCCGAGGCGAAGCGCACCGCGAACGGCGCCATGTCGGTCGCCTTGTCCTTCAACGGATTGCCGGGCGACACCATCCACCAGACTTCGTCGAGCCCCAGCGCCTTGATTGCCGCCAGGCTGATCGCCCGATGCCCCGAATGCGCCGGGTTGAACGACCCACCCAATAGCCCGACGCGTAATGCTCCCGCCATCAGCGGGCTGCCCTCCTCAATTGTTTCCAGCGCCCGACGTCGGCAATCATTTGGCTATGGGTAAGGAACTCGCCGCGCCTGATCGCGCGCTCTCCCTCGCGCAGTGCCTCCAGGAGATTCGACGCCCCCAAACTGGACGGGGCGATTGGGCGATCGGTCATGCCGCATCTGTGAACGGATGACGTCAGCCGGGCAAGGGCATTCGCTGGCGCCGCGATCGGTTAGCCGAGCTCTCCCCTCCCGCTTGCGGGAGGGGAACATAGTCTCGCAGCATTTTCCAAGACGCAAAGTGAGGAACGTATAGCCGGCATCGCGTAGCCCAGCGGCGCAGCGCCGCGGCACCATTTCCCCCCTATTCCCTAAAGCTCAGCCACTCCCCTTCCGGCGCGCGCTCGGTGCGCAGGCGGTTGGCGGGCTCTTCCTTGTCCTCATATCCGATCGCCATGCCGCAGAAGAGCATGCGGTCGGCCGGCGTGGCGAGGAAGCGCTCGATCGTCTCCGGATACATCGCCCAGCATTCCTGCGGACAGGTCGCCAACCCCGCCTCGACCGCGAGCAGCATCACGTTCTGCAGGTACATGCCGAGGTCCGACCATTGCGGCGGGCCCATCCGGCGGTCAACCGTGCAGAACAACGCCGCGGGGGCGCCGAAGAATTGGAAGTTGCGCGCGAACCACATTCGCCTCGCCGTCTTGTCCTCGCGCGGAATGCCGACATGGCGGTACATCGCCTCGCCGACCGCGAAGGTCCGCGCGCGATAGGGCGCGACGAACTCCCTGGGATAGATGTCATAGCCGGGCGTCTCGGTCTCGCCCGCCATCAGTTTGGCCGTCATGATCGCCTTCAGCCCGGCCAGGCTGTCGCCGGCGACGAGATCGACGTGCCAGGGCTGGATATTACCGCCGCTTGCCGCGCGTGAGGCCTTCACGGCGATGTCGTGGAGCAGTGTCGGGTCGACCGGGGTATCGAGGAAGCCGCGCACCGACCGGCGGGCCGCGATGGCATCGGAGACGTTCATGCCGGCTACCCTTGCCTCACGCGCACGGATCGGCAAGCGGGATCATAGGGCAATGCCCCGGATGACACGCGCCACCCGAGGCCAAGCCGATTATTTCGCCATCACGATTTCGGACCACAGGCCGTCGTCGATAAAGGTGCGGTACTTCTCGTACCCCGCCACCGCGATCTTACCGTCTTCCTCGCTAAACTTGGCGACGATTTCCTTTTCGATCATCTGGTCGCGTGCCTTATCGGGCTCGAGCATCGCGGCGCTGGTGAAATGGGTCATGATCAGGACGCTCGGCGCGCCCTTGTTATAGCCGTTGCGGACGAGGAATTTGTAGGAGTCGATGACTCCATGCGCCTTCATCACTTCGAACCCGGGAACCTGCGATTTGCGCAGGCCGGTCAGATAGTCGTCGACGTGATTGGGATCGACTTCGATGGCGTTGATTTCCCACACGCCCTTTTGTGGCATGTAATCAGTATATTGCTTGGATATAGCGACAGTTGCGGCAAGGCAAGCGGCGCCTACCGCCACCAAAATCATGGCACGACTCATGGTAACCTCCCCTGTGTTAATTGTAAGAGGAAAGTCTCATTCGAAATCGGACGCAACCAAAATCGTTCCGCACCGGCAATAGATTGAAAATAACCAACCTGATCGACATATTATCTATGCGCTAAGTTATACCGGGGCGAGGGACTCGACTTGTCCACAACGGGTCGGCAAGGACGAACTATGCCTCGCCCTGCACCTTGGCGGCTCGATCCGGCCGCTTATCCGCACCACGATGTCATCCAGACTCGCTTTCAGGATCTCGACGTGCTCGGCCATATCAATAACGTCGCTTGGGCGGCGTTGTTCGAGACCGCGCGGGTGCGGTTCTATCACACGCTCAGCAAAATCGGGCCGGGGCGCAACCGCGGCCTCGTCGCCAATGTCGAGATCAATTACCTTGGCGAGGGCAATTTTCCTGCCGAGATGACGATCGCCAGTGGGATCGGACGGCTCGGCACGCGATCGTGGCAGACGCTAAGCCTCGCACTACAGGACGGCAAACCGCTCGTCACGTGCGACGTGACGATCGTCAGCACCGGGGTCGACCGCACCGACCCGGCATTTCGCGCCGAGATCGAGAAATGGCCGGTGCGCGAGCCGGCTTAAATCAGGTCATAGCGCCGCGAAATCCGGTCGACCGGTGTACCATCGGCGAGCGGGACAGCGCGCGCGACCGCGTAATCGACGAACCCCATCCGCGCGTAGAAGGTCAATCCGCCGGAGTTATCGGCTCGGATCGTCGCGTTGATCGTCTTCAATCCGGCCGCGGTCGCTGCGTCCTTGGTAGCGGCGAACAGCGCCGATCCGATTCCACGCGCGGTCGATCCGCGGCGCGCGAACGTGCCGATATCACCCCAGCCGGGCCCGAGCTTGCCGCTGGCGAGCAGGATCTGAAAGCCCATCGGGCGGCCGTCCTCGTCCTCGGCGATGATGCTGGTGATCACGGCCGGCCCGTCGATATGGGCGTCGGCGAACGCCTCAGGCGTGAACGGGGTCTCATAGGCGGTGGTGCCGCCCGCTGCGATGATCTCGTTGAGCAGATCGGCGAGCGCCGGTGCGTCGGTGCGCACCGTCGGGCGGACACGCAGTTCCATCGCAATCAGTCCTGAAACACCGCGGCCCGCTTCTGCATATTGGCGGCGACCGCTTCCATCATGTTGGGCTTGCCGATCACCTTGACCTGCTCCTCGGTCTCGGCGGCGAGCATCGTCAGCGGATCGGCATCGTGCATCATGTTGAGCAGGCGCTTGTCGCCACGGATCGCATGCGGGCTGCGGCCGGCGATCTGACGCGCCAGGTCCATCGCCGCGCTGAGGGGATCGTCGGCGAGGCGCGTGACGAAGCCGTGGGCCAGGGCTTCCTGGGCATCGAACTCGCGTGCGGTATAGACCAGCTCGCGCAGCACATCGTCGCGGACCAGGCTGCGCCACAAGGGGAAGCCGGCCATGTCGGGGACCAGGCCCCAATACGTCTCCCGGATGGCGAAACGCGCGGTCGGCGCGGCGATACGGATGTCGGCGCCCGACATGATCTGAAACCCGCCGCCGAACGCGACGCCATGGACTGCCGCGATCACCGGCATCGGCAGGTTGCGCCAGCCCCATGCCACATGCTGCGGCAGGATCGCACCCTGGTCGTTGCGCTCGCGCGACGACAGGCCGGATCCGCCCGCCTGCATGCTCGTCATGTCGAGCCCGGCACAGAAGGCTCGCCCTTCACCCGACAGCACGACGCAGCGGACGTCGGTTCGCCCCGCGAGCGAATCGATCGCCGCGCCGATGCCTTCGAACATCGCCGGGTCGATCGCGTTCATCTTGTCGGGTCGGGCGAGCCGGACGTCGGCGATCTGGTCGGCAATGGTGATGGTGACGCGGTCGTTCATGTTCCACTCTCCAAGTGCTCCTGCGAAAGCAGGAGCCTAGGGCCGCAGGCCCTGTCCTTTGTTACCTGGGTTCCTGCTTTCGCAGGAGCACATGACCTAGACGATCCTGCTTCCGCTCTCGCCCCAATAGCGGTCGCGGAGCAAGCGTTTGTAGAGTTTGCCGGTGGGGTGACGCGGCAATTCGGCAGTGAAGTCGATCTGGCGCGGCGTCTTCACCCCCGACAATTCGGCGCGGCACCAGGCGGTCAGTTCCTCGGCCAGAGCAGGGCCGGCATCGGCCATGTCCGCAGGCTGGACCACCGCGATCACGCGCTCGCCCATATCGGGGTCGGGGCCGCCAATCACCGCGACGTCGGCGACCTTGGGATGGGTGATGATGCGATTCTCTATCTCCTGTGGATAGATGTTCACCCCGCCCGAGATGATCATGAAGCTTTTGCGATCGGTCAGGTAGAGGAAGCCTTCCTCATCAAGACGCCCGATATCGCCTAGCGTCGTCCAGCCCCTGGCGTTCGACGCCTCGGCGGTCTTGGCCGGATCGTTATGATAGGCGAATTGTCCGCCGCCCTCGAAATAGATCAGGCCTTCGCTTCCCGCCGGCAATTCCTCGCCATCCTCGCCGCAGATACGCGCGATGCCGTAGGCCGGCTTGCCGACCGAGCCCTTGTGCGCGAGCCATTGCTCCGACGTGATCGAGGTGAAACCATTGCCTTCCGATCCGGCATAATATTCGTAGATCACTGGTCCCCACCAGCCGATCATCGCTTCCTTGACCGGGACCGGGCAGGGTGCCGCGGCGTGGATCGCGGCCTTCATGCTCGACACGTCGTGCGCCAGCCGATCGGTTTCGGGCAGCTTGAGCATGCGGACGAAATGGGTCGGGACCCATTGGCTGGCATTGACGCGATATTTCTCGATCAGCGCGAGCGCGGCAACGGGATCGAAATGCTGCATCATGATTACCGTGCCGCCGAGCCGGTGGACGGTCATGCACCAGCGCAGCGGCGCGGCATGATACATCGGCGCCGGGCTGAGATAGATCGTATCGGGGCCGAAGCCGTAGAGTCCCTGGGCGAGCATCGCTAGGACGTTGACCGCGGCGATGTCGGTATCCTCGGGCAAGGCGACGCGAACGCCTTTGGGTCGGCCGGTAGTGCCCGACGAATAGAGCATGTCGATCCCGGCGCGCTGGTCGGCGATCGGCGTGTCCGGTTGTGACGATAACGCCTCTTCGAGGCTGTTCCAGCCGGTCGCCGCGCCGCCCAGCATCAGCCGGTCGAGATCGGGGATCAGCGCGGCGAGCGGCTCGGCAATGGCGGCGAGCGCGGCCGAGGCGACAACCAATTTCGCGCCCGAATCGCGGACGATATACTCGGCCTCGGGCGCCGTCAGTTTGGACGAGATGCAGACGTAGAACAGCCCGGCGCGCTGCGCGCCCCAGGTTAGCGCGAAATATTCCGGCACATTGTCCATGAAGATAGCGACGGTGTCGCCGATCGGCAGGCCGCGCCCGCGGAACAACTGGGCGACGCGGTTCGACCGACGATCGAGCTCGGCATAGCTCCACGTCTCGCCGGTTTCGGCGACGATCAGCGCCGGTTTGCCGGCGTCGGTTCGCGCATGGACGCTGGGATGCATCCGCCCCTCCTTACATCATTGTCAGCAAGGCTAGCCGTTCGCCGTAGCAAGGCAAGAGCGCGCGTACCCGGTTGCGCCAAGCGGCGGCGCGTGTAGGGCAATGGGCAATGAGTGAGGGCTTTCAGTTCGACCCCGCGCGGTTCCTCAACAGCCGGCTGGGACATGGCGGCGCGATCGGCATCGGCTATCGCGCGCACGGGCCCGATTGGGCCGAACTCGAATTGCCTTATGACGAGCGGCTGATCGGCAATGTCGATACCGGCGTGATCGCCTCGGGCCCGATCCTGTCGATGATGGACATGGCGACCAGCCTCGGCGTGTGGCTGCGCGCCGACGCGTTTGTCGCCCATGCGACGCTCGACTTGCGGGTCGATTATCTGCGGCCGGCGACACCGGGCAAGGCCGTGATCGGGCGCGGCGAATGTTACCGGCTGACGCGATCGATCGCGTTCGTGCGCGGCCAGGCGCATGACGGCGATCCGGACGATCCGCTGGCGCATGTCGCCGGCACGTTCATGGCGCCCGACGGCTATCCGCGATGATCGACCGGCTTCCCCCTTATGCGCAGCTCCTGGGGCTGACCGCCGAACGCGACGGCGACGGTGCGCCGGTGCTGGTGATGCCGTTCGGCAATCATGTGCTGGGCCGCCCGGGATTCCTACATGGCGGGGCGATCAGCGGCTTGATGGAGATGGCGGCGATCGTCGCCTTGTACGACGCCTTGGCGGACGAAGGCGGGGGCGAGGTCAAGCCGGTCAACGTGACGGTCGATTTCATGCGCGGCGGTCGCGACAAACCGACTCGCTCGCGCGGTATCGTCACCCGGCTGGGCACGCGTGTCGCCAATGTTGAGGCGACCGCGTGGCAGGACGACCCCGCCAAGCCGATCGCCGCGGCGCGGATGAACTATCTGATCGTGCGGCGGTGACAGAACACGTGTTGCGCTGCCCTCTCCCGCAAGCGGGTGCACCGGGTCGGTCATGCCCCCGGCATGACCTGAACAGCGCGGGCGCTGTTCACCCGGCGCAGGTTGGGTGAGGGTCTTCTTTCTTCTTTCAGCGGATACCAAGACAGAAGAAGTAAGAAGACCCTCACCTTCCCACCGCTTCGCGGCGGGCCCCTTCCTCCCCCGCGTGCGGGAGAGGAAATATCCGCTCTTCTCGAAACAGCGATGGTGAGCTCCGCTCACCCCTTCGGCGTCAGCCGCAGCAAGCGGCCGCCCGATCCCTTCTCGCCATCTTCGAGCAGCCAGATCGATCCGTCGGGCGCCTGCGCGATGTCGCGCAACCTCGCCTGGAAATCCCAGAAGTCGGCCGGATGCGCCTTGTCCCCGGCAAGGGTCACATGCGCCAGCCCCGGAGTCGACATCGTGCCGATCAGGAGCGAGCCCTTGAGCGCCGGGAACATGTCGCCCGAATAATAGATCATGCCGGCCGGCGAGACCGACGGGTTCCACCACAATTTGGGCGCCTCGAAATCCGGGCGGCTGGGATGATCGGGAATCGGCTGGCCCGAATAATTGTCGCCATTGGAGACGATCGGCCAACCGTAATTCTTGCCCGGCAGGATCAGGTTGAGCTCGTCGCCGCCGCGCGGACCCATTTCGTCCTCCCACAATTTTCCGTCGGGAGCGAAGACCAGACCATAAGGGTTACGGTGCCCGCTGGTCCAGGTCGTCGCCTCGATCCCACCCTTGTCGTACATCGGATTGCCCGGCGCCGCCTTTCCGTCGAGCGTCAGCCGCAGGATCTTGCCGAGCGCCTGTTTGGGATCCTGTGCCGGGGTGAAGCGCTGGCGCTCGCCCGAGGTCAGGAACAGATTTTGCCCGTCGGGTGAGAAGGTGATGACCGACCCGAACTGGCCGCCTGGGCCGGATGAGCCCGAGCGCCAGATCACCGAGAGGTCGGCGAGCCTCTTGCCGGCAATGTCGAGCGTCGCGCGGGCAAGCGCCAGCGCGCTGCCGCCCGGACCCGGCTCTGCGTAGCTCAGATAGATGTGGTGGCTGGCGGCATAATCGGGCGCGATCGCGACATCGAGCAGGCCGCCCTGCCCGCCCGCCACGACCTTGGGCACGCCGTTGATGGTCACGACGCCGCCGTCTGTCCGGCGCAGCTTGAGCGCGCCCCCTTTCTCGGTGACGAGCAGACCCTGGTCGCCGGGCAGGAATGCCATCGCGAACGGCTCGTCAAACTCGCCGATCTTCGCGACCGCGAACGGGGGCTGGGTGAGCGGTAAATTGGCGCGGCCGGTCGCCGCCGGGATATTCTTGATCTCGGGTTCGAGCGGCGAATCATCGGGCAGATCGGTGATCGGGGCGGCTTGGGCGTTGCCGGTGATAGCGGGGCTGCCGGTGTCTTTGCCGGCGGTATCGGGGGGCGCCGAGCAGGCCATGGCGAACAGGGCGGTCGACAACATCGCAAGACGGATCATCGGGCATCTCCGGGGAGGGGGGAGAGCGATGCTGGCACAACGTCTCGCGGATCGCCAGGGTTGCCCGCTTGCCACGGCGCGCTGACCGGCCTATATCATTGGCCAATCTCTACATCGCCAGGTGAAGAGGTCGGAGGGCTCCCGCTCCCCGGCGCCCAACCTGCTTGTTTCACGGACACCCCATGGCGGACATCGCCCGACTGACGCAATTGATCGAGCCAGAGGCCCAGGCCCTTGGCTTCGATCTGGTGCGCGTGAAGATGTTCGGGGGCAAGGACGACCTCACGTTGCAGGTAATGGCCGAGCGGCCGGACACGGGTCAGCTGACGATCGACGATTGCGCCGACCTGTCGCGCCGGATCTCCGACAAGTTCGACGAGGTCGATCCGATCGAAGACGCCTATCGCCTCGAAGTATCGTCGCCTGGAATCGATCGGCCGCTGACGCGGCTCAAGGATTTCGCCAATTGGATCGGGCAAGAGGCGCGCATCCACCTGACCGCGCCGGTCGATGGCCGCAAGCAACTCACCGGCGATCTCGCCGGGGTGGACGGCGACCGCATCACGATCGATGTAAAGAAGCATCAGCCGATGACGATCGGCTTCGATCAGGTCGCCGATGCGAAATTGCTGATCACCGACAAACTAATTGCCGCAACCGCGCCGCTGTCGAGCGACGGCGCAGAAGAATTCGAGACAGAGGAAAGTAACTGATGGCCACCGCCGTTACCGCCAACCGGGCCGAACTGATCGCGATCGCAAACTCGGTCGCGACCGAAAAGATGATCGACCGCGGCATCGTGATCGAGGCGATGGAAGACGCCATCCAGCGCGCCGCCCGCGCGCGCTACGGCGCCGAGAATGACATCCGCGCCAAGCTCGACCCGAATACCGGCGACCTGCGCTTGTGGCGCGTCGTCGAAGTGGTCGAGGCGGTCGACGATTATTTCAAGCAGGTCGATTTGAAGGGCGCGCAGAAGCTGCAGAAGGACGCCAAGGTCGGCGACTTCATCGTCGATCCGCTGCCCCCGATCGAATTCGGCCGCATCGCCGCCCAGGCCGCCAAGCAGGTCATCTTCCAGAAGGTCCGCGACGCCGAGCGCGAGCGCCAGTTCGAAGAGTTCAAGGACCGCATGGGCGAGATCATCACCGGCGTGGTCAAGCGCGTCGAGTTCGGTCACGTCGTCGTCGATCTGGGCCGCGCCGAGGGCGTCATCCGCCGCGACCAGCAAATCCCGCGCGAAGTGGTACGCGTCAACGACCGCATCCGCTCGCTGATCCTCAATGTCCGCCGCGAGAATCGCGGGCCGCAGATTTTCCTGAGCCGCGCGCACCCCGACTTCATGAAGAAGCTGTTCGCGCAGGAAGTGCCCGAAATCTATGACGGCATCATCGAGATCAAGGCTGCGGCCCGCGATCCGGGGTCGCGCGCCAAGATCGGCGTGATCAGCCACGACTCCAGCATCGACCCGGTCGGCGCCTGCGTCGGCATGAAGGGCAGCCGCGTTCAGGCGGTGGTCCAGGAAATGCAGGGCGAGAAGATCGACATCATTCCCTGGTCCGAGGACACCGCGACCTTCGTCGTCAACGCGCTGCAGCCGGCATCGGTCAGCCGCGTCGTGATCGACGAGGAAGAGGACCGGATCGAAGTGGTGGTGCCGGACGACCAGCTCAGCCTGGCGATCGGTCGCCGCGGCCAGAACGTCCGCCTCGCTAGCCAGCTGACCGCCAAGGCGATCGACATCCTGACCGAGGCCGATGCCAGCGAGAAGCGCCAGCGCGAGTTCGTCGAGCGGTCGGAAATGTTCCAGAACGAGCTCGACGTCGACGAGACCTTGGCCCAGCTGCTGGTCGCCGAGGGCTTCGGCGCGCTCGAGGAAGTGGCTTATGTCGACCTCGCCGAACTCGCCGCGATCGAAGGCTTTGACGACGATCTCGGCCAGGAGCTGCAGAGCCGCGCGCAGGAAGCGCTCGATCGCCGCGAACAGGCCAATCGCGAGGAGCGCAAGGCGCTCGGCGTCGAGGATGCGCTCGCCGGCATGCCCTACATGACCGAAGCGATGCTGGTCACGCTCGGCAAGGCTGGGATCAAGACGCTCGACGATCTCGCCGATCTCGCCACCGACGAACTGGTCGAGAAGAAGCGCCAGGAACCGCGCCGCCGCGCCGAGGACGCGCCCAAGCGTCCCGAGCATAAGGGTGGCGTGCTGGCCGAATATGGCCTGACGGATGAGCAGGGTAATGAGATCATCATGGCCGCCCGCGCGCATTGGTTCGAGGACGAACCCGCCGCGGAAGGCGAAGCGGCGGAGGGTGAAGAAGCCTGATGCCGTTCGTCTCGATCCGCATCTCGGGCACCGCCACGAAGGACCAGAAGTCCGGAATCGTGGCGGACGTCACCCAGTCGCTCGTCGAGCGGCTGGGAAAGAACCCGGCTGCGGTGCAGATCGTGATCGAGGAGGTTTCGACCGAGAATTATGGCGCCGGCGGCATCCTGATCGCCGATCGCGATGCCCCCAAAAGCGAGGGAGACGCGCATGCGGTCCCCTCGCAATGATAACGCCAACGTAGGCAAGCGGCGTAACCCCAGCCACTCCCCTTCGGGAGAGGGGCAAGAGGTGGAGCAGCAACAGTCGACGCTCGATGCCTCGGCCGATGCTGCGGTTACAGGCGACTCTCCTATTCCGAAGGGGAAGGGCTCCAGCGACCCCATCCGCCGCTGCATCCTGTCGGGCGACCGGGAGCCGCGCGGCGAGTTGATCCGGCTGGCGCTCGGGCCCGAGGGTCAGGTGCTGCCCGACATCCGGGCCAAGGCGCCGGGCCGCGGGGCGTGGATCGGGGTGACGCAAAGCGAACTCGACGCGGCCAATGCCAAGGGCAAGCTGCGCGGCGCACTGGCGCGGGCATTCAAGTCGAACGACCTGACGATCCCCGCCGATTTGGGCACGCTGATCGCGGACCAGTTGCAGCGCGCGTTCCTCGACCGGCTCGGCCTCGAATCGAAGGCGGGCAAGATCGTCAACGGCACGGAACGTGTGGAGAAGGCGGCGCGATCGGGCCAAGTCCGGCTGTTGCTCCATGCCTCCGATGCCGGCAGCGACGGCGCGCGCAAGCTCGCTCAGGCGTGGCGGGTCGGGCGCGATCGCGAAGGATCGGGCGAAGAGGGCTTGGCACTTCCTCTCCCGCGCACCATATTGTCCTTGGCGCTAGGCCGCGAAAATGTGGTACATATCGCCGTGACCGACCCCGCTGCCGCGGTCCGCGTGCGTGACGCGCTCGACCGCTGGCGGCATTTTATCGGCCCTGATTTGACTACCGAGCCTTGCGAAACGGCCTCGCAGGGCGCATCGGCGCTTTCCGCTACAGGAAGCGCTGGCGGCTCGGCCGAGAACGACGAGGATATTGAGTGAGCGATACCGACAACGACAAGCCGAAACTCGGAATGCGCCAGCCATTGGGGCTGAAGCGCACGGTCGAGACCGGCAAGGTGAAGCAAAGCTTCAGCCACGGGCGCTCGAACACCGTCGTGGTCGAGGTCAAGCGCCGTCGCGTGCTCGGCCCGAATGCCGGCGGCCCTGCCGAGGCGCCGGTCGTCGAGGAAGCACAAGCGCCGACCCCGGCGCCCGCCCCCGCGGCCCCGGTCGCTCGTACGCCCGCGGCGCCGCAGCTGTCGGCGCAGGAGCGCCAGACGCAATTGCTGCGCGAAGCCGAAGAACAGCGCATGGGCGCGCTGGAGGAGGCGCGCCGCCGTGAGGACGCGCAGCGTCAGGCCGCGGTCGAGGACGAAAAACGCCGCGTCGAAGAAAAGGGCAAGGTGGTCGCGCCGCCGCCGGCACCGGCCGAGGTGCCCGCC
>NZ_BCYU01000039.1 GCF_001598355.1 Sphingomonas asaccharolytica NBRC 15499
GAGCCGATGCCGGTGACCGACCGCGGCCCGCCGCGTGATCGCGACGCCGGCCCGCGTGGCGCCGCCGGTGGCGCTGGCGGCGGTGGCCGCGAGCTGACGGGCGAGAAGGCGACCGGCACGGTCAAGTTCTTCAATGCGATGAAGGGCTTCGGCTTCATTCAGCGCGATGACGGCCAGCCCGATGCGTTCGTCCATATCTCGGCGGTCGAACGCGCCGGCATGACCAGCCTGAACGAAGGCGATCGGCTCGAATTCGAGCTCGAGGTCGACAATCGTCGCGGCAAATATGCCGCCGTGAACCTGACGTCGATCTAATCGTCCTAACGGTTCTGCTTTTGAAAAGGCCCGGTCCGCCAAGTGCGGGCCGGGCGTTTTTCATTTTGGGTGTATAAATCCTCCCCGTTTACGGGGAGGGGACCAAGACGCGCAGCGGCTTGGTGGAAGGGGCGGGCATCAAGCGACGCAGATGTGGAGAGCCCCCCTCCACCACTCGCTTCGCGAGCGGTCCCACTCCCCGCAAGCGGGGAGGATTTTTCTGCTACCCCCGCAAGATCAGCCCGGCCCCAGCCAGAATCCCCAGCACCGCCAATCCCCGTCCGACCGTCACCCGCTCCTTCAGAAACACGACAGCGATGACCAATGCGGTGACCATCCCCGTCTCGCGCAACGCGGCGAGCGGCGCGGTCGGACCGATCGACAGCGCATAGAGCGCAAGACCATAGGTCAGGATCGATAGCGCGCCGGCGATCGCGCCCGGTCGCCATTGCTGGCGCATCGATGCGAACAAGGTGCCGCGCGTCAGGATCGCGAACAGTCCAACGATGACCAGCCCCATGGTCACGAACATCCAGGCGATATAGCTGAACGGCGTCGGCGCCGCGCGCACACCGGCGGCATCGATCACCGTATAGGCGGCGATGGTGAACCCCGTCAGCACTGCCCAGCCGAACCCGGCCCGGCTGAGGTGACGGCCGATCGCCAGCACGAACATCGAGATGCCGATCAGCGCGATCCCGGCGATGCTCATGGTCGAGACATGATCGCCGAGCAGCCCGAGCGTCACGCCCGCCGTGACCAGCGGCGCGGTGCCGCGCAACACGGGATAGGCCGAAGAGAAGTCGCTGACCTGGTACGCCCGGATCAGCGCGTAGAGATAAAGCGCATGGACCAGCGCCGTCGCCGCGAGCCAGGTCCAGGCGCCGTGCGGCAGCGGTACGAGCAGCAAGGCGGGAAGCAGGATGATCGCCGCCGATCCGTCGGTCATTGCGCGCGACGCCATCTTGTCCTTGCCGCCTTTGACGATGGCATTGACTACCGCGTGAACCGACCCCGAGGCGATCATCAGCAGCGGCGCTAGCATGACGGTCATCGTCACCCTAATTGCGTGCGCCGCCGCTGACGTCTAGTCATGCGGCGTGCGTTCACCCACCGACCCCGCCGCCGCGCGCGCCCGCCTGACCGAGGCGTTGGTGCGCGCCGGGCAGGAGGATCGCGCGGCGTTGCAGGATGTGTACCGGCTGACGTCGGCGAAGCTTTTCGGCATTTGCCTGCGTATCTGTGGAGAGCGGAGCGCTGCCGAAGATGTATTGCACGACGTTTATATCACGATCTGGAAACGCGCCGGCGCCTATGAGCCCGGGCGCGCCAGCCCGATCTCGTGGCTGGCGACGATCGCGCGCAACAAGGCGATCGACTGGGTGCGGGCGCGTGGTGCGCGGCCCGCGCACCCGATCGAAGAGGCGGCTTTGGTAGCGGACTTGTCCCCCGACCAGCGCGAGATCGCCGAGCGCGACCAGGAGTCGCAACGGCTGCACGATTGCCTCGACGCACTCGACGAACGCGCGCGCGATGCCATCCGAACGGCGTTCTTCGATGGGGTGACCTATGCCGAACTGGCCGAGCGCGAGAACGTGCCGCTTGGCACGATGAAGAGCATCATGCGGCGCGGCCTGCTCCAGCTGAGGGGATGTGTCGATGACGCCTGACGCTCCCGATCCCGATATGACCGCCGCCGAACTCGCGCTCGGCCTGCTCGATGGCGAGGAACGCGCCTCGGCGCTGCGACGGGTGCTGGCCGATCCTGCCTTCGCGCGCGAGGTCGAGGAGTGGCGCCAGCGGCTGGCAGGGTTGTTCGACGATTATCCGGAAGTCGCTGCCCCCGAATCGGTCGCTGCTCGCCTCGCGCAACTCGACCAGCCCGCCGCGCCAGCGCCAAATCGGCGCACGCGCTGGCCGATTGCCGCGATGGTCACCGCGATCGCCGCGATGCTCGCCTTGTTCATCGTCCTGCGACCGACACCGCCGGTCGCGGTTGCGCCGCACCACCTGATGGTCGCGTCGCTGATGATGAGCGATAAATCTGCCGCGGTCCCGGCGATGGTCGACATGACGACGGGCGAGATGCGTGTCGGCGGGGCGGCGATGGCGCCGGCAGGCAAGACCGCCCAGCTCTGGATGATCGGCGGCGATGGCGTACCCAAGCCGATGGGAATGCTGGCATCGACCGGGCCGTCGCGCATGGTGCTGCCGATGGAGAAACGCCGCGCCCTGAAGGCCGGCATCATGCTGGCGGTATCGATCGAGCCGCTCGGCGGGTCACCAACCGGGCTGCCGACCGGGCCGGTCGTGGCGAGCGGAAAACTCTCGATCGCCTGAGCGAATTCAATAAACGGGACAGAATTGTTCCCGGCAGCTGCATCCGCCGGAGCCCCACCTCCGTACCTCCAGTCGCACGCGCCAAATGGCGTGCTTCAGGAGACAGGGACATGAAGGCAATCCGTAAATTGATGCTCGCGACCGCATTGGTCGCCGGCGCAGGCGCAGGCGTCGCCGCGATGAAGAACCCGATGGTCGGCGGTGCCGCCATGTATCCGACCAAGAATATCGTTCAGAATGCGGTCAATTCGAAGGACCACACCACGCTGGTCGCCGCGGTCAAGGCCGCCGGGCTGGTCGACACCTTGTCGGGTAAGGGCCCGTTCACCGTCTTCGCGCCGACCAACGCGGCATTCGCCAAGCTGCCCGCTGGAACGGTCGACACGTTGCTCAAGCCCGAGAACAAGGGCCAGTTGACCTCGGTGCTGACCTATCACGTCGTGCCGGGCCGGATCACCGCGGCGATGATCGCGGCCAAGGCCAAGAAGGACGGCGGCGTCGCCAGCTACGCGACGGTCCAGGGCGGGATGCTCAAGTTCAAGAAGATGGGCGCCGGCTGGGCGGTCATGGACGACAAAGGCGACACCGGAATGATCACCATCGCCAACGTAATGCAATCGAATGGCGTGATCCACGTCATCGACACCGTCATGCTGCCCTAATTCCTGCCGGGGCAGCGAGGGACCGGCGTCATTCCCCCGGCGCCGGTCCCTCATGCGGTCGACGTCGCACCAAACCGAGATGTGGCGGCATCCGGCAAACTCGATCGGAAAATGCCATGCAGAAGATTCCAGCCGCCGCGGTCGTTGCGCCTAAGCTTATGTGCCGTTTGCCATCGTCGCACGCTATTCGGATGGGCGTGTCTCCACCATTGCCGATCCTGACATGACGAACGGGAAGAGATGCAGGTGAGGCGCGCCGACTTGGCCCGTGGCACCATCGCGCCGCTCTATCTGCTGGCTGGAGCGATACATATAGCGCGACCGGACCTCTTCATGCCGGTCATGCCGCTGGCGCTTCCATATCCTCTCGTCATCGTCAGGCTGACCGGTGTTGCCGAGCTCGCCGGAGCAGTCGGCCTGTTCGTGCCACTAACCCGAGCAGCCGCAGGCGTGGCGCTCGCGCTCTATGCTGCCTGCGTCTATCCGGCGAACATCCTTCACGCGGTCCACGATCTGTCGACCGGCACTGGGCTGGGCTGGGCCTATCATTATCCGCGCCTGTTCGCCCAGCCGTTCATCTGCTGGTGGGCATTGGCGGCCGGCGGCTTGACCGGTGGCCGACGATAATCGGAGACTCTCTCAGGTCACCAGCTTCCTGATCCCGGCGATCGTATCCGCTTCGGCCGCCGGCTTGTCCGTGCGGATGCGATGGATGCGCGGGAAGCGCATCGCGAGGCCCGATTTGTGGCGTTTCGACTCATGGATCGAATCGAACGCGACTTCGAGGACCAGGGTCTTCTCGACTTCGCGCACCGGGCCGAAACGGTTGATCGTGTGGTTGCGGACGAAGCTGTCGAGCCATTTGAGCTCGTCATCGGTGATCCCCGAATAGGCCTTGCCGACCGGCAGCAACTCGCCCTCCTCGGTCCAGCAGCCGAACGTATAGTCGCTGTAGAAGGACGAGCGCCGGCCATTGCCGCGCTGCGCGTACATCATCACGCAATCGGCGGTCAGCGGATCGCGTTTCCATTTGTACCACAAGCCGGTGCGGCGGCCGGCGACGTAATCCGAGTCGCGCCGCTTGAGCATCACGCCCTCGATCGCGGCATCGCGCGCACCGGCGCGGATTTCCTCGAGCGCGGCGAAATCCTTCGCTTCGATCAGGACGCTGACGTCGAAGCGCTCGGAGTCGAGCCCTGCGGCGAAGCTTTCGAGCCGCGCGCGGCGATTGGTCCAGGCGAGCGCGCGGAGGTCCTCGCTACCATCGAACAATATGTCGTAGAGGCGGACGAAGGCTGGATATTCATCGAGCATCTTCGCCGACACGATCTTGCGCCCCAGCCGCTGTTGCAAGGCATTGAAACTGGCGGCGCCCGCCCCTTCCTCGAGTGCACTACCCTGCGCCTCGCCCTTCACCATCAATTCGCCGTCGAGCACCCCGGGCGAGCGAAACGCTGCGGCGATGTCGGGAAAGCTGCCCGTAATATCGTCGCCCGCGCGGCTATAAAGCCGAGTCTCGCCGCCGACATGGACGAGCTGGACGCGAATGCCGTCCCATTTCCATTCCGCGGCATAATCGGCCAGGTCGACCGTGCCTTCCTCGAGCGGATGCGCGAGCATGAACGGGCGGAATACGGGCACGTCGGCGGCGGTCGGCTGCGGGCCGCGGCCTTCGACCCAGTCGAACAATTCGGCGTAAGGCGGGCGGATTGCGTGCCAGACTTCCTCGACCGCCTCGACCGCGACGCCGAATGCCTGAGCGAGCGCGGTTTTGGCGAGACGCGCCGAGACGCCGATCCTGAGCGCGCCGGTCGCCATCTTCAGCAACGCGAACCGCTCTTCGGCATCCATCCGGTCGAGCATCGCGGCAAGCGCGGCCGGTGCATCCGAGCGCGACAGCGAATTGAGCGTGTCGACCACTTGGCCGACCGACAACGGCTCGCCGTTGCCGTCATCGGCGCCAGGCCACAGCAAGGCGATCGTCTCCGCCGTGTCGCCGACATAGTCGCGGCTCATCCGGAACAGCACCGGGTCGACGCGCTCCTCGATCAGCGCGCGGATCACCGCCGGCTTGACCGCGGGAAGATCGAGATCGCCGGTCAGCGCCGCGATCGCCCAGCCGCGATCGGGATCCGGGGTCGCCTTGAGATAATCGCCGATCAGCTTGAGCTTGGCGTTGCGCGACCGCGTGTAGATCAGCGAATCGAGGAGCTGCGCGAAAGCGTGCATGTCGCGACCAACATGGCGCTCGCGTAACGGTTCCACCAGAGCGGCTCCTAAACCCCCCCCCCGGAACGGGCGGGATTTAGGAGTCATTGCCCGCCGCCCGCGCGCCTCCTAGGCGTTCGACCATGCGCAAGCTGCTCAAGGCCGTCCTCATCCTGTTGCTGATCGTGGCAGGATTCTATCTCTATGCGCGTGCCGAGGCGCGGTGGGATCCCGTGGTGCGCACCGCGACGATCAAGCTGCCGCGCTGGCCCAAGGGAATAAAGCCGGTCCGCGCCGTGCTGATCAGCGACGTGCATATCGGCAGCCACGCGATGGACGAGGCTCGGCTGAGCCGCATCGTCGACCAGATCAACGCGCTCAATCCCGATATCGTGATGATCGCCGGCGACTTCATCTACGGCAAGGATCCGCACAGCGCGAAGGCCAAGGGGCAGGCGCTGGTCGCGCCGCTCAAGAAACTGCATCCGCCGCTCGGCGTCGTCGCTGTGCTGGGCAATCACGATCACTGGACCGGGCCCGATGACGTGACCAGTCTGTTGGCCCAGGCGCGGATCACCGTCCTGGTCAACGACGTCACCGCGCGCGGGCCGATCGCGATCGGGGGGGTCGACGATGATTATACCAAGCACGCCAACATCGCCGCGACCATGGCCAAGCTGCGCCCATTCGAGGGCGCGCGCGTCATCCTGACCCATTCGCCCGACATTGCACCGCGATTGCCGGGGGACGTACATCTGCTGCTCGCGGGACATACGCATTGCGGCCAGGGCGTACTGCCCTTCTATGGGCCGATCACGACCGTCTCGCGCTTCAAGAACCGCTATCGCTGCGGCCTGGTGATCGACCCGGGGCTCGCGGTGATCGTGACCGGAGGGCTCGGCACCAGCGGCCCGCCGCTGCGATTCGGCGCGCCGCCCGATCTCTGGCTGATCACGCTGGAAGGGTGAAGCCACATGATTCCCCCCCCCCCCACGAGGGAGGGGAATCTCGAGAGGTTACGCCTTGCGCCCAGCCTCGAACAGGAACCAGGCGCGGCGTTCGGCCTGGTCGGTCCAGTCGTCGATCATCGCGCTGGTGGCATTGTCCTTGGCCGTGTCGGCAATGTCCTTCGCCTCGCGCAGGCTTTCGACCAGCTTGAGGTTATCGTTGCGCAATTCCTTGAGCATGTCGTCGGGCGCGACGAAATCCTTCTCATTGTCCTTGAGCGTCTGGTGCCGGGCGATATCGCCGATCGAGCGCAGGGTAACGTTGCCGGTCTTGCGCACCCGCTCGGCGATGTCGTCGGTGGAGGCGAAGATCTCCGCCGCCTGTTCGTCGAGCATCAGATGATAGTCGCGGAAATGCGGGCCCGAGACGTGCCAGTGGAAATTCTTGGTTTTCAGATAGAGCGCGAACGAATCGGCCAGGATCGTGTTGAGCGCGTCCTTCACGCTTTTCGCGGCGTTGGACGACAAATCGGTCGGAGTCTTGAGATCGGCGTTGGGCATGGTGTCTCCGTTGAGCGAAAGAATCGTTGCGACAACGGATCAATATAGGATTGGCTCCGCTCCTTGCCGCACGAAAATGCCGGGCAGAGTGATCGACGCGCTAGATCAGCCGCAGCGCGGAAAAGGCCAGCCAGAAGCCGGCGATCGCCAGCAATCCGCCGAGGACGATGCCGATCGCGCGGTGGGGCAAGGTGCGCCAGACCATGTCGCCGCCGATCGCCGCGAACCCGAGCACGATGGCGCTGCCGATGAACCCGCCGATCCCGGCAAGCGCGGCGGTGCCGCTCATCGCCAGCGCGAGGGTGACGAATTCGGTGCGGCCGCTCCACCCGCCGGCGATCAGCCGGGCGGCGACGGTCCAGAATGGATGGCGCCTCTCGCCCGGCTCGATCGGCTTGCCCGGCCAGATCCCGCCGCTTGCCGCAGCGAGTAGGGCGAAAGCGACGAACAGCCGCTTCGGATTGGGGGTGAGATGCGGTGCAAGGAAGAAGCCCGCGACCGCGGCAATCGCATGCGTGATCAGCATCGCGACCAGGGCACCGGCCAGCACCGCGCCGGTCTTGCGAGAGCGATCGGCGACACACGCGACATAGGTCGCGGTCGGATCGGTCGCGCGAATCAGCAAGGCGGCAACCAGCGCCGCCATCAATGAATCCATTAGCCGCCCAGTCGCATCGCACCGGCGGCGAGGAAGACATGGCCGGTCTGCGCGTCGGTCTGGCCGCAGCCGACCGCTTCGGTCAGCATCGCGATCCAGCCGCGCACGATCACCCCGCTTTCGCCGCGTCCCAACGCCGATTCGAGCGCGTGCGCCACCGCCACAACGGGCAATATGCCCGCCGCTTCGGCCACACAGCGGATCGAATCGACTTCGACGACGAGGTCGCGCGGACGCACATGCCGGGCCATCAGGTCGAGCCGCGCGATCCGCGCGGCGAGATCGTCATTACGAGCAGAAAACCCCATTTCCCCTACTCCCGCTTCGCTTGCGCGAGAGTGCTACCGATATGGTAAAGGGGGTGTTAAAGCCCCTCGCGCTTGACAATCCTCCTCGGCTGGGCCAATGGCCCGCCCCTGACAAGCGGCGGCACGTCCGCCGCTTTTGTATTTCAACCAGCAGGAATTTGGGTCATGGCCAAGCCGACCACCGTCAAGATCAAGCTCGTCAGCTCGGCCGACACCGGCTTCTTCTACGTCACGAAGAAGAATCCGCGCACCCAGACCGAGAAGCTGTCGTTCCGCAAATACGATCCCGTCGTGCGCAAGCATGTCGAGTTCAAGGAAGCGAAGATTAAGTAAGCCGCCAGGCTTGCTTATCCCCGCGAAGGCGGGGACCCAGGGCCGCAGGGGAAACCCTCGCGGCCTTTTCGTTTTTAAGCCCTCTCTCGCGTGCGGGAGAGGGTTGGGTGAGGGTCTTCTTTCTTCTTCCGGGCGGACAACGCGAAAAAAAAGAAGAAAGAAGACCCTCACCCTCCCACCGCTGCGCGGCGGGCCCCTCCCTCTCCCGCAAGCGGGAGAGGGAATCAGAGCAGCGCGTTCACTTCCTCGACGAATCGCGCGACCGAGATCGGTTTGGACACATAGGCGTCGGCGCCGGCGGCGCGGATGCGGTCCTCATCCTCGCGCCCGGCATAAGCGGTGACCGCCATGATCGGGATCTTGCCCAGATCCTCGTCCGCCTTGATCTGCAGGATGAGGTCATAACCGCTGACATAGGGCAGCTGGATGTCCATCACGATGAGGTCCGGCGCAAAGCCGCGCGCGCGCTCGACCGCCTCGCGCCCGTCGCGCACCGGCTCGGTCTCGAATTCGTGCGCGCGCAGCAAATCGCAGAACAGCTTCAGATTGAGTTCGTTGTCCTCGACAACCAGCACGCGCTTTGCCAACGGGGTCTCCTTGGACCACGACATAGCAATGAACCCCACCGACACCAACGACGCCCCGACCTTGGCATTGCACGCGCTGGCCTGGACGCTGGCCGATCCGGCGCGCGCGCGGCGATTGCTCGACCTGACCGGACTCGACGCCGACGACCTGCGCGGGTCGGCCGCGAATCGCGGTACCCAGGCGGCAGTGCTGGGATTCCTCGAAGCGCACGAGCCCGATCTGGTCGCTTGCGCGACCGAACTCGGCGTCAAACCCGAGGCGCTGGTCGCCGCCCGCCGGAGTCTCGATACATGACGCGCCCCTTGTTGATCTGCGATTGCGACGAAGTGCTGCTGCACATGGTACGCCATTTCGGCACCTGGCTGCGCGAGCGCCACGATATCGCCTTCGCGCACGAAACCGGCAGTTTCATCGCCATGACCCATGCCGATGGCAGCGCGGTCGAGCATCAGCGGATCTGGGCAATGCTCGACGAATTCTTTCCCGCCGAGATGGAACGCCAGACTCTGGTCCCCGGCGCCGCCGAAGCGCTGGCGGCGCTGTCCGAGAGCGCGGACATCGTCATCCTGACCAATCTGGGCGACCATTGCCGCGATCATCGCATCGAGCAATTGGCGCAGCACGGCATCCGCCACCGGGTCGAAACAAATCAGGGCGGCAAGGGTGGTCCCGTAGCACGGCTGGTCGCGGAATATGGCAATCCGGTCACGGTTTTCGTCGATGATCTGGCGACGCACCACGAATCGGTTGCCAAGCACGCCCCCACAGTCCACCGGCTGCACCTAGTCGCCGAGCCCGCAATGGCACCGCAAGTGCCGCCCGCGGCGCACGCGCACGCACGAATCGACGACTGGGGGGCAGCGCGCGACTGGATCGCCCAGCGCTTCGCCGCCGACCAGCCGGCCATAACAGAAGGGATTTCCGCATGACCGACCGTATCGACCGCAAGCTGGAGGAAATGGGCCTGAGCCTGCCGTCGCCGGCCGCGCCGGTCGCCTCCTACGTACCGACGGTCGACGCCAATGGCCTGCTCCACATTTCGGGCCAGCTGCCGTTCAAGGACGGCAAGGTCGTCACCGGCCGGTTGGGCGACGGAGTCGACAAGGTCGCGGGGCAGGAGGCCGCCGAATTGTGCGGACTGATGCTGGTCGCGCAGATCAAGGCGGCCCTGGGCGGTGACCTCAGCCGGGTCGAGCAGATCGTCAAGCTGGGCGTGTTCGTCAATTCGGCGCCCGATTTCACCGACCAGCCCGAAGTCGCCAATGGCGCCTCGAACCTGATGGAGGCTTTGTTCGGCGAGGCCGGCAAGCATGCCCGCAGCGCGGTCGGCGTCGCGGCGCTGCCGCGTGGAGCAGCGGTCGAGGTCGACGCGGTGGTCAAGCTCGCCGACTAAACCAACTAAACGTCATGCCGGGCTTGTCCCGGCATCCACCGATCCGCATATTCCGCGTATGCAGGAAGTGCGGCACGTTGGGCCCCGGCACAAGACCGGGGTGACGAAAGACTGCGGCGCGTGAGTCGCGCCTCAATTACCGCGCGTATTTCTGAAGGCGTGTCGCAAGTGGCGGCGGCCGATTGGGACGCCTGTGCCGGCACCGGCAATCCGTTCGTGCGCCACGACTTCCTCTCGATCCTCGAAGAATCGGGCAGCGTCGGCCGCGGCACCGGCTGGCAACCGCTGCCGGTGATCGTCGACGGCGCCGACGATCGCCCGGCGGCAATCGCACCTGCCTATGCCAAGAGCCACAGCCAGGGCGAATATGTCTTCGACCATGGTTGGGCCGATGCCTGGGAGCGCGCCGGCGGCGATTATTATCCCAAGCTCCAGGTAGCGGCGCCGTTCACCCCGGTGCCGGGGCCGCGGCTGCTGCTGCGCGACGAGACGATGGCCCCCGCGCTGATCGGCGCGATCGAGGCGCTGACCGATCAGAACGGGCTGAGCTCGGCGCACGCCACCTTCGTCGCCCCGGGCCAGCTACCGTTGTTCGAGGCGGCGGGCTGGCTGATCCGCGAAGGCACCCAATTCCATTGGCAGAATGATGGCTATGCGACGTTCGACGATTTTCTGGCGGCGCTCGCCAGCCGCAAGCGCAAGGCGATTCGCCAGGAACGCGCAAAGGCGGTCGAGGGACTGACTATCCGCCATGTCACCGGCGCCGAGCTGACCGAGGCGCATTGGGACGCGTTCTGGGCATTCTATCAGGACACCGGCAGCCGCAAATGGGGGCATCCCTATCTGACGCGGCCATTCTTCTCACTGCTGGGTGAGCGGATGGCAGATCATGTGCTGCTGATCCTGGCCGAGCGCGACGGCCGCCCGATCGCGGGAGCGCTCAACCTGATCGGTAGCGATACTCTGTACGGCCGCTATTGGGGATGCGTCGAGGACGTGCCCTTCCTCCATTTCGAGCTATGCTATTATCAGGCGATCGATGCGGCGATCGCACGCGGGCTGTCGACCGTCGAAGCAGGCGCGCAAGGGGAGCACAAATTGGCGCGCGGCTATGTCCCCGTGCCGACCTGGTCGGCGCATTACATTCCCGACCGCAATTTCCGCCGTGCGATTGCCGATTTCCTGGCGCGCGAACGCGCCGGCGTCGAGAGCGACCAGCAATATCTGGCGCAGCTCACGCCGTTCAGAAGAGGGGAACCTTGCTCTTAGGCGGGAGCGGGAAGTCGCTCCTCTTGGCCTGCGGCGCCACCTCGACATGGTTGACCTTGAACACCACGCTGTCGCCGCTGCGCCAGATCGGGGTCAGGTCCTGGACGTATTTGGCGTGATAGGGTGGCGGCGTGATCAGCCACACATAGTCGAACGCCGGGCGCGGGAAGAGCGCGAGGCTGCGGTCGATCGGTCGCCACCATTCGCGCGCGCATTGCCGTTCGGTGACGATCTCCGACGGGTCGTGCGAGAAGTGCCCGGCGGCGACATATTTGGTCGTGAGCAATTGCGCGCCGGGCATCGACCATTGATCGTTGGTATAGGCAGCGTTCCGCTCGAGCGCGAGCGCGGGCAGGTGCTCGAGCCGGCTCATCAGCCATTCGTTGTTGCAGGTCTTGCCGACGAAGCTGACCAGGCGCGCACCGACCGGGATATGGTCGAGCGCCTTGAGCTCGCGGTCGTAATTCTGGTCGAAAATGTAGAAGCTGACCGTCGTCGCGGTCGTGCGGACCAGCACGAAGGCAAGCCCAAGGACCGCGACCGTCTTCATCGTCCGTGGCGACACCATTTTTTTGGGCCGGATCGCGATGACCCCGATCGCCACCATGAACGGCGCCAGCCGCATATCGGCATAAGCCGAACCGAATACGATGCGCGGCAACAGCACGAAGACCGCGACCAGGAACAAGGTCGAGAGCCCGACGGCACGCGAATATTCGAAATTGGGGTCGCGCACCGCCTTGTAGATGACGAGCCCGATCACCGCCACCGAGGCGATGTCGAACGCCATCCAGCGATCGCGCAGCATCATCGTCAGCCAGCTGATCTTGGCCTGCCAGTTGAACCAGTCGCCGGTCTCCCCGGTCACGTGCTGGCCGTTACGCCAGGCGATCATCAGCAGCATCGGCAAGCAGAGCGGCAGGCAATGCAGCCCGGCGCGCACGAATCCCACCGCCCAGCGCTTGGCACCTTCGCGCGTGATCGGTCCGATCCGCGCCCCGACCTCGTCCTTTATGCGATCGTGCTCGCGAACCATTTCCGCCGAGAAGGCGAGCACGCCGAGCACGCCCCAGCCGAAGGTGTGGCAGACCCACAGGATGCACGACAGCGGCACGAAGATGATCGCGCGCAACCGGAACTTCTTGAGCCGCGCGAGCCGCAGCCACAGCGCGAACATCGGCAGCGCCCAGGCCATCGACAGCATGAAGTTCACGAAGCCGAATTGCAGCGGGTAGCAATAAGCGAGCGGCAACGCGAACAAGGCGGTGGGCGGGATGCGCCCATGGACTTCGCGGGCGATCCATAACAGGCCGATCACGATCAGCGGCGGGATCGACAGCACGATCAGCTTGACCGACAGTTCGAGCCCGAAGATCGGATGAAGAATCTCTACCAGCAGGTCGACGCCGAGATTGCCGATCAGCGACCATTGGAAATTATACCAGTCGAGCAGCCAGGGATAATTCTGGAGATCGACCTGGACGCGGTAGCGGCCCATATGGCCCGGCAGATCGACCAGCGGCGGGATGTCGGGCCACAACAGCGGCACCATCGACAATAACGCCATCACCACCACGAAGGTGCGCGTCTGCCACCATTGAAGTTTGTCGCTGCCGTCCATCCTCGCGGCTTTAGGCATGGGCGGGGTCACGCCGCAAGGTCAACGCACGCGCCAAACCTTGGCGGGCGAGCCGGGCAGCGCCATCGGCGTCAGCCAGGCAGGTGTCCGGCCGGCATCGAGACGGGCCAGGAACCCTATCGGCGATTCGCCTTCGTAGATCATGATCTCCGGCAGGCCGGGGCAGAAGGCGACATAGTCGATCCGCCGCCTGCGAATGATGGCGTGCGCCTGATCCTCGCTGCCGACAAACGCCGCGATCACATCATGCATGGCGGTTGCGCCACGATGATGTCCGCTCGCGACGGCGTCGTGCGGTGTGAGCAGCAGGATCGTCGGCGAAATATCGAGCGGCGCGAGGACGTTGCCGCGTGGCAAAGCGTGGAGCGCCTGCATGTCGTTGGCGTCGAGGCACCCCATTGCCCGGTGCACCGTCGCGACGCGTGGATCGGGCGCCAGGGCGGTTGACGACACATGGAAAACGGCGCCGGGCGCCGCCGCGGCGAAGACACCCAACGTCGCTACCAGCCGCTTGGGCAGGCTGTCGATCGCCCGCGCCTTTAGGAGCAACGGATGCAGCAGATGCACCACGCCCGCGATCGCCAACAGATTGGCGACGCCGCCCGACCGCTGGACGAAGATCGCCGCCGCCGTCGCCGCCACCAGCAGGAACGATAAGGTGATCCAGCGCGCACGCTCTTCGCCGGCGCTTGTCCTCACCGCCAGCATGGCTCCGGCCAGCCCGAGCAACGGAAGCGCGATCGTGTTGACGATCACGGACGGTGCCTGGTCCCATAACGGCAGGCCTTCGGCCACGTTCATGTACCAATAATGGTGGACCAGCGGATCGAGCTGGCCGAACGGACCCGCCGCGCATTGCGGCGCGAGCAAGGGAAGCGGCGCGAGCGCGGCCAGACCGACACCCGCCAGTCCCACCAGACGACCGACGATCGTCCGGATCGGCAGCGCGGTCAGGGCTATAGTACCTGCCGCCGCGGCCATGAGCATCGCGAGATAGACTGGCGACACCGCATCGCACGGCGACACCAGCCATGCGCTCGCCGGATGCGATACCAGGAAGATGAAGACGGCGCCCAGGCTGGTGGCCGCCACCGTCGCCGTCAGCAGCGCGCGACTTGCCGGCGTCACCGCCCATTTCAACGAGACCAGCGCCAGGATCGCCGCGATCATCGGCAAGCCTTCGAGCGAGATCGACAGCCACACCGCGATCGCCGCTCCGGTCAGCAATCCCGCCTTGCGGGTCGGGGTGCCGACCAGCGCATAAGCGGCGAGCAGCGCGGTCGCCATCTGCCAGCCGTGATGGTCGATCCGCATCGGCCGAAGCTGGTGGAGGACTTCCACGCCGAGGGGCGTAATACACACCGCCATCAGCGCTGCACCGTCATTGGCGAGCATCCGTCGAGCGATCGCCGCCACCAACGCCATCACCACGCCGAGCGTCAGCAGCGGCACGACCACCAAGGCGACATGTTCGGCGAGCAGCTGGCCGAGCAGCGGCCGCAGCGTCACGATCACCGCCGCGATCGGCAGATCGACCACGCGCGACCAGTGCATCGGCACGCCGACGGGATCGTTGAGACGATGCTGGGTCAGATCGAACCAGCTCTGCCCTGCCAGCCAGTCGCGGACCTGCAATAGCCGCATCTGGTCGTCGGGGTCGGGAAAGCGCCATGCGACAACGGCGCTCCAGGTGATGACGACGAGCAGAACCGACGTGATCGCCCAGATCGCCGCGACCGACAGCCAAAAGCGCCGCGCGGTCATGCGAATACGATCTTCGCCCGCAAGAGATACGTGGCCTGGAAGCTCGCCGCGATCGCGATCAGCTTGGCCAGCCGGGCGTCGAGCCCGAATTGGACCGCGAGGCTGACGATGGCGACGGTGATCAGCAGGCCGGCAAAGGCCGAGAGCAGGAACAGCGCCTGTTGCCGCGCGCGGTCGATGCCGACGTCGCGCAGCTCACCGGCGAAAACCAGCCGGCTCGATATCAGCCAATGCATCACAATGCCCGCGCTGTAGCTGAGCGCCGACAAGAGCGCGATCGGCATGCCGCTGGCTTGAAGCGCCAGGAACAGCGAGAAATCGACGCCGAGCGCGGCCGCGCTCGCGGCGAGATAGCGCAAATAGGTCGCTCGCCACAGCAAGGCCATGACGCGGTTCATCACGCGGCTGCCCCGAGGCGGGCAGGCACGAGCCGCTCGGACGCCAGCGCGGCGCGTTCGCCCTCATTGCCGCTCTCGTGATATTCGGCGTCTTCGTTGACTGCCCAGATATCGTAGATGCGCTCGCCCGCCTGGATGTTGCGGACGGTGAGCATCGCGGTCATCATCGCGTGATCCTGATTATTGTAGCGATGCATGCCGTTGCGTCCGACCAGATGGAGCGTCGGATAGCGCGCTTCGAGCTCGCCGCGCATCTCTTCGACATTCGTCCGGTAACCGTCGTCATAGACCGGATAGGCCTTTTCCTGCCGCACGACGCGGCCGCCGACCACGGTGGCCGGATCCGCCAGCCCCAAGGTCGCGAGTTCCTTCGTCGCCAAGGCGACGAGATCGTCGTCCGAGGCCGACCACAGGCCATCGCCTTCGAAACAGAAATATTCGAGGCCGACACAGGCAAGCGCTTCGTCGGGCACCATTTCGGGCGACCAGCTGCGGAAATTCTGAACGCGGCCGACCTTCACGCGCGGGTCGTGGATATAGATCCAATTATCGGGAAACAAATCGTCCGACCGGATCATCAGCGCCACCGTCAGGAAGTCGCGGTAATTGAGGTCGAGCGCATTGGGCAAAGTCGCCGGCAACGGGTGGATCCGTCCGGCCAGCTCGCGCATCGGCGCGGACGAGATGACATGGCCGGCATTGATCGTCAGCATCTCGTCGCCACGGCGCGCCGCGACGCGCCAGCGTCCGGTCGCCTGGTCCTGGCTGATCTGATGCAGCGCGGTTCCCATCAGCACACGGTTGCCTCCGGCGAGCACCTTGTCGCGCGCCGCATCCCACATCATGCCCGGCCCCTGGCGCGGATAGCGGAAGGTCTCAAGCAACGTCTTGACGGCCATGCCGTCGTTGCGCCGCTTGTTGAGCCCGAGCGAACGCTTGAGCCCGTCGATCACCGCGCCACCCAGGCTCAATCCCTTGATGCGCTGCGCGGCCCAATCCGCCGACATCTCGTCGCACGGCATTCCCCAGACCTTCTCGGTATAGGTCTTGAAGAAGATCGAATAGAGTTTGTGGCCGAATTGGTTGACCACCCATTGCTCGAACGAGCGCGGATCCTTGGTCGGAAACGCTTTTGCCTTGGCATAGCTCAGCATGCACATCGCCGAGCGCCAGATGCCGAGATTCATCAGCGCCTCGAACCCGCGCAACGGATAGCTGTAGAATTTGCCCTCATAATAGATGCGGCTCATCCGCGGGCGTTCGATGAAATCGTCGGGCAGGATCTCGTTCCAGAGATCGACTACCTCTTTCGACTTCGAGAAGAAGCGGTGGCCGCCGATATCGAACCGGAAGCCGTCATGCTCGACCGTGCGGCTGATGCCGCCGACATAGACCGGATCCTTCTCGATCACGGTAACCGAATAACCGAGCTTGGTAAGCTGGTACGCGGCAGTCAGGCCCGCCGGGCCGGCGCCGATGATCGCGACATCGACTGCCTGGTCGTCCCGCATGTCTACTTTCCCCCGAACCGCGATGGTCGGGAGGAGCCTTGCCGGCAAAATGGTTAACGCTCTCCTAAAACGCGAGCGATTAGAGCGTCCTGTCGAGCATTCAGGCGATCACCAGGAGCCCCGAGGCGACTGCGCTTCGATCGAAGCGCAGTTCGCGTCAGCGATCGCGCCGTCCGAGCAACCGCAGCCGCAACGCGTTGAGCTTGATGAACCCGGCCGCGTCGCGCTGATCGTACGCGCCCTGATCGTCCTCGAACGTCACTACCTTCTCGCTGTAGAGCGAATAAGGCGATTTGCGGCCGACCACGTACACACCGCCCTTGTAGAGCTTGAGCCGGACCGTGCCGGTGACCTTTTCCTGGCTATGGTCGATTGCCGCCTGAAGCATTTCGCGCTCAGGCGAGAACCAGAAGCCGTTATAGATCAACTCGGCATAACGCGGCGCGAGTTCGTCCTTGAGGTGCGCGGCGCCGCGGTCGAGCGTGAGCTGCTCGATGCCGCGATGCGCGAGGTGATAGATGGTGCCGCCCGGCGTCTCGTACATGCCGCGCGACTTCATGCCGACGAAGCGGTTCTCGACCAGGTCGAGCCGGCCGATGCCGTGGCGCTTGCCGAGCTCGTTGAGCTTGGTCAGCAAGGTCGCGGGCGACATGCCTTCGCCATTGATCGCGACGCCATCGCCGCGCTCGAAATCGATCGTGATGATCTCGGGTGTGTTGGGCGCGTCCTCGGGATTGTCGGTGCGCGAATAGACGTAGTCGGGCACTTCCTCCCACGGATCCTCGAGCACCTTTCCCTCCGACGAGGTGTGGAGAAGGTTGGCATCGGTCGAGAACGGCGCTTCGCCGCGCTTGTCCTTGGAAACCGGGATCTGGTGCTGTTCGGCGAATTCGATCAGCCGGGTGCGGCTGGTCAGATCCCATTCGCGCCACGGCGCGATCACCTTGATGTCGGGGGCGAGCGCGTAATAGCCGAGCTCGAAGCGGACCTGGTCGTTGCCCTTGCCGGTCGCGCCGTGGCTGACCGCGTCGGCGTTGACTAATTTGGCGATTTCGATCTGGCGCTTGGCGATCAGCGGCCGCGCGATCGAGGTGCCGAGCAGATACAGTCCCTCATAGAGCGCGTTGGCGCGCATCATCGGGAAGACGTAATCCTTGACGAATTCCTCGCGCAGATCGTCGATGAAGATGTGCTCGGGCTTCACCCCGGCCATCTCGGCTTTCTTGCGCGCCGGCTCGAGCTCCTCGCCCTGGCCGAGATCGGCGGTGAACGTCACCACCTCGCATTGATAGGTCTGCTGGAGCCATTTGAGGATGACGCTGGTGTCGAGACCGCCCGAATAAGCGAGGACGACACGATTGATCTGTTCCGACATGGCGGCTCCGAACGGTAAAGGGGGGAATCGCGAGCGCGTCTAAGTCCCGGGGGACGGTTCCGCAAGCGGTGGCGGCGTTCCGACGTCCTTGAGCAGCCCCGGCCACCACAAGGCAAGCGCCCCGGCGCGATAGACATAGCTCAAGGTCAGCGCGATCCAGATGCCCAGCGCGCCCCAGGGCCGCAGCACAAGATCGGTTGCGATGTAGAGCGCGGTCGACAGGATCGCGGCGTTTCTCAATGCCTTGCCCCGCGTCGCGCCGATGAAGATGCCGTCGAGCAGCCACGCCGGCGCCCCGATCAGCGGCTGGAGCGCGGCGAACGGCGCGAGGGCGAGCGCGCGTTCCTGGACTTGCGAGTTGCTGGTCATCAGCTCGACCAGGAAGCGCCCGCCGAACGCGATCGCCGCGACGAACACCAGCCCGCTGGCGAACGAGAATTCGCCGGTCAGCCGGATCGCGCGGAGGAAATCGCTCCGCGACTTCGCCCCGATCGCCTGGCCGACACGCGATTCGGCGGTGAAAGCGAAGCCGTCGAGCACGTAGGCGGCGAGGCCGACGAATTGCGACAGGACATGGTTGGCGCCGAGCTGGACCGGCCCTAGCCGCGCCCCGGCATTGGCGAACCAGCCGAACAGGATCAGCAACGCGACGGTGCGGACCATGATGTCGGCATTGACCCCGAACAGCCGCTTGAGCGCGACGGGGTCGAACGCGCGCGCCGCTTCGGTGCGGATCGCCGCACGGCCGTCGCGCCCGAGCACGATAGCAGCAATGGCGAGGCCGGTGGCGAGCGCAATCCACTCCGCACTCGACGTGCCGAACCCGACGCCGCGCGCGCCCCAGCCGAAATGCCAGACGAAGATCAGGTCGAGCGCGATGTTGGCGGCATTCATCACCACTTGGAGCAGCAAGGCCGCGCGCGTCCGCCCCAATCCGAGCAGCCAGCCATTGATCGCGAACCCCGCGAGCGCGGCGGGCGCGCCGAACAGGCGGGCGGCGACGAACCCCTCCGCCAATTTGTCGAGCTGCCCCGAACCGGCGAAGATACGAAAAGCGAGCGGGATGAGCACGATCTGGAGCGCGAACAACACCGCGCCGAGTCCGACCCCCAAAGCGATACCGCGGATCAGCAGCGCACGCACCTCTACCGCATCCTGCGCACCCTCGGCTTGCGCGGTCAGGCCGGTCATCCCCATCCGCAGGAAGCCGAAAGTCCAGAACAGGAAAGTGACGACGAAACTGCCAAGCGCGACCGCCGCCAACGCCACCGCGTCGCCGGTCCGGCCGATGATCGCAGTGTCGACCAACCCGACCAGCGGCACGGTGATCTGCCCGATCATGATCGGCCAGGCTTGCGCCGCGATCGAGCGGCGAGTGATCGCGGAGGCGGTCATGGCCGTGGGCCTAATCGCCGGTTCGGCCGGCGTCACGTCGAGATTGGAGAGCGGACGGGTTCTATTTTACCGTCATGCCGGCCTTGCGCCGGCATCCACTGAGCCGCTTGCCCAGGGATTGAGGCACGATGGACCCCGGGACAAGCCCGGGGTGACGACGGATTGTTTGGCAAGCGCTGGGCAGACAGGGGCCGCCAGCGCGACCATCCCGCCTTAAGGCTTCGCCCCGATCTCGCTTACGCTGCCGGCGAATTCCTCGAAGTCCTTCGCCTCGGTGAAGTCCTTATAGACGCTGGCGAAGCGGATATAGGCGACTGAATCGAGGCCCTTGAGCCCCTCCATCACCATCTGGCCGATCTGCTGCGCGCGGATCTCGGGATCGCCCGTCGTTTCGAGCTGGCGCTGGATGCCCGACACCAGTTTCTCGATGCGCACCGGATCGATCGGGCGCTTGCGTGTCGCCACCGAGATCGAGCGCATCAGTTTCTCGCGGTCGAACGGCTCGCGGCGGTCGTCGCTCTTGAGCACGACCAGGTCGCGCAACTGGATACGCTCGAACGTGGTGAAGCGCGCCGCGCAGCCTTCGCATTGCCGCCGGCGACGGATCGCCGCGCCGTCCTCGGTCGGGCGCGAATCCTTGACCTGGCTGTCTTCGTGGCCGCAAAAGGGACACCGCAAAGTCGATCAGTCCTTCTTCGTCAGCTTATCGAGCGCGGCGGCACCGGCGCCGATCACCGCGCCGCCGATCACGCCGATGCCCGCTACCGGCAGCGAGACGATCGCGCCCAGCACCGCACCACGCTTCATCGCGCCGCCGACGCCCGGTTCGGGCTCTCCGGCGCGCGAGCGGTGGAGAGCGGCGCGCGCCGCCGCTAGCGTGTCGTCCGAAGAACTCATCAACGTCCCCTTATTTGGCGAACCGATTATACGCCATGATTCCGGCGCCGATCACCGCGCCCGTCACCATCGAGATCGGCAGCACGATCGCCGCCACCGCACCAACCGCCGCGGCACCCGCGATCTTCTGCGCATCCTCGTTCTTCATCAACTCGCGCGCGGTCTTTTCGGCCTCGGATGCGCTGTTCATGACGAACGCCTTGGCTTCTTCATAGGTGGTCGAACCGTCGCCGGTCGCCACGCCGCACGCCGGGCAGAATTTGGCGGCTTCGGGCAGCGCCGCGTCGCAATGCGTGCACATCCGCTTCAGATTGTCTTCGCTCATGTCTCAGCCTTCCGGATAAATCGGGAACAGGTGACATAGCGTATTAACACGGTCACGCACAGCCATTTCGACTTGCGCGTCGCCTTGCTCGCCATTTTTGGCGAGGCCATCGAGCACATCGGCGACCATATTGCCGATCTCGCGGAACTCGGCGGGACCGAATCCGCGGGTAGTGCCGGCGGGCGATCCGACGCGGATGCCGCTGGTCTTGACCGGCGGCAGCGGATCGTTGGGGATACCGTTTTTGTTGCAAGTGATACCGGCGCGCTCGAGCGCTTCGTCGGCGTCCTTGCCGGTCACGCCAAGCGGGGTCAGGTCGATCAACGCGAGGTGCGTGTCGGTGCCGCCCGAGACCACCGCCGCGCCGCGCTCGGCCAGGGTCGCCGCCAGCACTTTGGCATTCTCGATGATCGCCGCGGCATAGAGCTTGAAGTCGGGGCGCAACGCCTCGCCGAACGCCACCGCCTTGGCGGCAATGACGTGCATCAGCGGGCCGCCCTGCAGGCCTGGGAACACCGCCGAGTTGATCTTCTTGGCGATCGCCTCGTCATTGGTGAAGACTGCGCCACCGCGCGGGCCGCGCAAGGTCTTGTGTGTCGTGGTGGTGACGACATGTGCATGGCCGAACGGCGTCGGGTGGACCCCGCCCGCGACCAGGCCGGCGAAATGCGCCATATCGACCATGAAGATCGCGCCAACCTCATCGGCGATCGCGCGGAACTTGGCGAAGTCGATCTGGCGCGGATAGGCCGAGCCGCCGGCGATGATCAGCTTGGGTTTGTGCTCGCGTGCCTTGGCCGCGACCTCGTCGAAATCGATCAAATGCGTGGTCGCATCGACGCCGTACTGGACCGCGTTGAACCACTTGCCCGACATTGCCGCCTTGGCGCCGTGAGTCAGGTGGCCGCCCGAATCGAGGCTGAGACCCATGATCGTCTCGCCCGGCTTGACCAAAGCGAGCATCACCGCGCCATTGGCCTGCGCCCCCGAATGCGGCTGGACGTTGGCGAACTCGCAGCCGAACAGTTCCTTGGCGCGGTCGATCGCCAGCTGCTCGACCTCGTCGGACGGATGGCAGCCTTGATAGTAACGCTTGCCCGGATAGCCTTCGGCATATTTGTTGGTGAACACCGACCCCTGCGCCTCGAGCACCGCCTTGGAGACGATGTTCTCCGACGCGATCAACTCGATCTGGTTCTGCTCGCGGGCGAGCTCGTGGCGCACGCCGGCGAACACCGCGGGGTCGGCCTCGGCCAGGCCGCGGGTGAAATAGCCGCCATCTAATTTAAAGGGGGGCTGGACGTCGTGGAGCGCGGAGGGGTTGGTGCTCATCGATCAGGCTTTCGTTAGATTTTCTGGCGTTGGATTGGGCTGGCCGAGCTTGTCGACCCGCCCCTGGTGGCGGCCCCCGGCAAAGGGGGTGGAAAGAAAGGCCTCAAGGCAAGCGATCGCCATCGCCTCGCCGGTCAGCCGCGCGCCGATCGCGATCGCATTGGCGTCGTTATGCTCGCGGGCAAGCGCGGCGGACAGCGGCTCGGAAACGAGCGCGCAGCGGACCTTGGGGTTGCGATTTACCGCGATCGAGATGCCGATGCCGGATCCGCACAAGGCGACGCCGCGCTCGGCCGCGCCCGAAGCGACCGCCTCGGCCAGCTTGTAGCCATAATCGGGATAATCGACGCTGGTCGCGTCGTGCGGGCCCAGATCGTCAACCTCATGCCCGGCCGCACGCAACCATTCCGCAAGCGTCGCCTTGAGCGCGATGGCGGCATGATCGGACGCGATGGCGATGCGCATGAACTGGGCGCGGGTCCTTTGAGCTGTCGTGTGAGACGCCCTTACCGAGCCCAGGCGCGTTACGCTACCCCGAGCTTGGGTTTTATCTTGAGCCAGCCGCGCGCGCGGACCACGGCGAGATAGGTCTCGCTGACCGGCAGCCGCGTGCCGTCGCTGAGCACCAGCCGCCACGCCCGCCGGTCGCGCACCGCGCCGTTCATGCCGGCGGCGGCAACCCACGCGCCGCGATGGACCTGTTCGCCGTCGATACCCGCCAGTTCGGCGCGCAGATCGGCGAACCGCGCGAGCACCAGCAAAGTCCGTCCGTCGGCGAGATGGACGCGGCAATAATGATCCTCGGCACGCAGGCCGTGCACGTCGGCGAGGTCGCGGATGCCGGCGCGAAACAGGATGCCGGTATCGGCGGGAATGACAGCCTTCGCCGGGCCCGCCCGCCGCGCCAGGAACAGGGCGACGAATAAGGTGACGCTAATCGCCGCCGCCTCGATCCAGGTTCGTGCGGGATCGATTGCGGTACTGACCCCGAACAAGCGGAGCGCGAGCGGGATTTCGAGCGGCAGCGGCAGGTTGATCAGCAAGGCCCCGATCGCCGCCGCTCGGCGCCAGTCCCGCGGGCGCCGTACCCGCCAGGCAAACCAGGCGATCCATTTCGCGATGTTCCAGCCGATCAGCAGCGACCAGAAACCGAACCGCGCCGGATAGGCCATCGCGATCGTCCCGAATGCCCCGGTGATCGTCGCCAGCACGATCGCAGCGAGCCCGCTTGCCGTCAGCCGCACGATGCCGGGAAGTGCCGCGACCCATTTCGCGAAATTGCGTGCGGCCTTCGCGAAGCCGCGGTTGCGCGGCCGTCGCCGCTCGGGCTGGTCGGGGGAAAGCGTCGCCATCAGGTGCGAAGCTGCCACGAAGCGACACGGAGGACCATATGCGGCGGATTACCCTGGGAACGTTGGCACTGATCATGACGGCGCCAGCTATCGCGCAGCAGGCGGATCCCGCGGTGATCGCCGCGCAGAAGGATGCCGTGGGCAAGTTCGCCTGGATGGACGGCACCTGGCGCGGCACCGCGACGACGCGCGGGCCGAACGGCGAGCACAAGGTCACCCACACAGAGCGTATCGGGACCATGCTCGGCGGGACCCTGCGCGTGATCGAGGGACGATCGTTCAACGCCAACGGATCGATCGGCTTCAACGCCTTTGCGGTGATCTCGTACGATTCGGCGAAGAAAGCCTATGATTTCCGCTCCTATGCGCTCGGCCATGCCGGCGATTTCGTCATCACACCGACCGCCGATGGCTATGTCTGGGAGATTCCTGCCGGCCCGGCGACGATCCGCTATACCGCGACGCTGAAGGACAAGGTCTGGACCGAAATCGGCGAGCGTGTCGTGCCGGGCCGGCCGGCAGTTCGCTTCTTCGAGATGCACCTGACCCGGGTCGGCGATGCCACCTGGCCCGACGGTGGCGCGATGACCCCGTGACCCCTTCGCTTCATCGCGAGTCGCGGGGGCGTCATCGAAACGTCACCGGATTGCCCTAGCGCGAGACCGTCGCGCGGCGTAAGCGCCGCGCACCGATAGGACACAGCCCATGGCCACCGCACTCGCCCCGCAAAAGAACCGCGCCGTCCAGGATGCGGTCCACCGCCACGACCATCTGACCAAGCAAGGCATCCTCGAACGCGCGTTCACCTTTGCGTTCCGCGGCCTGGTCTATGCGCAGATCTGGGAAGATCCCTCGGTCGACATGGAAGCGCTGGCGATCCAGCCCGACAATCATGTCGTGACGATCGCCTCGGGCGGGTGCAACGCGCTCAGCTATCTGACCGCCAATCCGCGCCGGATCACCGCGGTCGACCTCAACACCGCGCATATCGCGCTCAACAAATTGAAGCTCGCGGCAGCGCGGCATTTGCCCGATTACGACGCCTTCCACCGCTTCTTCGCCGAAGCGAACACCAAGGCGAACATCGCGGCGTACAAAACCCATATCCGTCCGCATCTCGACGAGCCGACGCGGCATTATTGGGAAAGCCGCGATCTGATCGGCCGCAGGCGGATCGGCGGGTTCGCCAAGGGGCTGTACAAGCGCGGACTGCTCGGCGGTTTCATCGGCGCGGCGCATATGCTGGCGCGGCTCCATGGGCTCGATCCCAAGGCGATCCTCAAGGCCAATACGATCGAGGAACAGCGCGAGATATTCGATCGCGAATATGCGCCCTTTTTCGACAAGGCGTTCGTGCGCTGGCTGACCGACCAACCCGCCTCGCTGTTCGGGCTCGGCATCCCGCCCGCGCAATATGAAGCGCTGGCGGGAGACGCCAAGATGGCGACGGTGCTGCGCGAGCGGCTCGAAAAGCTGGCTTGCGACTTCGATCTCAAGGACAATTATTTTGCCTGGCAGGCGTTCGGCCGCGGTTATGGCGAAGGACCGGAAGCGCCGCTGCCGCCCTATCTCCAGGCCGACAATTATGCCGATGTCGTCGATCGGCTCCACCGGATGGAAATCCTCCATTCCAACTACACCGATTTCCTCAGGCGTCAGCCCGATGCATCGCTCGACCGCTACATCCTGCTCGATGCGCAGGACTGGATGACCGACGAGCAATTGACCGACCTCTGGACCGAGATCACGCGCACCGCGCGGCCGGGATCGCGAGTGCTGTTCCGCACCGCGGGCGAGCCGAGCATCCTGCCGGGCCGCGTGCCCGACGACGTGCTCGGCCACTGGACTTATCGCGCCGAGGAATCGCTCGATTACACCCGACGCGATCGTTCCTCGATCTATGGCGGCGTGCATCTCTACGTGCTGGGGGACGCCGCCTGAGCGAGCAGCCGCATGCGGCGCAGATGGACGCGATCTATCGCTCCCAGCGCCACTTTTACGACCTCACCCGCAAATACTACCTGCTGGGACGCGACGCGCTGATCGAGGGGCTCGCGCCCCCGCCGGGCGGCAGCGTGCTCGAAGCGGGGTGCGGCACCGGGCGCAATCTGATCGTCGCCGCGCGGCGCTGGCCCGACGCGCATTATTATGGCGTCGACATCTCCGAAGCGATGCTCGAGACCGCGCGTGCCAATGTCGCCAAGGCCGGGTTGAGCAACCGCATCACCTTCGCGCGCGGCGACGCGACCGCGTTCGATGCATTCGGCATGTTCGGCCGCGCCGAGTTCGACCGCGTATTCCAATCCTATACCTTATCGATGATCCCCGACTGGACCGGCGCGATCCGCGAGGCGGCAGGCAAGCTCGCGCCCGGCGGACGGCTCGACATCGTCGACTTCGGCCAGCAGGAGCGCTTGCCGCGCTGGTTCCGCGCGATGCTGTTCGCCTGGCTCGCCAAGTTCGACGTCAGCCCGCGCGCCGAACTGTTCGACGTGGTGGACAAGATCGGGCTGAACGCGCAACACCGCGCGCTCTATCGTGGCTATGCCTGGAGCGCGCGCCTTACTCGTGACTGAGACTACAGACCTACATCAGCCGATTATCGTCCTCGTCCGTCCGCAGCTTGGTGAGAATATCGGCAAGGCGGCGCGCGCCATGCTCAATTTCGGGCTGACCGAGATGCGGCTGGTGGCCCCGCGCGACGGCTGGCCCAATCCGCAAGCGGGACCGGCGGCGTCGGGCGCCGATGCGGTGCTCGAACGCGCGCGGGTGTTCGACAGCGTCGCCGAGGCGGTCGCCGATTGTCCGCATGTCTATGCGACGACCGTTCGCAAGCGCGGCGTCACCAAGCCTGTGGTGACTCCCGAAACCGCGGCGCGCGAGATCCACGGCCAGCCCGGCCGCTCAGCGATCCTGTTCGGTCCCGAACGCTCGGGACTCGAAACCGACGACGTCGCGGTGGCGCGGACGATCGTCACCGTGCCGATCAATCCCGAATTCGGCAGCCTCAATCTCGCCCAGGCAGTGATCCTGGTCGCGTACGAATGGTCGAAGGGCGTGGCGCTGGCCCAGCCGACCGACACCGACCTGCCGCTGCCGGCGCCGCAAGAAGAACTCGACGGCATGATCGGCCAACTCGACGCGATGCTCGAAGGCGCCGGTTTCTATTTCCCACCCGACCGCGTGCCGACAACGAAGCGAACATTGCGCACCTTGCTGACCAAGCCTGGCTGGTCGAGTCAGGAAGTGCGGACGTTGCGCGGCGTCTTGTCCGCCCTTGCCCATCCACGTCAGCGAGGCTGACGTTTTGACTTTCTTCGTGGCGCCGGAATCGATAGAGCTGCGAACCAAGTAATAGACTCATCCACTCGGAGTTCTGCATGCGTTTCAAGATGATGACGGCTGCCGGCCTTGTGTTGCTTGCTGTTCCAGCCTTCGCCCAGACCAGCGACCCGGCGCCGCAACCGGCACCCAAGCCGAAGAAGGAAAAGAAGATCTGTCGTCCGCTCGAACCGTATCCGGGGTCGAACATGATGCGCAGTTCGTGCCACACCAAGGACGAATGGGCGAAGATCGATGGCACTGGCGTTGACCCGGACGTCAACAATCGCCCACTCCCCGGCGTGCGGTCGGGCGACGGCATCACGTCGGGCACCGGCGCCTCGGACGCGCATTGATCGTTCATCATTCGGGGAAAACATCGTGCTCCAGTTCAGGTTCGCCCCGCTGATCGTGGGCTCCATATTAATCGCCACTCCAGCATTCTAGCAGAACAGCACCGAGCCTGCTGCCGCGCCCGCCCCCGTCAGAGAAAAGAAGATCTGTCGTCGCGACGGCCCGGCCACAGGTTCCATTCTCAGCGGCCACGTGACGTGTCATAGCAAGACCGAGCGGGCGGGGATGGACGCCGCGAAGTCGCGCGGAGCCGATGAACTGCTCAGGCGCTCACGGGTAAATATAGGCGGGGCTAGCCGCGAGCGGCCCCTGGGCTTGACTCGGGCGGGCGTCTCTGTAACAGGCGCGCCCTTCGCAAACGGCCCCGCACTTCCGGTGAAGCGGTGGCCCTGCCGATCTCCTGATCTCAGCAGAGCGATGACCGGAATTAGCGCCGCCTTCGGGCGGCGTCGTTGTTGGCAATTGCAAAGGAATATTTATGTCGAAGCGCTCCAGCGCCAAGCACAAGCTCGACCGCCGGATGGGCGAGAACATCTGGGGTCGTCCCAAGTCCCCGGTGAACAAGCGCGAATACGGCCCCGGCCAGCACGGTCAGCGCCGCAAGGGAAAGATGTCCGACTTCGGCATCCAGCTGCGCGCCAAGCAGAAGCTCAAGGGCTATTACGGCGACGTCACCGAGAAGCAGTTCCGGCATTGCTATCACGAGGCCGCCCGGATGAAGGGCGATACCTCGCAGAATCTGATCGGCCTGCTCGAACAGCGCCTCGACATGATCGTCTATCGCGCCAAGTTCGCCCCGACGATCTTCGCCGCGCGTCAGCTGGTCAGCCATGGCCATATCCGCGTCAACGGCGTGAAGTGCAACATCGCGTCGCGCCGCTGCTTCGTCGGTGACGAGATCACGCTGGGCACCAAGGCCAAGGAAATGGCGCTGGTGATGGAAGCGCAGCAGCTCGCCGAGCGCGACATTCCCGATTACGTCTCGCCGGACGGCAATGCGAAGGTGACCTTCACTCGCGTGCCGACCCTCGACGAGGTGCCGTATCCGGTGAAGATGGAACCGAATCTGGTCGTCGAATTCTATTCGCGCTGATAACACGGATCGGCGTGAGCTGATCCGGACGACATCGTCGATATACGAAAGGGCGGTCCCTATGGGGCCGCCCTTTTGCGTTGACGGATAAACATTCTAGGACCGTCCGAAGTTCTGTTGTGTGGTTGAGAGCGCCGACCCGCCAGTTGGTGTCGCGAAACGGACCAACCGGCCGACGGCAATGGGGAAATGTGATCGATATCCTGCAACGATATCCGGACGTCGCGGGCGAGCCGCTCGCCATGGCGATGCTGTGCCAGGCGCTCAAGACGAAGGGCATTGCCGGCGACGCTTATGCGCTCGGGCTGGCTGCGGTGACGGCGGCGCCCGGCGATACCGATGTGCGCGACCTTGTCCGCGCGGCACTGTCGGCAGGCGTGCCGCACTGGCATGCGCCGATGCTGCGCGACGGCCCCCGCAACGCTTGCTATTCCCAGGCGATCGCCCGGCTGGTGACCCCGGGAATGCGCGTATTGGAGATCGGTACGGGGGCCGGACTGCTGTCGCTGCTCGCCGCCCGAGCCGGCGCCGAGGTCATCACTTGCGAAGCCAATCCGGTGATCGCGGCGGCGGCGCGCGAGATCGCGCGGCGCAACGGGCTGGGCGATCGCATCACCGTCATTTCCAAATATTCGACCGAGCTGGAAATAGGGCAGGATCTGGCGGAGCCGGCCGACCTGCTGATGTCCGAATTGTTCGACGACGCGTTGTTTGGCGATGACATCGTCCAGGTGATGGCCGATGCACGCGGGCGGCTGATCCGGCGTGACGCGCCGATCCTGCCACCGCGCGCCGAATTGCGTTGCGCGCTCGTCGCGCTCGATCATCCGGCAGAATGGCCGCTCGGCATGGTGGAGGGCTTCGACATGTCGCCCTTCAATCTGCTTGCCGCCCCTTCTCCGGCAGTGTTGCGCGCGCGCACCGATGGCGCCACCCGGCGGTCACGCCCGACGAGCCTGCTCGCGATGGACTTCGAGGCGCCGACCTTCGGCCCGACCCAAGAAACTGCGGTGCTGATTTCCGATGGCGGCGTGATCCATGGCGTAGCGCAGTGGCTGCGAGTCGATTTCGGCGCAGCGGTCACGTTCGAAAACAGCCCATTCGACGAGTCGCGGTCACACTGGGGCGCGCCGATCCATCCCCTGTCTGAACCGATCGAGACAGTGGCGGGCGACGCGATCGAGGTGACCGCGCGGCTGGTAGCGGCACAATTGCTGATCAGCGCGCGGCGCGCCTGACCCAACGCACCGCGTTACAACCCCATCGCGTTGCGCAGGAAGGCGTCGGCCTTGCCAAGCATCGTCGTGCGCGCCGTATCGTCATCGAGTTGGTGGTCGAGTCCCTTGAACTCGACCAACTCGACCTTGCCACCCGCACCCTTGATCTTGCCGGCCATCAATCGCGACTCGCCAATGCCGACATTGGTATCGCGATCGCCGTGGAACAGCAGCACCGACGCCTTGATCTTGCCCGCATTGTGCGCCGGCGAGCCTTCGTCGACCCATGGACCGTGGCCGATCAGCGCGTCGACTTGAGGGAAATTGGTGAAGTTGCGCGACTCGTCTCGTAACGTGTCCAGATCGGTGACCGGCGCGACGGCGACGATGGCCTTGAACAGATCGGGGTCGAGCACCGACGATTGCAACGCGGCATAGCCACCATAAGACCAACCGACGATCGCGAGCTTCCTGGGATTGGCGATGCCGGATTTGACCAGCCAGCGCCCGGCATCGTTGACGTCGCCGATCGAGGTCCGCCACGACTGGAACCCGTTCTTCTGGTACCAGGCGTCGCCATAGCCGGTCGATCCGCGGAAATTGGGTTGGATCACCGCATAACCGCGCGCCGCGAAATATTGCGAGAGCCAGTCGAATCCCCATTCATCGCGCGCGCCCGGGCCGCCATGCGGCATCACGATCGCGGGCAGGTTCTTGCCGTCGCTTCCCGCCGGCAGCGTCAGATAGGCGGGAATATTGCTGCCGTCCGCGGCCTGATAGGTGATCGGCTTGACCGTCGCCAGCTTGATGCCATCGAGGCCGGGCCGCGACGCCAGCACTTCCGCCATAGATCGCGTCTTCTTGTCGAACAGGTAATAGCGCCCGGGGTCGATGTCGCTGTTTGCGAACAGCAACAATTTGCTTTCGTCCGCACTGGCATCGATGAACGTGATAATCTTGCCCGGCAGTGCCTTGCCCAGCGCCGCACGCAACGTCTTCAGCGTGGGGTCGAAGAAATCCGCCTGGCGGCGATCGGTGACAAAGGTCGCTCCGACCACACGATTCTGCCGGCCTACCTCGATCAGATCGTCGATATCGACGTCAGCCCGCGACAAGATGAGCTTCTTGGTCATGCTGCCATCGAGCGCGATGCTGTAGAGCGCAGTTCGACCGTCCTGATTTTCGAAGCCGTAGGCGACGTTGAGCGCTCGATCGACGGCGTAGGGCACGAAACCCACCGTTTGTCCGCCGACGATCGTTACCGTCGTGAGCGGCTTCCATGCGCGACTGTCGGCGGTCCGGTAGGAATAGATGATCTTGCCCGAATCGTATCCCGAACTGGTTTTCGGCTGAATGCCCATGACGCGAACGCTGCCCTGGCCGTCGCTGATATAGTCGACCGCGCTCTCGCGCGCCGGTTCGATCTGTTTGCGTGATAGCGAGCCCGTATCGATCAGCTCGACACCCAATCCCGCCTGACTTTCGGCGATATGCGTTCCGGTGGAAGCTTCGGGAACGTAAAGCCGGGTCATCAACGCCGATCCATTACCTCCGGCGCCCCAGTCGATCAGCGAGCCGCCATTCTGCATGAGTCCCAACGCGCGATCGCTGGTCCGCGCGCTCAGCAGCTTGAGGTTCTTGCCATCCGAATCGACCGCGATGATCCGCGAAAAACCGAGCCGGTCGCCATCGACATTGGTAGTAATGAGAATGCGGCAGATCAGCCGCGTGTCGGTCGACCAATGGCAATCGACCAGCTTGTCCGGATTTCCGGTGGAATTGGCGATGGCTTTCAGGTCACCGCCCTTGACCAGATCGCCGATCATTAATGCCGAGCCCCTGCCCTTGGTGGGCTGGATGATCGCCACCTTGGTGCCATCCGGCGACAGGCTGATCTGATGCACTGCTTCGCGCGCACCAAAGGCTCCGGCGAGATCGTCGCCCGATTTAGCCGGTGAATCCTGCGCCGCGGCGACGAGCGGCGCCAGGCCAAATGCCAACGCCAAGCAAAATTTACGCATAAGTCCCCCAACTCCCTGTTGTAGCGATGGATAACCGTGACGCTGGACTTCGCAAGGAACGAGTACCATCTACGCCGGCCTTTCACCCCATATCGGATCGAATAGGTGGGACAGCGGCCGCGAACCTGGAGCCGCGGCGCCCGACGCTCGGGGACATGTCCGGCTTGCACCCTTCGCGGGCCGCTGTCAGACAGCGGCCATCTCAACCGAAAGGTCACCGATGCGTCGTCTCGTCCTGTCTCTCGCCGCGCTGGCCGCGGCGCCCGTTTTTGCCCAGTCGGGCGCGCCCGCCATCTCGGTCGATACGCTCAAGGACGTCACCAAAACGCTGTCCTCCGATGCATTCGAAGGACGTGCGCCGACCACGCCGGCGGAGGACAAGACCGTCGCCTATATGGTCGAGCGGATGAAGGCGGCGGGGTTGAAGCCCGGCAATGAAGGCAGCTGGTTCCAGGACGTGCCGATGGTCCAGATGACTGCCGAGAACATGACGCCGATGACCTTCACCGGCGGCAAGGCCCCGGTCAGTCTGGTCTATCGCGACGACATGGTGGTCTCGACCTATCGGGTTACGCCCAAGATCGACGTCCGCAATTCGGACGTCGTCTTCGTCGGTTATGGCATCAACGCCCCCGAAAAGGGCTGGAACGATTATGCCGGGATCGACGTGAAGGGCAAGACGGTCGTCGTGCTGATCAACGACCCCGACTGGCAGGCACCGAACAATCAGGGCCTCTTCGACGGCAAGGCAATGACCTATTATGGCCGCTGGACTTACAAGTTCGAAGAAGCGGCGCGCCAAGGCGCCGCTGCGGTGATCATCGTCCACGATACCGATCCCGCCGCTTATGGCTGGGGCGTGGTGCGGTCGAGCTGGTCGGGCGCGCAGCTCGAGCTCGATGAAAAGGGCAACCATATGGACCAGAGCCAGGCGATCGGCTGGATGCAGCTCGCCAAGGCCAAGCAGGTGTTCGCCAGCGGCGGCAAGGATTTCGACCAGCTCCAGGCAGCGGCCAAGGTCAAGGGATTCAAGGCCGTCCCGCTCGGGGTCAAATTCTCGGTCGGCTTCACCAACACGATCAAACGCCAGGCGTCGAAGAACGTCATCGGTATGCTGCCCGGAACCGAACGACCCGACGAAACGGTCGTCTATTCGGCACATTGGGACCATCTCGGCCACTGCACCCCGGTCAAAGGCGACGACATCTGCAACGGTGCACTCGACAATGCTTCGGGCTCGGCCGGCCTGATCGCATTGGCGGAAGCGCAGGCGAAGGCTGGCCCGGCTAAAAGGACGATGGTTTTCCTCTCGGTCACTGCCGAGGAATCGGGACTGCTCGGGTCCAAATATTATGCCGAACACCCAGTCTTCCCGCTCGCCAAGACGGTCGGCGGGGTCAACATGGACGGATTGAACGTGATCGGCCCGGCCAAGGACTTCGTCGTCACCGGTTTCGGCAAGTCCGAGCTCGAAGACCTGATGAAGCCATTGGTCGAGGCGCAGGGCCGGGTGATGAAGCCCGAACCCAATCCCGAACGCGGTGGCTATTTCCGCTCCGATCATTTCAGCTTCGCCAGGCTCGGCGTGCCGATGTTCGACGGCGGATCGGGCGAGGATCTGGTCGATGGCGGCGTCGCCAAGGGTCATGCCGCGACGCTCGACTATATCGAGAACCGCTATCACAAGCCGCAGGACGAATATGATCCCAATTGGAACTGGGCCGGCGCGGTGCAGGACCTGACGCTCTATTATCAGTTCGGACGCCAACTCGCCGACACGCCGGTTTGGCCGAATTGGTACAAGGCCGCCGAATTCCGCGCGATCCGCGACCGGTCCCGCGCCGGGGCGCGCTCCGGCCAATGATCAAGATTGCCCCTCCCCGGCCCGAATGGGCGCCGCACAAGGCAGTGTGGATCGGATTCCCCAGCCACCCCGAATTGTGGGAACTCGATCTCGAACCGGCGCGTGACGAGGTGACCGCCTTCGCGCGCGCCGTCCACGCCGATGGCAAAGGCGAACAAGTGCTGCTCGTCGCTGCAGACGAAGAGGCCGCCGCAGCCGCCCGGCGCCGCGCCGGCGACATCGCCAAGGTCGTGATCCAGCCGTTCGGCGACATCTGGCTGCGCGACACCGGGCCGATCATCCGCGGCGATGGGGTGGCGGCCGATTTCCAGTTCAACGGCTGGGGCGGCAAATATGATCTGCCCGGCGATGACGATATCGGCGCGCGGCTGGCCGAAGCGCGTGGGCAGGCGGTCGAGACCTTCAACTGGGTGCTGGAAGGCGGCGCGATCGACGGCGACGGCGAAGGGTTGGTCGTGACCACCGAACAATGCCTGCTCAACCGCAACCGCAACGGATCGATGTCGCGCGCCGAGATCGAGGAGCTGCTGCATCGCGACCTCGGCTTTAACGAAGTGCTGTGGCTCGGCGATGGTCTGCTCAACGATCATACCGACGGGCATGTCGACAATCTCGCGCGATTCGTCGGAACGCGGCGGCTGGCGATTCCCGAAGCGAGCGAGAACGACCCCAATTGGCAAGTCTATCAACGCGCCACCGCGCGCGCGCTCCAGCATGGCGATATCGAGGTGGTGCCGGTGCCGTCCCCCGGTCGCGTGCTGCGCGACGACGAGATCATCCCGGCGAGCTACATGAACTTCTATATCGGCAATGCCAGCGTGGTGGTGCCGCTCTACGGCACCGAAAATGACGCCGCGGCGGTCGAGGCGATCGGCGTGCTATTCCCCGGGCGCAGGACAGTTGGCCTGCGTGCCGACCATATCCTGAGCGGCGGCGGCAGCTTCCACTGCATCTCACAGCAGATCCCAGGGTAAGCTGGATAGTTGCCGATCGAGGAGTCTGCTGAAATTGCCGAGAAGACAGCTAATGCTGGAGCAACTGTGATCGATACCCGCCCTATCATGACCGATGACGAGTTTGCGCAAGCAGCCAATGACACAAATCCAGATTGGTGGACGACCGGTGAAAGCTTGATCCACGTATCGTCGGTGATGAAGGTCAATGGCTGGAATAGTTATGGCCACCCCGGCCATACGGCCCTCACGCCAGCGCAGCGAACGCTCATGATGTGGGCTGACATAGTGGGCCAAGTCAGCAACGGCGGTTTCATTCAGTTCTGCGATAACTACCCAAATGCGCTCTCTCTGGCGGTCGATGCTGTCGACGCGCTGGAATGGCCAGAACTTGCCGAACGCTTTCGTCGCGCAATGACCGAGCAGGCATCCGACCATCGGCTCCGTCAATCAAGCAACCGGTGCCGTTAACGGATGATCCCGAAAAATGGGCAGCGAGCCGGGAACGTCTTCTTCGCCACCTTGCCCGCCGCGACAAGCGTTGGTGGCAGCCGACTACGGCCAATAGCATCGCCGCCATTCGCCTCCTGAACGATGACGCGCAGTTGCGACTGAAGTACCAACTGGCAGTCCTCAGCGGCGAGATCGATTCGGGCGGAGAGCGCTTTTTCGACTTTGAGCCACCACCAAGCGATGAAGCGGAAGCGTTCGACGACTGGTTTTATAGCGACAAGGCAAAGGACGCATCGGGTCACTATGTCCGTGCGTTTATCGCCCGCCATCGCGAACAGCTCTATCGACCGGCATGACGGTATCCCGGCGAGCTGCATGAACTTCTATATAGGTAACGGTAGCTTCGTCGTGCGGATTTGCTCGGACGAGTGATGGTTGAATTGCCGTCGAAGGCGCAGGGAATCTCGTTGCCTATTGCAGGGTCACCCGATCCTCGCCGTCGTGACGGCCGAAGAATTGCATCAATTGCACGATCAGCTCGGCGCGCGTGGCCAGATCGGCGGCCTCGAGCAACGCCTGTTTTGCTGCTGCGTCGAACGGCGCGATCTGGGCAATGCCGTTGACCAGCGCTTCGTCGTCGAGCCGCGCGACCGAATCCCAATCCACCGCATAACCCTGCGCGTCGGCAAACCGCCGCGATTCGGTTTCCAATGCGGCGCGGTGGCCCAAGGACAATGTCTCGGATTCATGCGGCAGCGGGATCAATTCGGCTTCGACTTGCCGGAACGTCGTGGTGACCTCCAACTCTCGCGCCACGCGGAACAACGCGGTTCCCTCCAGAACGATGTTGTAGCGGCCTTCGTCGAGCGCCTCGACCTCGGCGATGCGGCCGACGCACCCGAGGTCGAACAGCGGCGGAGGGTCACCGTCGCCGCGCGGCTGGATCATCCCGATGCGGCGGTCGCGGGCCATCGCGTCCGACACCATCGCGCAATAGCGCGGCTCGAAGATATGCAGCGGCAGATGCATCCGCGGAAACAGCAACTCTCCCGCCAGCGGGAAGATCGAGAGCCGCGTGGTCGTCACGTGAACAAGATCGCCGACAGCCGGCGGCGCTGCGCCGACACCCAGGGATCCTCCAGCCCGACCACTTCGAGCAGCTTCAGGAATTGCGTGCGCGCCGCGCCGTCATTCCAGGCGCGGTCCTTGGCAACGATTGCCAGGAACGAATCGGCGGCGGCATCGCGCTGTCCGGCGGCCATTTGCGCATTGGCCAAGTCGAACCGCGCCTGCAGATCGTCGGGATCGGCCTCCGCCGCCGCGACCAGGGGTGCCAGGTCTTGCGCGGGCGGGGCCGAGCGTGCGAGATCGAGCGCAGCGCGGGCACGGTCGACCTCCACGCCCTTGGCGGCGTCTTCGGGCAGGGCAGCGAGCACTGCCTCGGCGTCGTCGAGCCGGCCGAGCGAGACCAGCGCGCGGACGCGGCCCGACACAACTTCGGGATGATCGGGCGCGATCTCGGCGATCTGCTCGAAATAGGACAAAGCGCGCTCAGCATCGCCGTCATGCAAGATCTGCTCGGCCGCAGCGACCAATGGCTCGATCTCGGCTTCCTGCTGGGCCTCGGCGCTCTCGACCGGCAATTGGCGGAGCACCTGGTCGAGCATCGCCTTCAATTGCGATTCGGTCCGCGCGCTGGTCAGGTCGGCGATCAACTGCCCCTGGAACATCGCATAGACGGTCGGGATCGACTTGATCTGGAATTGCACGGCGATGAACTGATTCTTGTCGGTATCGACCTTGGCCAGCACCACGCCTTTGTCTGCATAATCGGCGGCGACCTTTTCCAGCACCGGGCTCAGCGCTTTGCACGGCCCGCACCATTCGGCCCAGAAGTCGATGATCACCAGCTTGCTCATCGACGGTTCGACTACGTCCCGGCGGAATGCCTCGACGGCTTCCTTTTGCTCTGGGGTCATTCCAAGCGTAGCCAAGTCTCTTCTCCGTCACCGACAAAGGCCCTTATGTGGGCGCTAGCGCCGCGAAGCCAAGGCTTTTCGATCGGGTTGCGACAGGGGGTTGCGGACCCGCGGGAGCGCTGCTAATGGCCCCGCTCCTTACCCGCCCGTGGCTTCACGGGCCGGCGCCAGAGCGGGCGTAGCTCAGGGGTAGAGCACAACCTTGCCAAGGTTGGGGTCGAGGGTTCGAATCCCTTCGCCCGCTCCAGTATTCGCGGCGTTTTAGCTGCGCTAAATCGTGATCAGTGAAAGTCCGGACGGCGTCGCTTGCGGCGACCGACGGCGTGGCTTTGCCACGCCGGAACCCTCGAGTCTTTATATTGGCGCTCCGCCCTGCCGGGCTACGCGCGGAGTTCGAATCACTTCGCCCGCTCCAGTTCACTGCCGCAAATTAGCGGGGCTAATTCGCGATACTTGCAGTGAACCCGACCGGCCTCGCGCAGCGAGGACCGACGACGCGGCTTTGCCGCGTCGGAACCCTCGAGACTCCCGTTGGCGCTCCGCCCGAACGCCGAGGTGTGCGATCCAACGCTCGCCGCGCGCACGAAAAGGGCCGTCGGATGCGTCCAGCAGCCCTTTCGCAGCAAAGCGGAACCTACTTCAGGCGGAGACGAACTCGACCTTGCCGTTGCCGCGCAGGTGGCGGCCGAACGCTTCGCGCATCGCCTTGATGTCGGCAACGTGCGCGTCGCGGCCCGCCAGCGCTGCGATGCCGCTATAGGTAGCCGGCATGTCGGGCACGATCGCCAGCTTTCCAGCGCGGGCATGGTCGTGCGCCAACGCGCGCGCACCGGCGTCGAAACCGTTCTCGCCATGCAGTACCACTACCACGTCGAGGTAGGAGGCATTGTTGGGCGCGACGAAATAGCCGTCGATGATGCGGCCGCCACGCAGCGCATACCGGCCCTTGAATGTCTTCAGCCCGTCATCCGACCCGGCTGCATGCGCCACCGGGGCCAAGGCAGGCGCCACCATTCCCGCGGCGGCGGCGACGGCCATCCGGCTCATCACGCCGCGGCGGCTGACCGAGTTGGTGTGTGAAACGCCCATGTCGAAACCCCCTAATGTCCAATTTACCGATATGCTAATCTGCCCTTGCTGCCAATACAATCGATATGAATGCTTAGGGGATGGCGACTTTCCCCAGTCATCCGGCGCCGAATACCAGTAAGTGTACCGCCGATGGACAATTACACTGCGCGGCAGCTCGCCAACCAACACGTCAATTCCGGCGAAACAAATGTCTCCTGCCCACTCAACATGTTGATTGTCTTGGAAAAGGTCTCGACGCGATACACTCCGACATACCGCCAAACGGCCTGGGCCGTTTGTTCATCGACAAATGTGGCCGCGCGCGCCGTCCTCACTGCAAGCGAGCCAAACCCCATCCCGCGAGCGCCGCAAGTGGAAACGAAAGGTGCGATCCCGGGCATAATCGAAATGCCCGCCTACCGCGCCAGCACGACCTCGGCGACGTGGCGACGCCCGCCGGTCCGCGCCAATTGGACGAATATATCGACCGTGCTGCGGACATAATGATGCACGTCCTCACGCCCCAGCCGGGTACCGGTCTGCAGCACCAGCAAGGCGATCTGTTCGATCGCGCGTTCGGCGCTGTCGGCATGGACCGTGGTCATCGAGCCGGGATGGCCGGTATTGACCGCGCGCAGGAAGGTATAGGCCTCGGGCCCGCGCAACTCGCCGACGATGATGCGGTCCGGGCGCATGCGCAGCGACGCGGCGAGCAAACTGTCGGCGGTGACTTGTGCTTCGCCCAGCGCGCTCCGCGCCGCGAGTAGCCCGACCGCATTGGCATGGCCGAGATGTAGCTCGGGCGTATCCTCGATCAGGATCAGCCGTTCGTGCGGCGGGATCTCGCGGATCAGCGCGTTGAGGAAGGTCGTCTTGCCGGTCGAGGTGCCGCCCGACACCAGGATGTTCTTGCGCGCCTTGACCGCTGTCGCGAGCATCCCCGCCACGTCGCCGGCATCGAGCATCCGCGCCAATTCCACGTCGATCGGAGCTCGTCCGCCGACATCGCCGCGCTTGGTCTCGGCGAACGATCCCGCCGAAACATAATCCGACAGGCTGAGATCGGGCGAGACGTGCTTGCGGATCGCCAGCGCCAGGTCGCCGCGCGTCGCCGGCGGGGCGACGACCTGGACGCGCGCGCCGTCGGGCAGGGTCGCCGACAGCAACGGATGCTCGCGGCTGATCCCCTGATGCGACAGCGCTGCGATCTGGCGCGACAGCCGATCGAGCGTCGCGCGGTCGAGCGCCGGCGCCTCGTGCCGCTCGGTCGCGCCCCCCAGGGTCTCGACCCAGATCTCGCCGGGCCGATTGACGTAGATGTCGGTGACGTCGTCGCGCGCCAGCATCCCGCCCAACGGGGCAAGATAGCTCTTCAGATAGATGGGGTCGCTGGCGGCTATCGCTTGGTCTCCACCGCGGTGAAATCGAGGTCCTTGGCGACGAACACGCTGACCGACACGCCTTGCTTGACGCGCAAAGTCGGCTTGATGTCCTGGTTGCCGACCAGCGACGATCCCGCATTGCTCGCGGCGCCGGGCAGCGCGACCACCGCGACATTGTTGTTGCTGCCGAGGCCAGCGGCGAGGCCAGTGCCGATGCTGAGCGACGTCTGCAGCAGCGCATTGCCGAAACGCTGGAGGAAATGGGTATTGACCTTGCCCTTGATCCCGACCCGACCAAGCGGATCGGCCGACGGCGAGGCGAGCTCGATCGTCGCCCCGTCAGGACGGACCAGCCGCTGCCAGATCACCAAGGCGCGATTCTGTCCGGGTTCGAGGTCGGCCTTGTATTCGCCGATCAACCGGCTGCCGCGCGGGATCAGCACCTTGCTGCCGTCAAACCCGCGGACGTCGCGCGTCACCAGCGCGCGCGCCGGGCCCGGCCGAGTCGAATCGAGTGCGGTTTCCAGCACCGCGGGGATCAGCGTTCCCTGCGGCACTGTGGTCGCGCGATTGCGTAGCACCGACGCGCGCGACCGGCCGCCGAGCGTGCTGCCTCCGCTGCCGGGATTGGCTGTCGCGACGGCGCCCGCGCCACCTTCTCCAGCCGGCCCGGTCGCAGCGACAACCTCTCCGGTCGTGGTGTCGAGCACGAGCACCGGATCGGCCGAGGTGCGCGGCGGTGGGGGCGGCGCCGCCACCGGCTGCGGCGGCGGGGGCGCCGGGACATAAACGACGCGCGGCTGCTGCGGGGGCGGCGGCGGGGGTGGTGGTGGTGGTGGTGGTGGAGGCAGGA
>NZ_BCYU01000040.1 GCF_001598355.1 Sphingomonas asaccharolytica NBRC 15499
CGACCGCATAGCGGTCGCGCGGCGCTTTTGCGCCGCTCCCCTCATCCAAGCTTCGCTAGGCGGCACGCCGCCAAGCTGCGCTATCCTTCTCCCACAAGGGGAGAAGGATTTATGCCCGCTACCGCACCCCCCGATACAGCATCGCCACATTACACCGCGCATAGCGCTTCCCGAATTCCTCCATGATCCCGGCGTCGTGGACAAAGCCGGCCTTCTCGTAGAGATGCACGCCCGCCGCTCCCTTGGCGTTGCTCAGCAGATACAGCCGGTCACAACCCAAAGCGAAGGCGCGCTCGATCGTCGCGTGGAGCAGGAATTCGCCTGCCTTGCGCCCCCGCGCCTCGGGCAGCACCCCCATCTTGGTCAGCTCGAACTGGCGCTCGCCGGTCCTCTGCAGCGCGCACGTCCCGACGATGCCGAGCTCGGGATCGTCGACGAACAACACATCCCCGCCGGGCTCGATCAACCGTTCGCGCGGATGGGTCAGCACGTCGATATCGGTCGGCTCCAGCGTGTACATCTCCTCGATCCATTGCGCGTTGATGCGATAGAAATCGGGCGCGAGGTCATCGCTGAAGCGGCGAATGGCGAGCCCGCCGCGCGGGCGCTGTTCGAGCGGTTGTGCCGCGAGCGCGGTTTCGATCGCGGCGATCTGGACCAGAAAGGCGTCGACGTCGCACACCTCGGCCACCGCGGCGCGCAATCGCGGCCACAACACCGTCTTGGCCAGGTCCATCGCCTCGTGGCCCTTGTCGGTCAGCGCGATCGTCCGGGTGCGCTGGTCGCGTTCGTCGCGGCTGGTCTCGATCAGCCCGAGGTCGAGCAGCCGCGACTGGATGCGCGTCACCGCCGGCTGGCTGATTCCGATCCGCTCGGCGAGATCGCCCACCGTCTGGGGGCCATGACGGTGGAGGGCGGTCAGTAACGGCATCTGGCTCGGCTGCGTCGGCAGGCCGCTATCCATGGCGATGCGTTCGGCCCCGGTCTGGAAGCGCTCGGCCAACCGCTTCAGCCGGCTGCCGAGCATCACCGCCCCCTCGAGCGCAATCGCATCGTCGACCATCGAAATCTTCCTTTCGTCGCTGTAATCATAACATGATATATATCACGTTATGGAGTCAAGCGCCGGCGGAGATTTCGCATGGCCGGGAGGATTTGGGTTTATCCGTTAACTATAAAGTAGCGCCCGTCGGGCAAGCCGCTCAGGTGCGCGCGCTTCTACCCCGATTGCCCTTGCTGCTGTTGCCGCTGGCGCTGTTCCTTGCGCTGTTCCATCCCGCGACGCTCGACATTGGCAATGCCGGCTGGCTGATCCGTGGGTCAGACAATGGCGAGAATGCGCTCGGCATGCATGCCTGGCTGCACGATCCTGCGCCGGGCATGCTGCGGACACATCTGCTCAACGCGCCCGAGGGCGTGCCGCTGCTGTTCACCGACAGCAACCCGCTGGTTGGTGCGGCGACGCGGCCGCTCGCGTCGCTCCTGCCCGCTGATGCGCAGTTCGTCGGCCCGTGGATTCTGCTCTGCTTGTTCCTGCAGGTGTTATTCGCCTGGCTGTTACTGCGAAAATTCGCGCCGGGGCCGATCGCCTTGTGGTGCGGCGTGGTGCTGCTCGCCGCGTTGCCGACGCTCGCCAACCGTTATGTCCACGCCAACCTCATGGCGCATTGGCTAATCCTGTGGGCGCTGTGGCGCTTCCTCGACCCGGTGCGCGCCGGATCGAACCGGGGCTGGGCGGTGATGCTGCTGATCGCGGCATTGGTGCACAATTATCTGCTGATGATGGTCGGCGCGATCTGGCTGACCGCGATGGTCGAGCGCTTCGCGGTCGCGGATCGGCGTGGACGCGCCGTGTTGGCAGGCGGCGCGGCAGCGATCCTGGCGATGGTCGCGGGCCTCGCCTGGCTGCTCGGTGCCGGAGAAGCGCATGCGCTCGCGGGCAATTACGGCGCGTTCGCGATGCCGATCGACGCGCCCATAAACCCAGGCACGCCGGCTTATTCGCGCCTGCTGCCGTCCGTCGCGCAGCGTGCCGGGCGCGGGTTTGAGGGATTCCAGTATCTCGGTGCCGGCTTGCTCCTGCTGCTTCCGATTGCGGCGGTGGTCGCACGGAAACGGCCGCCGGCGGATGACCAACGTGCCTTGTTGCGTCGTTTGTGCTGGCTGGTTCCCGCGCTCGTCGCGCTTTCCTTGCTCGCGATCAGCAATTATCCCGATATCGCCGGACAGATGCTGCCGCGCCTGCCGTTGCCGGCTTTCCTGATAGCAGCGCTCGATTTGGTGCGTGCATCGGGCCGGTTGTTCTGGCCGGTCGCTTACGTGCTGGTGCTGGTCGCAATCCTCGCGGCCTATCGCCTGCCAAGGGCGCTAGCGGATGGGCTGCTCGCTGTGCTGCTGGCGGTGCAGATCGTCGACCTATCGGGCATGGCCGCGGTAGTCCGCGCGCAGAGTGCCGAAGCAGGCGCGCATCGCCTGTATGTCTTGACGCCCGATCCGCGCTGGGACCGTGCGGTTGCGACGGCAAGCAACGTCACCTTCGTGCCGCCAGATGCGACGCGCGACCTGTCGTTGTTCCAGGAAATCGCCTGGCGTGCGGTGGGACAGGGCAAGCCCGTCCGATTGGTCTATGCGGCGCGCGATTCGATCGCGACCGTCGAGCGCCAGCGGCAGGAGTTGGCGGCGTTCGCCGCAGGCCAGATCGATCCGCACCGGCTCTATGTACTGGCGCCCAACGTCGCGGTGCCCGCGGCGGCGGCCGAGCGGTTCACACGGATCGACAATATTCCGGTGATTCTGCCCGTCGGTGCGCTAACCCGCTAATACACGCTTCCCTTTGACAGACCGTCGCGGCAGGATGAGTGCATCCACTCGATGCCGGTCCACCGGCGCGCTCAAAGGGAAATAGCATGACAGAATTTTCGCGCCGTGAGGCGATGACCGCTGCGGCGATGATGTCGATTGCCGCGACGATGCCGGCCTGGGCACAGGATGCGGCGCCCGGAGCGATGTGGGATCTGACCGACCTCTATCCGAGCGATGCGGCGTGGGACGAAGCGCGCAAGAAGACGCTCGCCGAGGTGCCGAGCCTGGCCAAGTACCAGGGCAAATTGGGAGAAAGCGCCGATACGCTCGCGGCGTTCCTGGTCGCGCAGTCCGATATCGGCCGCGCGGCGAGCAAGGTCTACACTTATGCCAGCCTCAAGGCCGATGCCGATCTGCGCGTCTCGGCCAATCAGGAGCGCCAGGCGCAGGCGATCGACCTGTTCACTGCGCTGGGCGAAGCGACCGCCTGGTCGACTCCTGAAATCCTGTCCCTGGGCAAGGCCAAGATCGACGGGTTCATCGCCTCGAACGACACGCTCAAGAAGCGCTTCGACTTCGCGCTCGCCGATACGTTGCGTCAGGCCGAGCACACTTTGTCGCCCGAGGGCGAGACGCTGCTGGCAGGCGTGGGTTCGCCTTTGTCGGGGCCGAGCGATATTCGCGAGCAGCTCGTTGCCTCGGACATTCCCTGGCCGACCGTGACCCTGTCGACCGGCAAGCAAGTGCGGCTCGACGACCAGGCTTATACGCTCAACCGCGATGCGTCCAACCGCGCCGACCGCAAGCTGGTGTTCGACACCTTCTGGGCCGAGTACGGCAGGTTCCAGAACTCGCTCGGTGCGGCGTATGCCGCCAAGCTCAAGGCCGACGTGTTCCGCAAGAAGGCGCGCAAATATCCGACCTCGCTCGCCATGTCGCTGTCGAGCAACAACGTGCCCGAGGGCGTGTACCGGACGCTGGTGGCGGAGACCAACAAGGGCCTGCCCGAACTGCACCGCTATTTCGAATTGCGCCGCAAGCTGCTCGGCCTGCCCGACATGGCCTATTACGACATCTATCCGCCACTGGTGAAGCTCGATCAGAAGGCCGAGCTCGCCGATATGCGGACCAACACGCTGGCCGCGACCAAGGTGCTCGGCCCCGAATATGTCGATTTGCTCGGCAAGGCGACCGCGGCCAAGTGGATGGATCCGTTTCCGCGGCCGGGCAAGAAATCGGGCGCCTACATGAACCCCGGCGCGGCCTACGACCTGCACCCCTATCTACTGCTCAATCTGGGGCACAATTACGAAGGGATGACCACCTTCGCGCACGAATGGGGCCATGCGATGCATACTTTGCTCGCGAACAAGAACCAGGTCTATGAGAAATCGGATTATCCGTTGTTCCTCGCCGAGATCGCCTCGACCTGCAACGAGCAGCTGCTTGCCGCCTATATGGTCGCCAATGCCAGGACCAAGCAGGAGAAACTCTATTATCTCGGCATGCAGCTCGAGGGCATGCGCGGGACCTTCTATCGTCAAGCAATGTTCGCCGAGTTCGAGCTCGCCGCGCACGACAAGGCGGAAGCGGGCGAGGGGATGTCAGGCGAGAAGTTCAGCTCGATGTATCTCGATCTGCTTAAGCGCTATCACGGGCCCAAGGTCGCGGTGTCGGATACCTACGCTTCCGAATGGGCGTACATCCCGCATTTCTATTCGAGCTTCTACGTCTATCAATACGCCACCTCGATCTCGGCGGCGTCCTATTTCGCGCGCGCGATCCTCAAGGGCGGGCCGAAAGAGCGCGACAATTACCTGACGGTGCTCAAATCAGGCGGATCGGATTATCCGACCGAGATCCTCAAACGCGCGGGCCTCGATATGGCGAGCCCGGCGCCATATCAGGCGATCATCCAGACGTTTCGCGAAACGCTGGATGCCTGCGAGAAGCTGATGGGCTGAAGACTATCTATAGCCCCTCCCCAGAAGGGGGGGGCTTTATTGAGTTCACGTCGCAAAACCGACCCCGAATTGTAACGACGGCGTCACCCCGGAGTCGCGCGAATGTCGTGCGGAGCGAATAGCGCGCGCTGCGACGGGACATTGGGATTCGCCAATGTCTCAGCTCGTCGGGGGTCACGACATGGTCAGCTTCACGCTGCGCGGCACGACGTCGCGCTTCGCTCTCGCCGCTATCGCCCTGTGCGTTGCGACGCCGTCATTCGCCGCCGACGGACAGACCGCCCCGGCCTTGCCGGCCGCGAGCGACGCGCCGCAGACCACAGATAGCGGTGCGGCTCCGACGGATGCGCCGAGCAGCGATATCATCGTGACCGGCAGCCGCGCCGCGCTACGCGCCGCCACCGCCGAGAAGCGCGACGCCGACAATTTCGTGGAAACGCTCCACGCCAACGATGTCGGCAAGCTGCCCGACCAGAATGTCGCCGAGGCGGTCAAGCGCCTGCCCGGCCTGTCGGTCGCCAACGACCAGGGCGAAGGACGTTACGTCGTCATCCGCGGTATCGACCCGAGCCTGGTCAACGTCACGCTCAACGGTCAGACCTTGCCTGCGCCCGAGCCGGACGGCCGAGTGGTCAAGCTTGACGATCTGCCCTCGGCGATGATCCAGTCGGTCGTCGTCACCAAGTCGTTGCTCGCCAGCCAGGATGCCAATGCGATCGGCGGCGAGGTCAATGTCCGGACCAAGACCGGGTTCGACAGCAAGGCGCCGTTCTTCTTCGACGCGCGCGGCGCGATCGGCCTGTACGGCATCAACAAGAAGTCGCCTTATGAAGTCGACGGCACGATTGGCGGCCGCTTCGGCGCCGGCGAAACGTTTGGCGCGGTGCTGTCGGTCAATTATTCGCGGCGGCCGATCGAGTCCGAGAATTTCCAGGGTTCGAGCAGCTGGACGCCGGTTGCTGGCGTGAACGTCCCGGCCGGCGGCGGCTATCGCGATTACAATCTGTTTCGGACGCGCCTGGGCGTCGTCGGCAATTTCGACTGGCGGCCCAGCGACGACGTGAAGCTTTACGTCCGGTCGAGCTATTCCAAATATCAGGATCACGAGACCCGCGATCAGAACTTGCTCGCGCTCAACCTCCCGACCAAGCCCGCGGACCTCGCGGCGCTCACCCTGTCCACGCTGCCGGCTACCGCGACCATCCTGGTTCGCCATCGCGAGGAAGACGACAATACCAAGTCGGTCACCCTGGGCGGTGACTTCAACGTCGGCGGCGGCAAGCTGTCGATGTCGGGTGGCTGGACGCGGGCCGAAAAGGTCGATCCGATCCGCAGCGAATTTACCTTCACCTATACGCCGCCCAAGGGCAGCCCGCCGCTCCTCGCGACCTACGATCCCTCCACCTACCCATATACGCTGGTGCCGAACGGCACGAATGCCGCGATTTTCTCGGACCCGACCAACTTCATCCAGAGCAAGCTCAAGGCTGAGCACCGCTTCACCTTCGAGCGGATCTGGCAGGGACGGGTAGACTATAGCCATCCGCTCGCGATCGGGACCGACTCGTCGTTCCAGATCGGCTTCAAATATCTCGATCGCCACAAGAACGACGACCACGATCTGATCAGCTACAAGAGCACCAAGGGCGCCAACTGGACGCTCGATACGGTCGGTTTCCTCGGCAACAACGACTTCTACAACGGACTGTTCAACTTCGGCCAGCGGATCGACTGGAACAAGGCGCAGGCCTATCTCGCCGCCCACCCGAGCGTGGCGACGTTCGATTACTCGGGCAATCTGGCCGGCTCGCTGGCGCCCGATTACGACGTCAAGGAACGGATTCTGGCGGGCTATGCGATGGTGACGCTGAAGTTCGGCAATTTGACGATCATTCCCGGCGTGCGCGTCGAGAATACGCGCGATCGGACCGCCGCGAAGGTCGTCAACCCCGCGCTCACAACACTCGGCGGCACGATCAAGACCGACGCCGCCTATGCGGCTGCGCTCGCCGCCAACAACGGCTTCAACGCCGTTGCCAGCAACAGCTACACCGACTGGTTCCCGGGCCTGAACGTCAAGTTCGAGGCGCTGCCCAATTTGCTGCTGCGCGGTGCTGTGACGACTTCGATTGGCCGCCCGAACTACAGCACGCTGGCGCCCTTCATCACCGTGACGCCGAACGGTGGACTGCCGCCCATCGTCAACGCCGGCAACCCTTTCCTCAAGCCCTACAAGGCGGTCAATTTCGACGCGGCGATCGAATATTACCCGACCAAGGACAGCCTGTTCAGCGCCGGCTTCTTCTACAAGGACATCAAGAACCCGATCTATCAGATTGGGCTCCCAAATCTCGCCAATCCGGGCGACATTCCCGGCGCGTCCGTGGCCGATTATCCGACGATCAACCTCACCCAATATACCAACATGGACAAGGAATTCATCGGCGGCGTCGAGCTCAACGCCCAGACTCAGTTCACCGGCCTGCCGGGCTTCCTGAGCGGGTTCGGCATCTCGGCCAATTACACCCACGTCTGGGGCCACGCGACCGGCCCAGGGTTCCGCGCCGGCGCTATCCCGCTGGCCTATCAGTCGCACGACCTCGGCAACGTCAGCATCTTCTACGAGAAATACGGTCTCACCGCGCGGCTGGCGTTCAATTACCGCTCGGCTTTCTCCGACGTCGTCGGGACCAGCGCTGCGACCGATTCCTGGTGGGATTCGCAGGGACAGCTCGACCTGCACGTCGGCTATCAGGTGACGCCGCAGTACACGATCTACTTTGACGCGGCCAACCTGACGGACTCGCCGTGGCGCCACTACCAGGGCGAGAAGGACTTCCTGGTCGAGCGCGAACGTTATGGGTCGACCTATCGCATCGGCGTGCAGCTGCACTTTTAGGAGCGGAGGGCCCCTCTTCCCCTGTGGGATGACGAGGGGGCGACCGCCCGCTACGCGGTCGTGCGCGCGCAGCGCCGCTTACCCTTATCCAACCTTCTAGGCAGCAAGCTGCCAAGCTGCGGTATCCTTCTCCCCAGGGGGAGAAGGTTTGGGGCTCCTATTTCATCGCCTCGATCAGCTTCTTGACCTCCTGGCTGCGGCCGCGCGGGAGGATCAGGACGTCCTTGCCGTTGGCGACCACGATCAGGTCGGTCACTCCCACCAGAGCGATGCGCACGCCATCGGCCTGGACCAGACAATTCTCGGTCTCGATCGCGACGACGTCGCCCTTGCAGACATTGCCGCTCCCGTCGCACGCACTCAATTCGTGGAGCGCATCCCAACTGCCGAGGTCGCTCCAGCCCATGCTGACCGGCACGACCGCGACGCGAGGGGCCTTTTCCATCACCGCATAGTCGATTGAATCCGACGGAGAGGCAGCGAAAGCTTGCGGGTCGGGATGGACGCGGGCGCCCTCATGCCTGGCCTTGAGCATGGCCTGCTGCGCCGCATGCAGAACCTCCGGCGCATGAACTGCCAGTGCCCCCAGGAACGCGTCGGCGCGGAACAGGAAGATGCCACCGTTCCAGACATGATCGCCCGCCGCCAACATCGCCTCGGCGCGATCGCGCGGGGGTTTTTCGACGAAGCGCGCCACCTTATGCACGCGCGGCGCGACGGCTTCGCCGACATGGATCCAGCCATAGCCGGTTTCCGGAGCGTGCGGATCGATCCCGAACGTGACCAGCCAGCCCTGATCGACCATCGGACGCGCCGCATGGATGGCGGCGTGGAAGGCGTCGGTATCGGTGATGACATGATCCGACGGCATGATCAGCAAGGCGGCGTCGCCACCGCCGGCCGCGAGCGCGGCGAGGGCGATCGCCGGCGCGGTGTTGCGCGCCACCGGTTCGAGGATCAGCGCCTGGGCGGGGGTGCCGACCGCCTTGAGCTGCGCTTCGATCTCTTCGGCATGACGCTGGTTGGCGACGACGATCGGCGGCGCGAAATGGTCGCCCGAGGCGCGCTGCGCAGTCAGCTGGAGCATGGTTTCGTCGGCGGTCAGCGCGAGCAATTGCTTGGGCGTTTCCGGTGTCGACATCGGCCACAGCCGCGTGCCCGATCCGCCCGAGAGGATGACAGGGATGATCGACGTCGTCTCGGGCATTCACGGGTCCTTTGCGGTTGATACTAATCTAGGGTCTTCCGACGATTTGCCAAACTCACAGAAAGTCGCGGGTTTCCGCGGCGTTCAGCCTTTCTTTGTCAATTTCTGCGACACCGCCTGAAACCTGTCGGAAAATCTTACACCCGACGATCGAACTAGGGGCTGCACCCCAAGGCCGAGAAGGCAGGCGAAGACGATGATCAGGCTGTTCAAGCACTATGTGCCGCACGCCGTTTTGTTCCTGGGTTTGCTCGACGTCGCGTTGCTGATCGCGGCGGCGGAGATCGCTTATTCGATCCGCCTGCATCAGCTCGGCAGCATCGTCGAGCCGATCGTCGATCGCTTGCCGCAGCTATTCACTTTCGCCCTCTCGCTCGAAACCGCGATGATCGCGGTCGGCGTTTATGGCGCCGATGCGCTGCAGTCGCTGCGCCGGGCGGTCGCGCGCATCCTGGTCGCGATCTCGCTCGGGATCATCTTCCTGTCGGTATTGTTCTTCCTCTCGCCGGCAATCACTTTCTGGCGATCGAACCTGTTCTACGCGATGGGGATCGCGGCGGTGTCGCTGATCGTGATGCGGATCCTGCTCGGTAAGATGCTGGGCAGCCACGTATTCAAGCGCCGCGTCGTCGTGCTTGGCGCGGGTCCGCGCGCCGCCCGGCTGAAGGCCTTGCAGCAACAGCCCGGATCGGCCTTCGTCGTGGTCGGCTATGTCTCGATGAGCGAAGCCAATCGGGTGATCCCGGAAGCGATCGCGCGCGACGCGATCTACAACCTCGCCGATCATGTCGTACTGCTCAATGCGAGCGAAGTGGTGCTCGCGCTCGAGGAACGGCGCAACGCACTGCCGCTCAAGGACCTGCTGCGGATCAAGACCACCGGCGTCCATGTCAACGATATCTCGACCTTCCTCGAGCGCGAGACGGGCCGCGTCGACTTGCAGAGCGTCAATCCTAGCTGGCTGATCTTCTCCGACGGCTTCTCTTCCGGGCGGATGCTGTCGGGGGTGTTCAAGCGGCTGTTTGATATCATCGCCAGCTTGCTGCTGCTCGTGCTCGCGGGTCCCGTCATCCTGCTCACGGCCCTGGCGGTGAAGCTCGAGAGCAAGGGCCCGGCTTTCTATCGCCAGCGCCGCGTCGGCCTGTACGGAGTCGGGTTCGACTGCCTCAAGCTGCGCTCGATGCGCCAGGATGCCGAGGTCAACGGCCAGGCGGTGTGGGCCGAGAAGGACGATCCGCGCATCACCCGGATCGGCCGCTTCATCCGCAAGGTGCGGATCGACGAACTGCCGCAATGCTGGTCGGTGCTCAAGGGCGAGATGAGCTTTGTCGGTCCGCGCCCCGAACGCCCGCAATTCGTCGAGGATCTCGAACAGCAGCTGCCTTATTATGCGGAGCGCCACATGGTGAAGCCGGGCATTACGGGCTGGGCACAGATCAATTATCCCTATGGCGCGTCGATCGAGGATAGCCGGCAGAAACTCGAATACGACCTCTATTACGCGAAGAATTATTCGCCCTTCCTCGACCTGTTGATCCTGCTCCAGACGATCCGCGTCGTGCTGTGGCCGGAAGGCGCGCGGTAGGGCGATGGCCGGGACGATCATCCTTTGGGGTCACGCCCTCGCGGCGTTGCTGTTCGCGGTGCTCGCGCTGTCGCAATTGCGCGACGGTGCGGTCAGCGTGCCGCGCACCGCGTTCGTCGCCGCCTTGGGTATTACGGCTTTATGGGCGCTGGCGGTTGCCGGGATCGGCAATCCCGATTTGACCGCACGCGTGGCGGAAAGCCTGCGCAACATCGCTTGGCTCGCCTTCATGATGGCATTGCTGCGACGCGATCACTCCGCCGGGCGTGATCGGGCGGTGACGATGATCTATGGCGTGGTCGTGCTGGTCGCGCTGGCCGGAATTGTCCTGAGCGTCATCCAGGCGTCGGTGCCCGCCGACGTCGTCAAGGGTTTCGCGGCGGTGCGCATCCTGTTGCGGATGATGGTCGCTCTCGGCGCGTTGGTATTGGTGCACCATCTTTATTCGGTCGCGGCGCCGGGCGCCCGTGGGGGTATCCGGCTCGCGGTGGCGGCGCTCGCGATCATGTGGACGAGCGATCTCGTCCTGTACACGACCGCCTATCTCAGCGGCGAAGGTTCACAGGAATTGATCGCCACGCGGGGCCTGGTCATGATCGCGATCGTGCCGCTGCTGGCGATCGCGGTCCATCGCAACGGCGATTGGACGCTCAAATTGTCGCGAACGGTGACGTGGCAGTCGCTCTCGCTGGTCGCGCTGATGGCCTATGCCGTCGTCACGATCCTGGCGATCAGCGCGATCGACAGCTTCGGCGGCAGCTATGCCCGGCTGGCGCAAACCGCCTTCGTGTTCGGCTCGGCCGCCGCCCTGCTGACCCTGTTGTCGTCGCCCACAATCAAGGCCTGGTTGCGGGTGATGGTCGCCAAGCATCTGTTCAACCATCGCTATGACTATCGGGCCGAATGGTCGCGTTTCACCGATACGCTGGGGGCTCCCGGCGACGGCGCGGCGCCGCTCGAGGAACGCATCGTCAAGGCGGTCGCCGACGTTACCGATTCCTCTGCGGGGCTGTTGTTGGTGGCGGACGACGGTGTGTTCGGCCTTGGCGCGACATGGAATTGGCTGGGGACCGTGCCTGTCACCATCGCCGGGGAGCCGCTGGCGCAGTCGATGGCCGGAAACAGCCGGATCATCGAACTCGACGCGGTGCGGGCGGGCGATGCGCCGCCAGGCGAGCTCGCTGCGGTGCCGCAATGGATGCTCGACGAGCCGAGCGCCTGGGCGATCGTGCCGCTCGTCCACCTCAATCAGCTGATCGGCGCGATCCTGCTGGCGCGCCCGCCGATCGACCGCTCGCTCGACTGGGAGGATTTCGATTTGTTGCGCATCGCCGGCCGGCAGGTCGCTAGCTATCTTGCCGAAGCGCGCGCGCACGAAGCGCTGGCCGATGCTCGCCGCTTCGACGAATTCAATCGCCGCTTCGCCTTCATCATGCACGACGTAAAGAATCTGGTGAGCCAGCTGACTCTAGTCGCGCGCAACGCCGAACGCCATGCCGACAACCCCGATTTCCGCGTCGACATGATCGCGACGCTAAAGGATTCGGTCGGGCGGATGAACGATCTGTTGGCGCGTTTGTCGCAGCACAATTCGGCGCGAGTCGAGGAGCCGGTGGCGGTCGAGCTGATGCCAATCGTCGAGCGCGTCACGCAGCGGCGCGGCGCCAGCCATCCGATCGCGGTGACCGGGATGCGCGATGCCGTCGCGGTTGCGGACCCGGCGCGGCTCGAACAGGCGCTGGGGCATTTGATCCAGAATGCGATCGAGGCCAGCGCGCCGGGCGAGCCGGTCGGCGTGGTGGTCGGGCGTGCGACGATCGAGGTGATCGATTCTGGTCCGGGCATGAGCGCGAGCTTCATCCGCGACCGGCTGTTCCGGCCGTTCACGTCGACCAAGAGCGGCGGATTCGGGATCGGCGCGTTCGAAGCGCGCCAGGTCATTCAGGCGATGGGCGGCAAGCTCGACGTGGTCAGTCGCGAAGGCGAGGGCACACGCTTCACCATCGTACTTCGCGAGGCGCTCGCGCCGGTCAAGATGGAGCGGGCGGCATGAATACGGGCCCACGGCCGAAATTGCTGATCGTCGAGGATGATGCCGGGCTGCAGCGCCAGTTGCGCTGGGCCTATGACGATTACGAGGTAGTCGTGGCGGGCGACCGTCGCGAGGCGATCGACGCGGTGCGTGCCGAAGAGCCGGCAGTGGTGACGCTCGATCTGGGCCTGCCGCCCGATCCCGACGGGGTCAGCGAAGGGTTCGCGACGCTTGCCGAGATCCTGCGGTTGAAGCCCGATACCAAGGTCATCGTCGCCTCGGGTCACGGCGCGCGCGAAAGCGCGTTGCGCGCGATCGCCGAGGGCGCGTGGGATTTCTATCAGAAGCCGATCGACATCGACGCGCTGGGCCTGATCGTCGCCCGGGCCTTCCATGTCCACGCGCTCGAGGAAGAGAATCGGCGTCTCGCCACCGCGTCGCGCGAGGCATTGGGCGGGCTGATCACTGCCGCGCCCGAAATGCTCAAGGTCACCAGCATGATCGAACGCGTCGCCAATGCCGATGTGTCGGTGATGCTGCTCGGCGCGAGCGGCACCGGCAAGGAAGTGCTGGCGCGCGGCCTGCACGAGAAATCCGGGCGCAAGGGCCAGTTCGTCGCGATCAATTGCGCGGCGATCCCCGAGACATTGCTCGAAAGCGAATTGTTCGGCCACGAAAAGGGCGCGTTCACCGGCGCGGTCAAGACGACCGAAGGCAAGATCGAGCTCGCCGACGGCGGTACCTTGTTCCTCGATGAAATCGGCGACGTGCCGCTGCCGCTGCAGGTCAAGTTGCTGCGCTTCCTGCAGGAACGGGTGATCGAGCGGGTCGGCGGGCGCAAGCCGATCGCGGTCGACACCAGGATCGTTTGCGCGACGCATCAGGATGTCGATGCCATGGTCGCCAGCGGCGCGTTCCGCGAGGATCTCTATTATCGCCTGGCGGAGATCGTCGTACGCATCCCCAGCCTGGCCGAGCGCACCGGCGATCCCGTGCTGCTCGCCAAGCATTTCCTGCACCATTACGCCAAGACGATGAACCGGCCGGTCACGGGCCTGTCGCCCGACGCACTGAGCGCGATCGACGCCTGGGGCTGGCCGGGCAATGTGCGCGAACTCGAAAACCGCATGAAGCGCGCGGTGATCATGGCCGACGGCAAGAGCGTGACCGCGATCGATCTCGATCTTGCCGAGCGAGACACGCCCGATCCGATCAATCTCAAAGCCGTGCGCGAAACCGCCGACCGCAAGGCGATCCGCCACGCACTGGCGCGTGCCGAGGGCAATATCTCGAACACCGCCAAGCTGCTCGGGATCAGCCGCCCGACGCTCTACGATTTGCTCAAGAATTACGACCTCCATGCCTAGGACTGGACCATGAAGACCATTGTCAAAAGCGCGCTGATCGGCGCCACAGCGATCGCCGCGGTGATCGGCGTCACGGCGACGCTGACCGCACCGGCACAAGCCGACGCAACCGGCGCGCGCACCGAATTGGGCTATAGTCTGGCGCTGCTCCAGGACGGCAATTTCAATGCCGCGCGGGCGCATGCTCAGGCGGCGGTCAAGCAGGATCCGCAATGGGGCGCCGCGCATGCGGTGTTGGCGCGAACCTTCCTCGCGCTGGGCGATGGCGTGGGAGCCGAATCCGAACTCGGCCGTGCCGCCGCCGCCGGGTTCGACATGAGCCGGGGGCATCAATTGCTCGCCGAAGCCTGGCTGTTGCAAGGCGACGCCAAGCGTGCGCTGGCCGAGGCTGCCAAGGCGGATCCCAAATTCGGCGGTTATGCCGCGCGCGTCACCGCACGAGCGCTGGCGACGCAGGGCAAGACGGCCGAGGCGCAGGCGCTGCTCGGCGAATTGCTCGACGGCAATCCCGGCAATTCCTACGCTTGGTCCGACCTCGGCCGCATCCGTTACAGCACGGGCGATATCGCCGGTGCCTCAAACAATGCGCAAAAGGCAGTCGAGCTCGATCCCAACAATCTCGAGGCGCTGACCTTGCGCGGCGAATTGGTGCGCGAGCAATATGGCCTGAATGCCGCTTTGCCGTGGTTCGAGGCAGCGCTGCAGCGCGATGCCTATTACCATCCGGCGCTGATCGAATATGCCGCCACGCTCGGCGATCTCGGTCGCTATACCGACATGCTCGGCGCCACGCGGCGCGCGCTTGCCGCGCGGCCGGCGAGCCCACAGGCTTTCTATCTCCAGGCCGTGCTCGCGGCGCGCGCGGAGAATTACGATCTCGCACGCAGCATGATGGAGCGGACCGGCGGACGGATCGACGATCTGCCCGGCGCGCTGCTGCTCAATGGGACGCTCGAGTATCAGGCCGGCGCCTATGAACAGGCGATCGAGGTATGGCGCGAGCTGGTTGGGCGACAGCCGATGAATATCACCGCGCGCCGGCTGCTCGGCGCGGCGCTGCTGCGGTCGGGGGACGCCAAGGGCGCGCTCGATGTGCTGCGTCCGGTGGCGATGCGTGGCGATGCCGACAGCTATACTTTGGGACTGGTCGGGCGCGCGTTCGAAGCAACCGGCGAACGCGACTGGGCCGCCAAATTCCTCGACCGCTCGGCCTGGCCGGTGCGCGCCGGGGCGACTCCGTTCGGCACCGACGACAGCCTTGCGGTGCTGACCGGCGCGGCCGACAAGGATCCGACCAACCCGGTGCTCGCGGTCACCGTGGTCCGCGGGCTGATCGATGCCGGCCAGGGCGATACCGCATTGGCGCGGGCGCGGGCGCTCCAGGCGGCTACGCCGGGCGCGCCCGCGGCGCATCTGCTGGTCGGCGACACGTTGATGACGATGGGCCGATATGGCGAGGCGGCCGATGCCTATCGCAAGGCGGCAGATATCAAGTTCGACGAGCCGACCATGTTGCGCACGGTCGATGCGCTCGATCAGGCGGGCCGCCGGCCCGAAGCGACCAGCGTGCTGGCGCTGTTCCTGAACCAGCATCCCGAAAGCGTGCCCGCGTTGCGCCTCGCCGCGCATTGGCAGATCGCGTCGGGCGATTGGGATGGGGCGGTCGACACGCTGGAGGATTTGCGCGCGCGCGTCGGCTCGCGCGATTCGGGCCTGTTGTCCGAACTCGCTTACGCCAATGTCGGCGCGGATAATGTCGACGACGCGATTTCCTATGGCGCGGCGGCGTATGACATCGCACCGATGAGCCCGGCGGCGACCGATGCTTATGGCTGGGCGCTCTATGCGGCTGGCGAGAATGCCAAGGCGATCGACCTGTTCGAGAAAGCCATGTCGATCGCGCCTAAGCAGAGCGGCATTCGCTGGCATCTGGCCCAGGCCTATGCCGATAGCGGCCGTAATGCCCAAGCAACGACCGCCATCGCGGCGTTGCTTGCCGATCCCGGCTTCACCGATCGTGCACCGGCCGAGGCGTTGCTCAAGACGCTGGGCTGAACGGGCCGAGCCGTGTAACGCGGCTGGCATGACCGACCCGCTCGACCGTATCGCCGCCGCGCTCGAACGCATTGCGCCGGCCGTGCCGTCCGATGCCGATCCGCTCGCGCAGCCGGCCTATATTTGGCGCGACGGGCGCCTGGCCGCCGCTCGCAAGTTCGATCCGCTGCCGCTCGACCTATTATTGGGGATCGACGCGCAGAAGGCCGCTCTGGTCGAGGATTTCGGCCGATTGGCGGACGGCTTTGCCGCACAGGACGTCTTGTTGTGGGGGGCACGCGGGACCGGCAAGTCGGCGTTGGTCAAGAGCGCGGTGTCGGCGGTCCAGGCCGAAGATCGCAAGCTCGCCCTGATCGAGGTCGCGGCGATGGACGGCCTGCGTGCGCTGTTCGACCGGATCGATGGCCTGCCGCGGGCGTTCGTCCTGTTCCTCGACGATCTCGGCTTCGATGCAGGCGGGGATGCCCGTGCGCTGCGCTCGCTGCTCCAGGGCGGAGCGGAGGCGCGACCGGCCAATGCCCGCTTGGTGGTGACTGCCAATCGCCGCCATCTGGTCCCGCGCGACATCGCCGAACAGGAAAGCGCGATCAACCCACGTGACAGCGTCGACGATCATCTCGCGCTTGCCGACCGATTCGGGCTCAGCCTGGGGTTCCATGTCGTCGACCAGCCGGGATATCTGGCGATCGTCCGCGCTTATGCCGACCGGTTCGGCTTGGCGTTCGATGCCGATGAGGCGGTCGGCTGGTCGACTCGCCGCGGCGGTCGGTCGGGGCGCGTGGCCTGGCATTATATCACTGATTTGGCTGGACGATCGGGCAAGAGGCTGCCTTTCTAATCCGATAAGGATCATTATCTGGCCGCATTGGCTTGACTTCGGGGGCGGTAACGATGCCCAGTCGATACATGGCCAGGATAGGCGAACTCGATCTGCCCGACCGGTTGCACCCGGCGGTACCGCGCTGGGCGACCCAGTGCGGCGTAGCATTGCTGTGCGTCGGCGCGGCCGGCCTGCTGCGCATCGGGATCAATGCCCTGGCGCCGGGCGCGGCGGTGTTTGCGTTGGTCTATCCCGCGATCATGATCGCGACATTGTTCGCGCGTTGGCAATCAGGGCTGCTGACCGCCGTCATCTCGATCGTTTACGCGTTTTTCTTCGTCTATCTGCCATCGCCCACAACTACCGAGAGCGGGCCCTATTGGACGCTGTTCGCCGTCTCCGTTGCCGCGGGTCTGACTATCTCCCTTGCCGAAACCTTTCGCCGGGCGGTGCATCGCGCAACCGCCGAGCGCGACCGCGAAATCGCCGATCGCGACCTGATGCTCAGCGAATTCGAACATCGCGTGAAGAACAATTTCCAGATCGTCGCCAGCATGCTCGACATCCAGCGCCGCCGCGTCAGCGATCCCGCCGCCAGCGAAGCCTTGGGTTCGGCCTTAATGCGCGTCGACAGCATCGCGCGCGCGCACCGGCACCTTTATCGCGACGGACAGGGGAGCGAGGTCAATGTCAGCGAATATCTCAAGGATTTGTGCAATGCGCTGTCCGACGCCTTGCTGCTGCGCGGCGCCATCACGCTGACGTGCGATGCCGATGCCGCGCATATTCAGCGCGACCATGCGGTATCGATCGGCCTGGTCGTCAACGAGCTTGTCACCAACGCCGCCAAGCACGCTTTCCCCGAGCGGGAGACCGGAACGATCGGCGTCTCGTGGAAGCATCTGCAGGAGGGCGGATGGCGATTGACCGTCGCCGATGATGGTGTCGGGCTTCCGCCCGGATCGCGGGCGAAAAGCAAAGACGGCGGGCTCGGCCAAAGATTGATCGAAGCCTTCGCCAAACAGATCGGCGGAACATTGACCACCCAAAGCGATGCCGATGGGACGCGGGTGACGATGGATCTGCCTTGAGTGTGAGGACTCATGCCCTCACGCTCTTACTGAAACTTCGCGTCGCCGGGGCGTTGTGTCGGGCATGGAACGACTCTGGTTCATTACCAATCCGCATTCCGGCTCATCCGACGCGAAAAAGGCCGAGGCAATCGAAGCGGCCTGCACCGAGCGCGAACTGAGCTTTGTCGGCCGCACCAATTTCCCCGATGAGGGGATGCCGACCGCTACCGATCTCGATCAGGTGGGGGCGGACACCGTGGTTCTGTTCGCTGGCGATGGCACGATCAACGCGGCGTCGTGCGCGCTGGCGGCGTGGGATGGCAGCATTCTGATCCTGCCCGGCGGCACGATGAACATGCTTGCCAAGGCATTGCACAGCGACACCGACCCGGCGGCGATCCTGGAGGCGGCGCACGAACATGGGCGTCGCGTGGCGCTCTCTTATGTCGAGGCAGGAAAGCATCGCGCGCTGGTCGGGATGATCGTTGGGCCGGCGGCAAGCTGGTACCGCGCCCGAGAACATGTGCGCGAGGGTAGCTTGGGCAAGATCTGGCCCGCAATCCGCGCCGCGTGGCGGCGGACGTTCGGGCGCGGCGTGCATTTGACCGGCGCGCCTGGTTTTCCTTCCCGGGTCCAGGGCGCCTATATCCGGGCGCAGGACGATCATCTGCAGATCGCCGCAGTCAATGCGCGCGATGCCGGCGCGATCGCCGGTCTCGGCTGGAACTGGGTGACCGGAGATTGGCTCGCGGCCCAGGCGGTGACCGAAATTCGCGCCCAGAAATTGCGCATCGCCGAGCGCCGTCCGGTGCTGGCATTGTTCGATGGCGAGCCGCAGATGCTCGATCCGGGAACGACCATCACGGTCGGGCGTAGCAGGCAACAGTTCATCACCACCGCGAAAGAGCATGCATGATCCGATTGTTCCACGTCAGCGACGTCCATTTCGGACGCGAGGACAAAGCGGCGATCGCCTGGTTCGACGCGCTGATCGCGGCCGAACAGCCCGATGCGGTAGTGATGACCGGCGACCTGACGATGCGCGCGCGACGCAGCGAATTCGATGCCGGACTGGCCTGGCTGCGATCGCTCGGCCGGCCGGTCACGGTCGAGGTCGGTAACCATGACCTGCCCTATTTCAACTTGCTGGCCCGGATCTTCACGCCCTATCGCCGGATTCGCGAGATCGAGCGCATGATCGAAAAGCCGGTCGAACTGCCTGGCGTCGCGATCGTCCCGCTCAAGACCACCGCACGCGCGCAATTCCGCCTCAACTGGGCGTCGGGCTATGTCAGCCGCCATGCGCTCGATCAGGCGCTGGCGTTAGTCGCGGCGGTGCCCAAGGATAAATTGGTGTTCATCGCGTGCCACCATCCGCTGATCGAGCCGCACAAGCGCCTGTCGAAACAGACGCATCACGGCGCCGAGGCACTGGAGGCGCTGGTCAGGGCAGGCGCGAATGCGGTGTTGACCGGGCATGTCCATGACGCATTCGACGTCGAGCATCGCGACGGCGAGGCGGTGGTGCGCATGATCGGCGCCGGCACCCTGTCCGAACGCACGCGCTCGACGCCGCCGTCGTTCAACGAGATCAGGATCGAGAATGGTGCGTTCGAGGTCGTGTGCCGCACGATGGCGCCGCAGCCTGATGAGGTTTTGCCGGTGGAGGAGCCGGAGGCGGTGTGAACTCCTACGTTTGGCGATGTCGTTTTAGCACTCTCCCGCGAGCGGGGGAGGGGTGTCCCCCAGCAAGCAGAGATATTCCTTCCCTGACCCATCCCATAACTCCCGGTAGGACTTGAGCTACAAGCAATCCCGACTAGGCTCGCGGTCCATGCGCCATGCTTTAGCTCTGCTGCTCGCCGCCCCGCTGATGATCAGCGCTGGCCCCGCTTCGTACGAAACCCGCGTCGCCAATGTCCTGGCGAAGACCCCGCTGATCGACGGACATAACGACTGGGCGGAGACGCTGACCGACAAGGCCGGCGACGCGCGCTGGACGATGGACCTGACGCGGCTCGATCCGGCCAAATACAATACCGACATCACCCGGCTGCGGGCCGGCCATGTCGGCGGGCAATTCTGGTCGGTCTATGTCTCGGCCAATCTGTCCGGACCCGAGCAGGTCAAGCAGACGCTCGACCAGATTGGCCTGATGAAGAGCATCTTCCAGCGCTATCCCAATGTCTTCGCCCCCGCGGTGACGGCGGCGGACGTGCGGCGCATTCACGCCTCGGGCCGGATCGCGTCGATGCTCGGGGTCGAGGGCGGCGGCCAGATCGACGGCAGCTTTTCGGTGCTACGCGCCTATCGCGCGCTCGGTGCCTCGTACCTGACGCTGACTCACGTCAAGACGATCGAATGGGCGGATTCGGCGACCGACAATCCGCAGCATGACGGGCTGACCAAGTTCGGCGAAGCGGTGGTGCACGAGCTCAACCGGCTCGGCATGCTGGTCGATCTCAGCCATGTCAGCGAAGATACAATGACCGACGCGTTGCGCGTGTCGAAGGCGCCGGTCATCTTCTCGCATTCGTCGGCGCGGGCGCTCGACGATCACCCGCGCGACGTGTCGGACAAGGTGCTGAAATTGCTCGCGCAGAACGGCGGCGTGATCATGGTAAATTACGCGCCGAGCTATGTGTCGGAGGCGCGGCGGCAATGGGAAGCGGCGCGCAACGGTGAAAAGGCGAGCTACAACGCGCCGCCTTATGGCGGGCTCTATATCGGCCAGCCGGAGCGGGCGAAGGCGGCGCTGGCGGAATGGGACAAGGCGCACCCGCGCCCGGTGGTGACGCTGGCCATGGTCGCCGATCATATCGATCATGTCGTCAAGGTCGCCGGCATCGACCATGTCGGGATCGGGTCGGATTTCGACGGCGTGGAGAGCTTGCCCGAAGGACTCGACAGCGTGGCGACCTATCCGGCGCTGCTCGCCGAACTGATGCGCCGCGGCTGGAGCGACGAGATGATCGCCAAGCTCGCCGGCGGAAATCTCCTGCGCGCGATGGAAGGCGCCGAGCGTGTCGCCGCGTCGATGGCCAAGGAACCGCCTGCCACCGCGACGATCAAGATGCTCGACGGTAAATGACCGACCAACTCCGGACGAGGATCGCGACCGAGGCCGATATTCCGGCCATCTCGGCGCTGATGGATCGCGCGATCGGCGAATTGCAGCGTGACTATCTGACTCCCGATCAGATCGCGGCGAGCCGGCTCAGCATGGGGCTCGACACCCAGTTGATCGCCGACGGTACCTATGTCGTGGTCGAAGACGCCGAGGGCCGCATCGTCGGCTGCGGCGGTTGGAGCTACCGCGCGACGCTCTATGGCGGCGATGCCGGCGCCGTGGCGCGCGATGCGGCGGTGCTCGATCCGGCGAAGGACCCGGCGCGGATCCGGGCGATGTACACCGATCCCGATTTCACGCGGCGCGGCATCGGGCGGATGGTGCTCGCGGCAAACGAGGCGGCGGCGCGAGCGGCCGGCTTCACGCGCGCGGAGTTGATGGGGACACTGGCCGGTGAGCCGCTCTATCGCGCGTGCGGGTATGAGACGATCGAGCGGGTGGACTCCATGGCTAATCGCGGGGTGGCGGTTCCCGGCGTACGGATGGGGAAGATATTGGCGACGCTTGAGAGCGAGGTCGCCCAATCCTAACCGCTTCCCCGGCGAAGGCCGGGGCCCAGTCGCGACATCGTTCGCAACGGCAGGTTGCCGTCTCCAATTCATCGAAACTGGGCCCCGGCCTTCGCCGGGGATACGTGTTTAATTTCGTTGAATTGAGCGATCGCCGCAGACGTAGGATCGGCCGATCCACCTAAGCCGCGTCTTCGCAGTCCGAACATTTGCCCCGCACTTCGATCACCGGACGGACCGGCGAGAAGCCCGCGGCCTCGGCCGCGTGGCGGACATTCGTGGCGATCTTGTCGTCGTCGATATGCGTGGTCTGGCCGCAGCTGTCGCAGACCAGGAAGATGCAATCGTGCAGGCAGTCTGGATGCGCGTTGGCGATGTACGCATTCGAGCTTTCGACCCGGCGGGCGAGATTGGCGCCGACGAACAAATCGAGGATGCGATAGACGCTGTTGGCGGCGACGCGGCGGCCTTCGGCTTTCGACACTGCGTCGGCGATGTCGTAGGCGCTCGCCGGCTTGTCGAACTTGGCCAGTGCATCGAAAATGCTCGCGCGCATCGTCGTCCACTGCTCGCCGGATTTCTCCAGCGTCGCCTGCGCGACTTTGGTCAATTCGACGCCGGACGCCTCATGATGGTCGTGATGATGATGTGCGCCCATGCGGGGAATTTAGGGATTGTAGCGGGGGAGAGCAATGGCCGAGGCGGGCAGCGCCTCCGACGGCTTCAGTGCGCCGCGCGCCGGTTGAGATCGTGGCCGAGCGCCAGGATCGCGACACCGATCAGCGTCCATAGAGTCTCGCCGCCATTACCGTGCGGAAGCTGCATCGCACCCGCCATCATGCCGAGGCCGAGCGCGCCGGTGACCGCAGGCGCCATATAGCCATGTTCGAAGATGCCGCGGCCCAGCGCCAGCGCGCCCAGGATGATCGCGACGGTCAATCCGACTTCGTGAAAAACGGGATTGAGCAGCATGCCGCCGGCGGTTGAGGCCAGCGCCACCAGCACCGCGCTGGCGAAGCAATGTACCGCGCACAACCCCGACAGGCCCATCGCGTAACGATCGAGCTGGGGAAAGCGGGCCAACCAGGACAGGCGAGTCGCGGAATGCATCGAGCGCCCATCTAGGCCTATCCGCGCGACGTTACAATATTACATCAGCAAAAATTGGCCACGCCGAATTCTGCCCGTCGATCAAGCGCCAGCGAAACCGGGGAAGCGAGTGCTCCCCCGGTTGCACCTGTTAGAACGAAGCCCCGAGCGACACCACCACGCCGCTGCGCGCGGCGTTCTTGCCATTGGCCAGGGTGAACACGCCATCGGTGTCGACATAGCTGACGCCGAAGACCAATTGTTTGTAGGTCAGCGTCGCGCCGAACCCATAGTCGGTATATTCGTTGCCCAGCGCGAGCCAACTCGGACCCCAAGTGTGGCCGAGATGCGCGGTCAGCCCGAGCGGCGTTTTGGGGATGGCTACCGACAGGTCACCGGCCAGGTAAACGTTGTCGTTCTTCTTGAACAAGCCAGTCTGGCCCTGGTCGAGCGCCAGCGCCTTTTGCTTGGGCGCGTAGTTCACCGTGACCTTACCGGTCACCGGCCCATAGGTATAGGCGATGTCGGCATAGGGCTCGAAGAAGTCGGCCTTGCTGTTGTCCCCGGCGGGACGCGAGCGCGGATAGATGTAATAGAGCACGCCGGCGTCAAACGTGACGCCGCTATAGGTCTTCTTGAACCCGACGATCGCGTCGATTTCCTGGCTGCCGGTGCCCGAGAAGGTGACATAGCCCGAGGTCGACGAGCTCCAGACCGAGGCGTAGAAGCCCGACGAATGGGTGACCGTGAGCGATCCCTGGATCGCGGGCTGCAAATTGGTCTGCGAAATACCGCGGAAGCGATAGTCGGACACCAGGGTCACCGAACCGTTGATGGTGAAAGCCGGCGGCGGTGCGGTGGGGCCATCGCCCGCCGGGGCAGCGGCGGGTGCCGGCGCCGGATCTTCGACGGTCGCAACCGCGGCAGGTGCGCCGCTATCCGTTGACGCGGATGCCGCGGGAGCCGCCGCTGCATCGGGTGCCGGCGTGCTTGCGGGCAGAGGGTCCGCCAAGGCGGGAGTCGCAATGGCGAGCGCCAGCGCGCCAAGGCTGATGTGGGAGAAGCGCATTATCTTCCTTTCGAAGCGAAAAGTGCGTTCGTCCCGCCTGCGGTTCCGGTCCAGCCTCTGTATCGGCGATGCCGATCGGGCCGTTGAGCCGGGGTACACGCAAGCAGAGTGCAGCTTTTCGCTGCGCTGCACAACACTATTCAACCTCAACAGGGCCTATGAGCGTAACGATGTTGCGGCAATGCAACACTTTCGGGAGATCAGCCCGGCGCGGGTGTACCGACAAGGTGCACGTCACGGCGTGGATAGGGCAGGACGATGCCATTGTCGCGGAACAGCAGCCAGAGTCGGTTGAGAACGTCGGAGCGGACGCTGCCGACCCCGCTCTCGGGGTCGTTGATCCAGACGAGGATCTCATGCTCGATGCCGATCTCGCCGAACTTGGTGAGCCAGACATTGGATTTGGGCGTATCGAGCACACGCGGGCTTTCCGTCGCCGCGCGCAGCATCAGTTCCTGCGCGAGCGGCAGGTCGCAATCATAAGCGACCGTCACCGGGATGCGGACGCGCACGTTGCGGTCGGTATAGGACCAATTCTCGACCGGCTTGGTCATCAGATCCTCGTTCGGGATCAGATGCTCCTTGCCGTCGCGCGTGATGATGCTGACCGCGCGCACGCCGATCTTGTTGACCCAGCCGACGTCCTTGTCGGCGACGACGATGACGTCGCCCGGCTTGATCGAGCGATCGAGCAACAAGATGATGCCGGCGATGAGATTGCCGACCGTCTTCTGCAGCCCGAACCCGACCGCCAGGCCAAGCGCCCCGGAAAATACCGTCAGGCTGGTCAGGCTGATGTCGAGCAAGTCGATACCGATGAAGAAGGCGAGCGCGATCGTCGCGATTCCAGCCAGCTTTTGCGCGAGCAATTTCTGCGTCGGGTCGAAGCTGCTGGTGCTGACGATGGCGTGACCGACCAGTCGATTGACCAAGCGGATCGCGGCGAGCAGGCAGATCACCGTCACCAGCACGATGATCACCCGCAGCAAAGAGAAGCGCCACGAACCGAGATCGAAGCCGATCGAATCGAGCGCATCGTTGATCGGCGCGAGTCCGCCGATCGAATGGCTGAAGATCGCGACGAACAGGACAAGCGCGACGCTCCACGCCATCCAGCGCGCCAGGTTGAGGCCGCGCAGGACCTGCGCCGCCATCCGCGCCACCGCCGCGCCGAGGAAAAAGCCGATCAACCCGGCGGCAAGCGGCGGCCATTTTCCCGCCGCCTGGAGGACAGAAAGGAGCAGCGCCGCGACGCCATGTCGTACGACGGAGGGCACGCGCGGACCGATTCCTTCGGCATGATGGCCGAGTTGGCGCTGCCACAACGCCTCGATCGGCGGGCCCAGCCACCGGCCGGCGAATACACCGAGCGCGAGCGCCGCGACGATCAATCCGACGACAATCAGGGTTTCGGTCGCCTCGCTGCCGCGCGGGACCGCCAGTCCCTGCGCGCTCAGCCAGGCGATCGCGTCGTTCATCCCTGCGCCGCGCGGAATGCCGTGAACGCCTGATCGAGATCGGCGATCAGGTCGGCCGGATCCTCGATCCCGATATGCAGCCGGACCAAGGCGCCGCCATGATCGGGTACGCCCAGGGCGCGGCGGGGATCGGCGGTGACCGCCAGGCTTTCGAAGCCACCCCAGCTAAAGCCGATGCCGAACAACCGCAGCGCGTCGATGAAGGCGGCGCGGCTGGCTTCGGTGCCATGTTTGAGCGCGAAGGCGAACAGTCCCGACGATCCCTTGAAGTCGCGGGCGAAAAATTCGTGTCCCGGGCAGCTCGGCAAGGCGGGGTGGAGCACAGTGGCAACTTCCGGCCGCTCTGCGAGCCAGCGCGCGATCTCGAGCGCGCTCGCCTCGTGCTGTTTCAAGCGCACGGCCATGGTGCGCAGGCCGCGCGATCCCAGCCAGCAATCGTCCGGGCTGGCGACCTGGCCCAGTTGAAAGCTCAGATTGCGCAGCTTGGCGAAATAGCCGGGCGCCGCGGTCACCGACCCCAACATCACGTCGGAATGGCCGACGACATATTTGGTGCAGGCGAGCACCGTCAGGTCGATGCCCTTCTCGATCGCCGGGAAGAGCAGGGGCGTTGCCCAGGTATTGTCGAGGATCGTGACGATGCCTCGTGCCTTGGCGGCGGCGACGATCGCGGGGATGTCTTGGACTTCGAACGTCAGGCTGCCCGGACTTTCGAGCAGGATCGCCTTGGTCTTGTCGGAGAACAGCTCGGCGATGCCGGCACCGATCAACGGATCGTAATGCCGCGTCGTGATGCCCATCCGCTTGAGGAAACCGGCGGCGAAGTTGGTCGTCGGGTCATAAGCCGAATCGACCAGCAGCAATTCGTCGCCCGGATCGAGCACTGACAGCAATGCAGCAGTGACGGCGGCAACGCCCGAGCAATAGAGGAAGGTATCCTCGGCGCCGGGCTCGAGTTCGGTCAGCGCGTCGGCCAGCGCCCATTGCGTCGGGGTACCGCGGCGGCCGTAATAGAGCCGGTGGCGCGTATCGCCGCGCCCGGTCTCACGCAGATGCTCGACCGAATCGTAGAGGATCGTCGACGCGCGCCACACCGGCGGGTTGACGATCCCCTGCGTCCATTCCTTGCGCCGCCCCGCGGTCACCACGCGGGTAGGGGGCTTGTCGTTCTCATTGCCGGCCATCCGCCCGTGCTAGGCCGGGAAGCGCGCGCGGACAAGAATCGAGTGCCGACCCTAAGCGGCACCCATCGCCTTGGGGGTCGACATATCCGCCCCCCATTCGGACCAGCTGCCGTCGTACAGCGCGCCGTCATTGCCGAGCAGATGCGCGCCGAACAACAACACCGCGGCAGTGATGCCCGAGCCGCAGGTGGTGACCAGCGGCTTCGACAGATCGATCCCGGCCCGCTCGAACTCGGACTTGAGCGCGTCGCCGGTCTTCCACGTACCGTCATCGTTGAACAGCTGCTGATACGGCAGGTTCTTCGAGCCCGGGATGTGGCCGGCATGCGTCGCCGGGCGCGGATCGGGTTCCTCGCCGGTGAAGCGTGAGCCCGAGCGGGCGTCGAGCACCTGCTCCGCGCCGCTGTCGACATTGGCCTTCATCTGATCGAGCGTGCGGACCTGGCTGTCATCGGCCCAGACGGTGAAATGGCGGTGGCGGTGCTGCGGCTTGCCGCTTTCGACCGGGCGTCCCTCGGCCTGCCATTTGGCGAAGCCGCCATCGAGGATCGCGACGTCGTGCGCGCCGAACACGCGCAGCATCCACCAGGCGCGTGCCGAGGTGTGGTAATGCGAATTGTCGTACAGCACGATGCGGCTGCCATCGCCGAGCCCGAGCGACTGCATCCGGCTGGCGAATTTCTCGGGCGGTGGCAGCATCGTCGGCAACGGGCGGTTGAGGTCGGCGATCTCGGCAATGTCGAAGAAGACCGCCCCCGGGATGTGCGCCTTTTCGAACGCGGCCACGGGATCTCCATCCGGGCCGCCCGGCACCGAACCGAGATAGGTCGCATCGACCACACGAAGGTCGTTCGCTCCCAATTCGTTGGCCAGCCATTCGGTGGTCACCAGCGCGTCCATCATCGTCTCCTCTTACTGTCGATCAACACCAACTCGCCCGGGGAGGAAAGGGACGGCGCACGGATGTTAGCGCGGACCGGTGACGCCGTCGAGGTCGAGTAAGGGATGAATTCATTATCGCGCGGACCTCGCGCCAGCATCCGCGGCGCACGGGGTGACGTGCCGCGCACGGCCTCCTATATCCTCGCCATGAACCCAAAGCATCTCGGCCAGGCGAGCAGCCTGCCCGCATCGCCCGAAGAGGCGGTGCTCGATTATGTCCCCAATCCGCGCCAGGGCCGACCTTATCTGGTGCGCTTCACCGCGCCCGAATTCACCTCGCTTTGCCCGGTGACCGGCCAGCCCGATTTCGCGCATCTGGTGATCGATTACGTGCCAGCGGAAACCATCGTCGAATCGAAGTCGCTCAAACTGTTCCTGAGCTCGTTTCGCAACCATGCCGCCTTCCACGAGGATTGCACGGTCGGGATCGGCGAGCGGCTGACCGCCGAGATGAAGCCGCAATGGCTCCGGATCGGCGGCTATTGGTATCCGCGCGGCGGGATCCCGATCGACGTGTTCTGGCAATCGGGCCCCGTGCCCGAGGGGCTATGGCTGCCCGATCAAGGCGTGCCGAGCTATCGCGGACGCGGCTGATCACGCGATATTAACACAGGTCAACGCGAATCCTTTGTTGCAATGCAGCAAATACGCAACCATATTTCTTTCAATCCGTTCAGGGAGGTATGAGTCGGGCGACAATGCCCGGAAATTACTTGTGAAAGGGCAGAAATGGCGTCGTCGCCTCTACCACCCCGGACCAAACACGTTGCGCTGATTGGCAATTTCCTGCCGCGGCAATGCGGCATTGCGACATATACGACCGATACGTATCTCGCGCTCCAGGACCGCTTTCCCGACCTTAAGGTCGATGTCTATGCGATGGACGATCGTGCCGAAGGGTACGATTATCCGCCGGAAGTCACCGGATCGATCGCGCAGGAGGATCGCCTGGCCTATCTGGCGGCCGCGCGCGAGATCGAAGCGAGCGGCGCTCAGGCGGTTTGGATCCAGCATGAATATGGCATCTTCGGCGGGCCGGCGGGCGAGCATCTGCTCGCGTTGCTGGACCGACTGACTATTCCCGTGATCGTGACGCTGCACACGATACTGGAAACCCCCAATGACGATCAGCGTCGGGTGATGGACGGCTTGCTCAAGCGCGCCGCCCGGGTCATCGTCATGGCCGATATCGGCCGCGACATTTTGATGCGTGTCTATGGCGCCGATCCGCGGACGATCATGATGATCCCGCATGGCGTGCCCGATCGGCCGCTGGTCGATCCCGACACCATGAAGCCGCGCTTCGGTTGGGAAGGGCACAAGGTGTTGCTGACCTTCGGCCTGCTGGCGCCGAACAAGGGGATCGAAAGCGTGATCTCCGCCATGCCGGCGGTGGTGGCGGCCAACCCCGATGCGCTGTACGTAATATTGGGCGCCACGCATCCCAATTTGGTCGCGCAACAGGGCGAAGCCTATCGTGATCGGTTGAAGGCACTAGCCGCCGAAAAAGGTGTAGCTGACCATGTCCGCTTCATCGACGGCTTCCTCGAGCATGACGAACTGCTCGACTATCTTCAGGCGACCGATCTTTACGTCACGCCCTATACCAACCCCGCGCAGATCACGTCTGGCACGCTGTCTTACGCGGTCGGTGTGGGCAAGGCGGTGGTGTCGACGCCGTATATCCACGCGACCGAGATCCTGGCCGACGGACATGGCGTGATCGTCGATTTCGGCGATGTCGAAGGCTTTGCACGCGAGATTTCGCGGCTACTGGCCGACGATGCGGCGCGTACCGAACTGACGCGACGCGCTTATGCTCGCGGTCGCACGATGATCTGGCCGCGACTGGCCGAAGCCGGAATGGAAGGAATCGATGCGATCGTTGCTGCAGCCCCGCGGCGGATCAAGATCGCCAAGCCGCTGACCCCGCTCAAGCCCAGCATCGCGGCGGTCGAGCGGATGAGCGACGCGACCGGCATGTTCCAGCACGCTGTCCTTTCGGTGCCGGACTTTCGCCACGGCTATTGTATCGACGACAACGTCCGAGCGCTGATGCTGATGACCGCGATCGACGATCTCGACGAGGATCTCCGCGACAAATGGATGACGACCTATGCGGCATTCATTCAATATGCCTGGAATCCCGACAAGAGGCGTTTCCGCAACTTCATGAATTTCGATCGCACCTGGTGCGAAGAGATGGGGTCGGAGGATTCTAACGGCCGCACCATCTGGGCGTTGGGTGTCACCGCCAAGCGCGCGACGCTTGCCAAGCATCGGGATTGGGCGGCGCGATTGTTCGACGAGACGGCGGGAATCGCGTTCGAGTTGACCAGCCCACGGTCGCAGGCATTCGCGATGCTGGGCGCCGCGGCGATGCTGAGCGCGCATCCCGGCCACGCGCGATCGCGCACGATCCTGGAACGTTTCTCCGCCGATTTGGCCGACCTGCTCCAGGAAACGCGCCGGCCCGAATGGGAATGGTTCGAAATCGTTCTCGCCTATGACAATGCTCGCTTGCCCGAAGCGATGGTCCGCGCGGGCATGGCATTGGAGCGCCAGGAACTGATCGAAACCGGCCTGCGTGCACTCGATTGGATCGTGGGTCAGCAGACCAGTCCCGAAGGCCGATTCCGCGCGGTCGGCACCGAGAGTTTCGGGCGGCCTTATGAAGGGCCGTTGCCGTTCGATCAGCAGCCGCTCGAAGCGCAAGCGACGATCGATGCCTGCGCCGCTGCGTTCAAGGCGACCGGCGACGTGCGCTGGGTCGAGGAGGCGAACCGGGCGTATCGCTGGTATCTCGGCCAGAACGATCTCGACCTGCCGCTGGCGACGGTGCAGGACGGCGGCTGTTTCGATGGCCTGATGCCGGGCGGTTTGAACCGGAATCAGGGCGCCGAGTCGATTTTAGCGCTGCAATTGGCCTCTTGCGCCATTTCCGCACTTGGAAAGGCAGCCGGAACCGTGGCAGGGACGGGTCGCGCCGTCGCGTAGCAACGACACGCGGCGCCGCTTGGATCAAGGTTGCAAGCGGGATGGCCGTTGCTCGACATATTTCATCACAGCCTCAGGCTGCACGCCGACCCGTCGCGAGTCGTCGTTCGTCCATTCCATATCGGCTGGTCCCCCGTTGGCGGCGGGACCAGCCGGACCGACCGGCTGGTCCGGGCGGTCCTGGCGATGTCGGCGCAGGAAACGCGCGACGAGCTTGAGGTCGTGCTCAAGGACTTCGAGGCGCGTCACTGGCAGACGCGCCGCGTGTTCATGACGCGCTATGACGAGATCGAGGATTTGCTTGGGCTCGACGGCCGCGACATCGGCGACGAGAAACGCCAGCTGATCGGCGCCTATTTCTGCCACGAATATTCCTATGCCGCGGCGGCGCTGATGAACCCCAGCGCGGTGCCGCATTTCGACCAGACCGGCATGCCCAAGGGATCGATGCGCATCCTGATGTCGCTGCGCTCGGTGGGCGAGGGGCACATTTCCTCGGTTGCCTTCCGCGAAGGCATCATCACGTCGGACAACCAGCTCAAGCTCGCGCCCGAGCCGCCCTTCGCGACGGCAGCCGACGTCCACGGCAGCGACGAGGAGCATGTTCCGTCGGGGCCGGTGACGGTGCACCGGCATCGCGATTCGACTCTGTCCGGCACGGTGATCTTTCCGATCACCGACGCACAGTCCAAGGGGCTGGAGGACCTCCGTCTGGTCCAGTTCCGCCACGACGATGGCGAGGTCGAATGGCTTGGCACCTATACTGCCTATAACGGATCGCAGATCCAGTCGGAGCTGTTGCGCACCCGCGACTTCCGCGCGTTCGATCTGGTGCCGATGACCGGACCTGCAGCGCGCAACAAGGGCATCGCCTTGTTCCCGCGCAAGGTCGGCGGCCGGTACCTCGCGATCGGACGGCAGGATGGCGAGAATCTCTTCCTGCTCGATTCCGATCGGCTGACGCATTGGGAGGAAGGCGAACGGCTGCTCGAGCCGCGTTATCCCTGGGAGCTGGTCCAGATCGGCAATTGCGGACCGCCGATCGAACTCGACGAGGGTTGGCTGTTGCTGACGCACGGCGTTGGCGCGATGCGCAAATATTCGGTCGGCGCGGTGCTGCTCGACAAGGACGATCCGTCGAAGGTGATCGGTCGCACCGTCGAGCCGATCCTGGCGGCGAAGGATCAGGACCGCGAGGGGTACGTGCCCAACGTCGTTTATTCGTGCGGTGCGATCCGCCACGGCGACAGCTTGTTCCTGCCCTACGGCGTGGCCGACAGCTCGGTCGCGTTCGCCTTCGTGCCGATCAAGGCGCTGGTCGCGACGCTGGTCTGACTTCCAGTTTGGCCGTTGGTCCGCTCCCCTCCCGCTTGCGGGAGGGGAAGGTTTGCCGCCACGTATTGATCAGCGCACCATGTTTTTCGTGCGGCTGTAGAGCCAGGCGATCGATCCGAAGAACACCAGCAAGGCGGCGAGTTCCGCCCATTGGGCATAGCTTGCGCCCATGATCCCGGCCGGGATCTCGCCGCCGCGCGCCGCGACGAAGAACGCGAAGCCAACGCCCCACAGACTCTCACCGACGATCAGGCCGGTCGCCGCCAGCGTGCCCATCCGCTCAGCGAAGTCGGGATTGGCGGTGCGCGCGGCCCAGCGATCGTAGAAATGGCCGATCAGCGCGCCGACCGGGATCAGCAAGGTCAGCGCCATTGGCAGATAGATGCCCATGCCGACGCCGAGCGGCGGCAAGCGCATCTTGCCCATCTTGCCGAGCGTTTCGTCGATCGCGATCACGATCACGCCGATCAGCGCGCCCGTCCCGATCAGCCACCAGTCGATGCCCGAGCCAAGGATGCCTTGCGCCAGCGCCGCGATCAGCGACGCCTGGGGCGCCTGCAGCGCGTTGGGACCGGCGCCGGGCATGCCAACGAAGCCGAACGTGTTCTTGAGCAGGTCGAGCACGATCGGGATGACGAGCGAACCGAAAATCACCCCGAACACCAAGGCGACCTGTTGCTTCCACGGAGTCGCGCCGACCAATTGCCCGGTCTTGAGGTCCTGGAGGTTGTCGTTGGAGATCGTCGCCACCGAAAAGACGATGCCGGTGGTGAACAGGGCGTAAGCGATCAGCGCACTGGCGCGGTGCGGATCGGTCTGGTGCCCGAAAAAGGCGAGCAGGAGCAGCGACGCGCCGACCGCGGCGAGGATGCCGACGCCCGAGACGGGGCTGTTCGACGCGCCGATCAGGCCGGCCATATAGCCGCAGACCGATGCGATCACGACCGCAACCAGCGCGATATAGATCACGGTGCCGCCGATCACGGCAACGGCATGTTCGCGGATCGGGCCGCCGGCGGAGAACTCCCACAGCAGGACGGCGATCAACGGCAGCATCAACAGGATCGTACCGCCGACGATCGAGATCGGCAGGTCGCGTTCAGTAATGTCGAGCACTTCGCCCTGGCCGCGCGCCTTCGACGCCGCCATCGCCGACCGGATGCCACCGATGATCGGGCCCAGGATCTTGAACAAGGTCCAGATCGCCGCGACGCCGATCGTGCCGGCGCCGACGAAGCGGACTTTGTTGCGGAAGATGTCGGTGACGATCGCGTCGGTCGCGCCGGGAACATGCGCGCTGAGCCATGGCACCAGCCCGACCCAGGCGATCAGCATGCCGAAGAACATCGCCGCGCCGACCGACAGCCCGACCAGATGGCCGACGCCGATCAACGCCATCGAGAAACTGGTCGAGACACCGCTGACGCCCGATCCGAAACGGAAGTTCTTGGCAGCGTCGGCGGCAACCACCTTGAGCGTCGCGAGCAACTGGAAGCTGGCCGAGACCAGCGAGCTGATCACGATGATGCGCAAGCCCTTGGCATTCTCCTCGCCGCCATCGGTGCTGGTGCCGACCTTGAGCACTTCGGCCGCCGCGACGCCTTCGGGATAGGGCAGGTCGGAGCCGGTCACCAGCGCGCGCCGCAAGGGGACCGAGAACATCACCCCCATGATGCCGCCGGTCGCGCACACCGCGACCGTCGTCCAATAAGGAAAGCCTTGCCACCAGCCGACCAGGATCAGCCCTGGCAACACGAAGATGATCGCCGACAAGGTCCCCGCCGCCGAGGCGATCGTCTGGACGATGTTGTTTTCGACGATATTGGAGCCCGGCAGCATCCGCAGGATCGCCATCGAGATCACCGCCGCCGGGATCGACGTGGCGAAGGTCAGCCCGACCTTCAGCCCGAGATAGACGTTCGCCGCGGTGAACAGGATGGTGATGATGCCGCCCAGGATCACGCCGCGAATGGTCAGCTCGGCGATCGGGCGGGTGGTGGCGGTGATCATGCGCAAAACCCGGTTTAGTGTTCAAGGTGCCGGCGCGGCATGACCGTTGTGCGTCGGACTGTGTGTCGCCGCGCTGAACGGAAATCGCCCCGGTTGTCTGCCCGGAACGTGGCACATTATTGCGGGTCTAGGACAGAAGATTCTGCGCCGGCGGCAGCGAGGCCGTGGTGTAGTCGCTATGTAGCGACCAGCCGAGCGATGTGTAGAGCTCGCGACCAGCCGGCGTCGCGCAGAGCATCGCGTCCGCCACGCCCGATTGCCGCGCTTCGGCGGCCAGCGCGCGCATGATCGCGCTGCCCAAGCCACGGCGCTGATATTGATCGGCGGTGCGGATGCGGTCGAACACGGTAAGACCATCGACCGTCACAATACGACCGCGCGCGGCTTCCTCGCTAGCAGCGTCGAAGATATGCGCAAACGTGATGGAGTCTTCCCGAATGATGCGTAATTCGAATTCGGCTGGTAAGGCCGCCGACCGATCCAGCATGACTGACAACGGCGCGGTCATCATGTAGCCGGGTGCGGCGATGTCCCAGCCGGACGGCAACAGCGGGCGGACTGCGTCGGCCGAAGCGCACACCTTGAGGTAGAGCAACGGACGATCGATACTCGCGGCAAGCGGGCGGATCGCCTCGGCATCGACCTGCGCGAAGATGTAGCGGCCGATCTGGTCGGGCTGATCGACATGGATATACAGCCCGCAGTCGCGCGCGACCGGCATCGCGGCGCCGCGTGAAATCGCCCAGGCATCCGCCCAACGGGCGATCAGGTCGGGATCGGCAATGAGCATCGCTTGGAGTACGGCCTCTTAGTCGGACTCGGGGATCAGACCGTATTCGACGTTGAGGTCGAGCAGGCGGTGGCCATGGATCGACCTCGCCTCGATATCGACCACCACCACCAGGAAGATGTCGGGTCGGTCGGTTTCGATGATGATCTGATCGTAGCGGCCGCGCGCATCCTGATAGACGCGATCGACATCATCGAAACTCTCGACGCCAAGCGACTTGGCGTCTAGCGAATCGACATAGGGCCAGATGTCGATGTCGAGAGCGGCATCCTCGTCATCGGTGACGTCGAGCATCGGCTCGTTGAAGCACGCGGCGAATTCGGCCGCGCTCAATTCGCGCGGCGCGGTCAATCGAACCCGTTCTCGAGGAAGCGCTCGGCATAGGCGCAGTGCATCGCGATGCCCTTGGCCATGACCGATTCCTCGATCGTCATCTTGGTATTGTGAAGCGGTGGGTTCTTTGCCGGCTCGGAACCTTCGGGCGCGACGCCGATGAAGGCCATCGCGCCAGGCACTTCGCGCAGGACATAGCTGAAGTCTTCGCCGCCCATGATCGGCGCCGGCATCGGCTGCCACTGGCCGGGCTCGAGGTCCTCGGAAATCTGCTTGAGCAGCGACACCGCGCGCGGATCGCACATTGTCACCGGATAACCGTCGTCGATCCGTACATCGGCGGTGCAGCCATGCGCGATGGCGATATTCTCGGCGATCCGCTTCAGCCCTTCGCGTGCTTTTTCACGCGTCTTCTGGCTCAGCGTACGCAGCGTGCCGATCATCTGCACTTCGTCGGGGATGATGTTGTACGCGCTGCCCGCCTCGATCTTGGTGATCGACAGGACGGCGGGATCGGTCGCCGGGATCTGGCGCGCAATGAACACCGACAAGGCGGTGACGATCTCGGCGGCGACCGGGATCGGGTCCATCGCGTCGTGCGGCATCGCGGCATGGCCGCCGGCGCCACGGATGGTGAAATTGAGCGCATCGGTCGAGGCGAGCAAGGCACCGGGGCGCGTCTGGATCGCACCGGCGCGGGCATTGGGATAGATGTGGAGCGCGAAGGCGCTATCGGGGCGTTCGATGTCGAGCAGTCCGTCCTCGATCATGAAGCGCGCGCCGTGATGGCCTTCCTCGCCAGGCTGGAACATGAAGACGACGGTGCCTGGCAGGCTGTCCTTGCGGGCGGACAGGGCACGCGCGGCGCCGACTAGCATCGAGCAATGGCTGTCATGCCCGCAGGCGTGCATCGCATTGGGCACCTGGCTGGCGAAATCGAGCCCCGTCTCCTCGGGCATCGGCAGCGCGTCCATGTCGCCGCGCAACAGCACCGTGCGGCCATTGTCGCCGCCGCCGCGCAGGATAGCGATGAAGCCGGTGGTAGAAGTCGATTCGTGGATCTCGAGCGGGAGACCGTCGAGTGCTGCGCGCAGCTTGGCAGTGGTGCGCGGGCATTGGTTGCCGATTTCGGGATCAGCATGGATCGCGCGTCGCAGTGCCACCACGTCGGCGAGTTCTGCCTCGCCGGCGGCGATCCAGTCGGTGGAGAAGTCATTCATCGCTGTCGTCCTCGAGTCTCGATCGCACGCTAGAACAATTCGTTCGCGGAGGCATCATGCCGCATCGAGCGCTTCGCGTACGCGGCGACCGATATTGCTCGCGAGGCCCGGCATCGCTGCGAGGTCATGCAGTTCGGGCAAAGTCGCGCCGCCGCGATTGACGATCGTCACCAGGCGGGGAAACCCGAAGCCGGGATTGGGCCGCTCGGCGAGCACGATCTCGTCGCCCGGCGCGATCGATCCCTCGCGCAGGACGCGATAATACCAGCCCGAATGCCCGGTCCTCACCATATGCCTGCCAAGCCTTGGCTCGCCGAACGCCAGCGCGAGTTTGAAACAGGGCTGGCGCGGTTGGCAGACCTGGAGCAGCGCGTCTCCGATCGCATGGACGTCGCCGACGCAGAGATCGTCCTCGGTCATGGTGTCGACGGTCAGATTCTCGCCCATCGCACCAGCGACGAAGCGCGGCTCGAGATCGGGAAAGGCGGCCGCCCAATCGGGATAGCGCGCCGACGCATAGGCATAGACAGCTTTCTCGGGGCCGCCATGGACTGACAGATCGGCCTGATGATCGCCATCCAGACCGAGCGCGCCGGCCGCGATCGGGCTCGATACAGCGCTCTTGATGAACGCGCTTGCCACACGGTCCGGACCGAGCGGCGCGATCCGTCCCACTTGAATCGAGGCGATCCGCGCCGTCACCGGCCTTGATCGCCCGCGCCGATGAAGATCGCGCTCATGTCGTCCATGCAAAAACTCCCTCGTCCCGGCTGGGGGCGAGGGAGTTTTAGCGGGCAAGCCCTGGGGCTGCCAAGCTGCGAGGCGATCGATCAGCTCCCCTTGAGCTTGACCGCGATATACTGGCTGCCTTGGCGAGCGCGGGTCATGTAGAGGAGCAAGGTCGTCTTGCTCGCCGCCTTCGCCGCGCGGACCTGCGCGTCGAATTCGGTCGGCGTGCGCACCGGCACGCGGTTGATCGACGAGATGATGTCGCCGCGCTGCAGGCCCTTGGCCGCCGCGTCGCTCGACACGTCGACCCCGGTCACGACCACGCCGCTGACCTGGCTCGGATTGACGCCCAGCGTATTGGCGATCTGCGGGGTCAGCGCGGTCACCTGCACGCCGAGCAGATTGACGCCGGCATGGAGTTCCGGCGCGCCGTTCCCGGGGGCGCCGCCGCCATCGTCGTCGCCGTCATTGCCGCCGGTGATCGAGTTGGCGAGTTCCTCCTCGCTCGGGCGGTTGCCTACTACCGCGGTCACCGTCATCGGCTTGCCGTCACGGATGACGCCCAGTTTGGCGGCGCCGCCGGGCGGGACGTTCGCGACCAGATAAGGCAGCGTCTGTTCGGGGTTCACTTCCTGGCCGTTGACGGAGACGATGACGTCGCCCTGCTTCAGCCCCGCTTTCTCTCCGGGCCCGCCCGGCTCGACGCGGTTGACCAGCTCGCCGCGATCCTTGGGCAGGCCGAGCGTGCCGGCAATATCCTCGTCGACCGGCTGGCGGCCGATGCCGAGATAGCCGCGCTGCACCTTGCCGCCCTTGATCATCGTATCGATGATCGGCTTGGCCGAGGCGGCGGGGATTGCGAACCCGATGCCGACGGATCCTTCCGACGGCGAATAGATTTGCGAGTTGATGCCGATCACATTGCCGTTCAGATCGAACATCGGACCGCCCGAATTGCCCTTGTTGATCGCCGCGTCAGTCTGGATGAAGCGGTCATAGGCGCCGCCCTGGCCGGTGACGCGGTTGAGCGCCGAGACGATGCCCGCGGTGACGGTGCCGCCCAGGCCGAATGGCTCGCCGATCGCGATCACCCAATCGCCGACCCGCGCCTTGGTCGAATCGCCGAACTTCACGTACGGAAGGTTGGTCGCTTCGACCTTGAGTACTGCGAGGTCGGAGGCGGTGTCGCTGCCGATCACTTTCGCCACATATTCCTTGCGGTTGAACAAGGTAACGGTGATCGATTCGATCTTGCCCTTGGCCGCGGCGGTGATGACGTGCGCGTTGGTGACGATATAGCCGTCGGGCGAAACGATGAAGCCCGATCCCAGGCTCTGACCCTCGCGCGTGATCGGCTGGCCGTCATCCTGACCCTGCTGACCAAGCAATCCCCCGAACAGGTCGCCGAACGGATTGCCGCCCGTCGAGACCTGCACTTTCTGCTTGGTGGAGATGTTGACCACGGCGGGTTGCAGCTTGGCGACCATGTCGGCGAAGCTCATCGGCGCGCCGGCCTTGGGCGCAGCGGCGGAGATGGTGCCCGGCTCGTTCTGCGCGTTCTGCGCATAGGAAGGCGACAACACGGTCGTAGCGGCGCCCCCGAGCAGCAGGGCGGTAGTAATGGCGTAGGCGTAGCGCACTTGGGTGAATCCTCTTCGTCTCGATATGCCCCAGTTGGACTGTTCTTGCCCGCCGGAGCCTGAACGGCGATTGAATATGAACGAACTGCAAGGAACGTGATTGGTCAAACCCGCCAAGTTCCGATCGGTTCAGCGCGTCATTTCCCGTTGCCTTCGAATTCCTTCAGATACGAATTGTCGGGCGTCAGAATCAGGTTGGTCGATCCCGACGGCAACTTGCCGTTGGAGTCGGCGCCGAACGTGACTCGATATGACTGCATCGCGCGATAGAAGTTGTAGAAGGCGGGATCCTTGTTGAACGCTTCAGCGTAGATCTTCGCTGCCTGCGCATCGGCCTGGGCACGAATGATCGCCGCATCGCGCTGACCTTCCGAGCGGATCGTCTGCGCCTGTTGTTCGCGCGTGTTCTTCATCCGGTCGAGCGCCGATTGCAGCGGCGATCCCTCCGGATAATCGGCATGCTTGATGCGGACGTCGATGATCTGGACGCCGTAATTGCGCGCATAACGCTGCAGCGCGATCTGGATATTGTCCATCAACTGGCCGCGCTCCGGGCTGAGCAGCGCGTTGAAATCGACCTTGCCGAGTTCGGAGCGCAAGGCCGAGGCGAACAGCGGCGTCAGCTGGGCGCGTACGCGATCCTCGGTGCCCGAGGTCAGCCCCATCGACTGCACCAAACGCAGCGGATCGACGATCCGGAAGCGCGCGAACGCGTCCACCTCGAGCCGTTGCTGGTCGGTCGACAACACTGGCTGGTTGTCGAGATCGAGGTCGAGCACCCGCTTGTCGATCCAGATCAGGCGATCGACCAGCGGAATGCGCGCCATCAGCCCGGCGCCGGTTTGGCCGAGCGCTTCGCCGGGCTTCCAGCGATTGACCGTGCCGATCGGGTTCTCGAACTGGACGACGACGACCTGTTTGGTTTCAGGAACGATTGCGACCGTACTGGCGAGCAGGATCACCGCGAGCAAGGCGACGACGCCGAGCGTGATCGGGTTACGCAACCAGGTCATCAGCGTGCCTCCGCTTGCGGGGCGTCGGGCAGTTTCCTGATATTCCCGGGCACTGGCAGAAACGGCGCGATGTTGCGCGGTTCGATGATCGTCTTGTCGTTTTTAGAAAGAACGGCTTCCATCGTCTCGTAATACATGCGGCGGCGCGTCACCTCGGGTGCGACCTTATATTGCTCGTAAACGCTGTTGAACGCCGCGGCCTGGCCCTGGGCGATCGCCACCACCTGCAGCGCATAGCCGCGCGCCTGGGTGACGTTCGACTGTCGCTCGTTCTGCGCGGCGGTGACATTCTTGAACGCGTCGTTCACTTGCGCCGGGGCTGCGGCGTTGTTGAGCGCGACGTTCACGATGCGGATGCCCGACTGATAATCGTCGAGTATCTGTTGCATGGTCAGCGCGACCTGAGTCTGGATCGACAATTTGCCCGCGCCAAGCACATCGTCGAGCGTCGAATTGGCGATCGCCGCGCGCACCGCGGTCTCTGCGGTCGCCTTCACGGCGTCGTCGGGCTTGTCGAGTTCGAACACATATTTCTGCGGGTCGATGATGTTCCACTGCACCGAATAGCTCAGGTCAACCAGATTGCCGTCACGGGTCAGCACCAGATTGGGTCCGCCGCCGCCATTGTCGCTGTCGGGGAATTGGAAGGTCTGGATGCCCAGGACGTTGATTGTCCGAACCGAGGCGATCGGCGCGGGCAGCGTCCAGTTATAGCCCGGGCCGATCGTGCCCGAATAGCGGCCGAAATAGGTCACCACGCCGCGCTCCTGCGGGCCGATTACATGCAGGCTTGTGAAGGCGATCCACAGGACGACCAGCAAGCCGACGCCCGCCAGCCACAAGGATCGCCCATTGCC
>NZ_BCYU01000041.1 GCF_001598355.1 Sphingomonas asaccharolytica NBRC 15499
CGGGCGCGACGCCGGCACCCGGGGACAAGGTCCGGCTCGGCGTGATCGGCACCGGTTCGCGCGGCAAGACGCTGGTCCAGAACATCCTGAAGACGCGCAACTGCATGATCGCGGCGTTGTGCGACCATTACGAGCCGCATCTCGCCGAAGGGCGCAAACTGGTCCCTGCGGGGACGCGCACCTATGCCGACCACCGGGCGATGCTGGATGCGGGCGGACTGGACGCGGTGGTGATCGCCACGCCGCTCGATCTCCACGCGCGCCATACCTTCGATGCGCTGGACGCCGGCCTGCATGTCTGGTGCGAGAAGTCGATGGCGCGCACGATCGCCGATTGCGGAGCGATGGTCGAGCGCGCGCGGCGGGCCGGCAAGGTGCTGCAGATCGGACATCAGCGGATGTTCCACCCGACCTATCTCAACGCCCTGAAACGCGTGAAGGCGGGAGAGATCGGGCCGATCACGCAGATCCGGGCAAGCTGGCACCGCAACAACAGCTGGCGCCGCCCGGTGCCGCCGGGCGGCAGCGAGCGCGAGACCAACTGGCGACTCTATCACGATCGTTCGGCCGGGCTGATGACCGAGCTGGCGACGCACCAGCTGCAGGTCGGCAACTGGTTCCTCGACGGCGTACCCACCCGCGTGATCGGCTCGGGCAGCCTTTGTTTCTGGAAGGATGGGCGCGACGTCTATGACCATGTCGCCCTGGTCTATGAATATTCGGGCGGCCGGAAGTTCGTCTATACCTCGCTGCTCAACAACGCGCGCTACGGCTGTGAGGAGCAGATCCAGGGCAGCAAGGGCACGATCGAGCCCGAACTGGGCCGCATCTATCAGGAAGTGCCGCCCAAGGTCCTGGCGCTCGAACGGATGCGTGAGGACATCAAGCGCGGCCACAAGCGCACCGTGCCGATCGGGGGCGCCACCTGGTTCCCCGAATTGCCGGTGACGACGCCGGGTGAATCGCTCGGCTGGGGGCAGTTTGACGAGACCATGCTGCAATTCGAGGGATTCGGCGAAGCGGTGCGGGTGAACAAGCCGCTGCCGGGCCTGCTACAGCAAGCGTACAATGCCAGCGTCGCGTCTCTACTCGGCGAGCAGGCGATGGACAGCGGCCAAGCGATGACCTGGCCGACGTCGCTGGTGACGATCTGACGAGCGATCTTTTCGTTTTCATCGGCGCCGCGGTGCCACGACAAGAGGATATGACAGTGACCAGCAATCGTCGCGACCTTCTCGGCCTGGGCCTTTCCGCAGGGCTCGTCGGCTTCGCCGCGGAGGCGTTTGGGCAATCGGCCACGCGGGGCGACGCGCCGATCGAGGGGGCGGTAGCGCGTCCGGCGCCCGAGGCGAAGTATCGCGTGCCGTTCGCGGTGATCGGGCTCGACCACAACCACATCTATGGCATCACTGACGCGGTCATTCGGGGCGGCGGCGTCCTCACCGCCTTCCATGCGACCGATCCCGGTCAGATCGCGATGTTCCGCAAGCGCTATGGCGATGTGAAGCTCGCCCGGTCGGAGGACGAGATCATCGAGGATCGCAAGATCAAGCTCGTCTGCAGCGCGGCCGTCCCTAGCCTGCGCGCGCCACTCGGCATCCGCGTGATGCGTGCGGGCAAGGACTATCTCAGCGACAAGGCGGCGGTGACGACGCTGCAACAGCTTGCCGACGTGCGCCGCGCGATCAAGGAAACCGGCCGCAAGTTCGCGGTGATGTATTCCGAACGGCTCGAGGTGCCGGCGGCGGTGATGGCCGGGCAATTGGTCCATGACGGCGCGATCGGGCGAGTCATCCAGACGATCAATATCGCTCCCCATCGCCTGGCCGCGCCCTCACGGCCCGACTGGTTCTGGGACCCCGCGCGCAACGGCGGCATCTTGACCGACGTCGGTAGCCACCAGGCCGACCAGTTCGTCTATCTGACGGGCAGCAAGACAGCGAAAGTCGTCGCGTCGCAAACCGGCAATTTCGGGAATCCGGATCATCCCAAGTTCCAGGACTTCGGCGACATGGTCCTCCATGGCGACGGTGGCGTCGGCTATGTCCGGGTCGACTGGTTCACGCCCGACGGCCTGCCGACCTGGGGCGACGGACGGCTCTTCATCCTCGGCACCGAAGGCTATATCGAGCTGCGCAAATATGTGGACATTCAGGGGCGGCCTGGCGGCAACCACCTGTTTCTCGCCGACAAGAAGGGCACGCGCTACCTCGATTGTTCGAAAGTGCCGTTGCCGTTCGGCCCGCAATTCGTCACCGACATCGTCGAGCGCACGTCGGTGGCGCAGGATCAGGAAGGGGCGCTGCTTGCCGCCGAATTGGTGCTGACCGCGACCGAGCACGCCACCAGCGCGACCTAAGGCGCCGAGCGGGGGCTGAGCATCCGCGATCAGCGGGGCAATATCTGCCCGCCCGGCATGGTGGGCGAAATCTTCTTCGCCGCCGAAACCGCGACGCGTTTCCACTATATCGGCGCCGATCCCCGGCTGGATCGTGAGGGATGTATGTCGCTCGGCTATCTCGGCTATCTCGATGAGGACGGTTATCTCTTCCTCTCGGACCGGCGGACCGACATGATCCTGCGCGGTGGCGTCAACATCTATCCAGCGGAAGTCGAAGCGGTCCTGGTCGAACATCCCGCGATTGCGGACGCGGTGGTGCTGGGCCTGCCGAGCGAAGACTATGGTGTGCGCGTCCACGCCATCGTGCACCTGGCGAACGGCCTGTCGCCAAAAGAAATCGACGCCTTCGTCCGCGCGCGGCTGGTAAGTCAGAAGTGTCCCGAAAGCTACGAAATGTCGATGCCGCGCTACGCGACGAAGCGGGCAAGGTGCGTCGCGCGGCCTTGCGCGACGAGCGTCTTGCCTGGCTCGCCGAAGGCAAGGGCTTCGCAGTCACGGTGTCGCGAAGCGCCTGACACGGCCGCGTGAATATGGAGCAGGTCATCAACCGCTCAGGATCAGGTCGTCGCCTGATCGGGCGAAACTGGTCGACAATCCCTCGGCGGCAGAGACCTCGGTCAGATAGGCTTCGACGCGCGCGAACCGGGGATCGGTCGCCGATAGGGGGGTGGGGCTGCTATCGTCGCCAACCCAACAAGGGCGAAACCGCGTCTCCACAATCGCGCTATGGCGGACGACGAGCCGGGCGATGCCGGTGATCCTGGTTTCCTCGGGCAGCATGTAACTCGACTCGAGCGACCAGTCGGGATTGAGGCTGACGAGATGGCGAAAGGAGTCGGTCCGTACGATCGCCGGATCGAATATATGAGGTTGCTCGATCGCGAAATTGCCCAGGCTGTAGAAGATCGGCTTGCCGCGGCGAAATTCGATTCCCTTCATCAGATGCGGATGATGTCCCAGGATCGCATCGGCGCCGGCGTCGATCGCGGCGTGCGCGACCTGGCGTTGGTAATCCGCCAGCGCGCCGCGCACCATGTGGATGCCCCAATGGAGCGAGACGAGGACGATATCGGCCTGGTCGCGCGCGTCCCCGATGGCGGCGACGAGCGCGGCGAGATCCTCCGGGTCGGCATAGGTGCGCACCCGCGGCATCGTGCCCGGCTGGTCGAGTTCGATCTGCTCGTAGAGCGTGTGCGCCCATATCGGCGCGCATCCGGGGCGGTCGGGGCCGGCGGCATAGCCGGCCGGGAGGATCGCACTCGCCGCGATCAGCGCGACGCGTATGCCGTCATGATCCTGGAACACGGGCGCGCGCGCCGCCACCAGATTCGGCCCGGCGCCGGCGATCAGCAATCCTGCGGCACGACCATGTTCCAGCGTGTCGGCGAATGCCTCATATCCCCAATCCAGGCAGTGATTCCCGGCGAACGACATCATCGTGAAGCCCGCTTGGGCCAGCGCGGGCGCCAGTGCGGCCGGCGATCGCATGGCCAGCTTCGCATTATGGACCGGACTGCCGCGATCCGACAAGACCGCCTCGAGCTGGCCGAACACGATCGGGGCGGCACACAACAGATCGGCGACGCCGGCGAACATCGAACCGAGATCGTCCCGCTTGGCGGCGACGTCACCCACGGCCTGGATCAGGAAATCGCTCATGCGGCTGGCTCAGCCGCCGAGTCGCCGCGGCGAAGCGACAATATGATCGCCGCGGCGATCAGCAGGATGCCGGCGATGAGCCAGGTTGGCCCGCCGAATCCGCCGCTCGCCTGGCGGACCAGCCCGACCAGTTGCGGGATGATCAGCCCGCCCGAGCTCCCCGCGATGTTGATCGCCACCGCACCGACGGCGAACGTCGCCGGCGTGAATATGCGTGTCGGCAGCGCCCAGAACGCTCCTTGCGCCGCGCCGAGCGCGGTTCCGGCGACGAACAGCGCGATCAACCCCGGCACGGTCGGTCCCGCGAGCGACGCGGCGGTGATCGCGGCGGCGGCGGTCGCTGCCGGCAGCGCGATATGCAGATAGCGCTCGCCCGTCCGGTCCGAATGGCGCGAATTGACATAGATGCCGCAGACGTTTCCCAGCCAGGGCAGCGCGTTGACCAGCCCGATCTCGAACGGCGTCAAAGCGGTCATCTGCTTCACTACCTGGGGTAGCCAGAAGATGATGCCGTACGATCCCGACAGCAGGCAGAACCATGACAAAGCCGATAGCCAGACCAATGGTCGCTTCAGCACGCTCCAGTCGTTGCGCTGTGCGGTGTTCGCGCGATTGGCGGCGTTATCGGCAAGCCACGCCTTCTCCTCCGCGCTGAGCCAGTCGGCCTGATCGGGTCGGTCAGGGAAGTAGAACAGCGCGGCGGCGCCGAACAACAATGTGGGTAATGCTTCGCCCAGGAACATCCAGCGCCAACCGGAGAGACCGATCGGCGGCGCCATCTCCATGAGCCAGCCCGAGAGCGGACCGCCGATGACGATCGACAGCGGGATCGCAATCATCGGCAACGCAAAGGTGGTTGCGCGCTCGCGCTCGGTCGCGAACTGGCTGAGATAGAGTACGATGCCGGGAGCCAGCCCGCCTTCGGCAAAGCCGAGCAGGATGCGGAGCACGTAGAACTCGGTATGGCTGGTGATGAACGCCATGCCGCCCGCGCACACTCCCCAGATCAGCGCGCTGATCGCCATCCAGCGCCGCATCCCGATTCGCTGGAGCAGCAGCACGCTGGGATATTGACCCGCCAGGAAGCCGACGAACACGATGCCGGCGCCGAAACCGTATTGCGCTGGGGAAAAGCCCAGATCGGCATTCATCTGCAACGCCGCGAAACTGACGTTCACGCGGTCGATCGAACTCAGCAACATGAACAGGATCGCCGGCATTGCGAGTCGCCAGCGTATCCTCACCGCCATCGCCGCCAGATCGACCATTCTCCCCTCCGACATTGTCATGTCCTGTAACAATTTTCTCGACAGGCTCATTGCCGATGCGGCAAGGGAGTGCAACCGAAAGCGCTTGCATAAGGAAAGCGGGGTGGTCGAATCCGGCGGATTGAGTGAGCGCATCGCCGAGCATGTCGCGGGCTTTGCGGCCGATCGCCTGCCCGAGAGCGCGATCCATGCCGCGAAGCGCGCGCTGCTCGACGGCGTGGGCGTGATGCTCGCCGCTAGCGGGATGAGCCCGGAAGTCGAGCCGTTTGTCGCTTATGCGGCCACGGGAAACGGCGGCGCGAGCATATTCGGCCGCGGCATCACGACGTCCGCCTCGCTCGCTGCGTTGGCGAACGGCGCGATGGCGCATGCGCTCGACTTCGAGGATGCGTTCGATCCCGCGCCGTGCCATCCCGATGCCTCGCTGCTACCGGCGGCGCTCGCCCTGCTGCAGACCCGTGCGCCAACCACGGGCCGCGATTTCCTTGCCGCGATCGCGATCGGTTGCGATCTGGTGTGCCGCCTGGGGCTGGCGTTGCGGCGTGAGATGGAGGCGGGTGGCTGGTATCCACCGCCGATCCTCGGCCTGTTCGGCGCCAGCGCCGCGGCGGCGCGGCTTGTGCGGCTCGATGCGCGGCAAACGCTCGACGCCTTGTCGCTGGCGCTCTGCCAGGCTGGCGTTCCGGGCGAGATCAAGCATAGTCGCGATACCGTCATCCGCGCCGTCCGCGAGGCGCTGCCTGCGGAGGCGGCGGTGCGCGCCGCGCTTCTCGCGGCGGCGGGCGTCCGCGGATTCGACGCACCGTTCGAAGGGAAGGGCGGCTTCTACCGCCTCTATGCCGACGGCGCCTACGATCCCGCGGCGATCCTCGACGGGCTGGGCGAGCATTTCTGGATCGAGCAACTGAGCTTCAAGAAATGGCCGGCGTGCCGTGGCACACACCCCTTCATCGAGGCGGTCCAGGCGCTTCGCGCCACGCACGGGATCGCGCCTGACGACGTGGCATCGATCCTCGCCACGGGAAGCGACGTACAGGTCATGCTCGCCGAGCCGATCGAGCGTAAGCGCGCGCCGAGCGTCGCGATCGACGCCAAATTCTCGATCCCCTTCACGATCGCGGCGGCGATGATCGACCGGGAGGTGACGCTCGACAGCTTCGACGCGGCATCGCTCGCCGATCGCGGCAAACTGGCGCTGGCCGCCAAAGTCGGGTTCGAACGGCAAGCCGATTGGGGCCGCGATCGCGCCGCTTCCGGAACGGTCCGGATCGCGACGACCGACGGACGAGTCCTGGAGGCCGAAGTCGACATGGCGGTCGGCCATTTCTCGCGGCCGATCGACGATGCCGCGCTCGAAGCCAAGTTCCTCGCCTGCGCGGCGCGCGCGCGCCAGCCATTGTCCCCTCGCGCGGCGGCCGATCTCGCCACCGCGATATGGACTCTCGACGCGAGTGAGGACGCCCGAGCCGCGCTCGGGGAAATTTGCTATACGACATAATGAAAACGCTTGCACGGCGCCGCTGGATGTTAGATATGTCACATAACTAGCCGGGTACCGGCGACATCCTGGGGAGGACGACGTGCAGCAGACATTCGGCGACCGGACTCGCCTGCTTCTTGGTGTAGCGGGGATTGCGTTGATCGCAGGCCTGCCCGGGGCGGCGATGGCGCAAACCGCCGCCGCGGAAGACAAGGTGACCAGCCCGTCGTCGCCGCCCGCCGAAGCGCCCTTGCCGCCGCAGAGCGACCAGCAGCAAAGCGGGTTGGCCGACATCGTCATCACCGCGGAGCGTCGTACCCAGAGCTTGCAGCAGGTGCCGATTGCCGCCACCGTGCTCGACGCTGCCGACCTGTCGCGCAAGGGAGTCGCCGGTGTCGCGGACCTGCAATCGGTGGCGCCGTCGGTGGCGATCAACACCTATAACCGCTCGACCTTCATCAACATCCGCGGCGTCGGCATCGCGCAGTCGGCGCCGACCTCCAATCCCGGCGTCGCTTTCTACATCGACGGGCAGTTGATTCCCCATGAGCAGTTCATCGCGCCTAGCTTTTTCGACATCGGATCGATCGAGGTGCTGCGCGGGCCGCAGGGAACGCTGACCGGGCAGAATTCGACCGGCGGTGCGGTTTACGTGCGCACGCCGGATCCCGATTTCGACAAGAATTCGGGCTATATCGACGGCACTTATGGCAGCTACAACGCGCTGAAGGTCGTCGGCGCGCTCAACGTCGCGTTCAGCGACCAGGTCGCGTTGCGCGTCGCGGCGGTCCGCGACCAGCGTGACAGCTTCACCAACAATATCGGTCCGAGCCCGAGCGATCCCGGCAATCTGAAATTGTGGGCGGGTCGCATGAATCTTGCCATCCGGTCGCCCGACGACGTTCTGCGCGCGAACCTCAGGATCGACTATTTCGACAGCAAGTCGGACAATAACGCGGTCAAGCGCCGTGGCGATGCGATCACCAATCCATTCATCATCGAAGAGGATGCCCGCTCGTTCCAGAACCAGCATGGCGGCAAGATTTCGGGCGAGACCAAGCTCAAACTCAGCGACGGAATCGATCTGCGCACGATCTTCTCGTACCAGGACTTCAAGACGACCGACCAGACCGACGGCGATCGCAGCGCGACCGCGCTGCCGCGTCCTCCCGCTTCTGCCGTCGGGCGCGTCAGCCTGGTCAGCACCGCGATCAATACCTTCACCGGCGAAGTGAACCTGTTGTCGAGCGGGCAGCGCGACTTCAACTGGGTGGTCGGCGCCTTCTATCTCGATGAGACGGTCGCTGTGCTGTCGCAGCGCGACAACAATCACACGACCGACTTCTTCTCGTCGACCTCGACCTTCAAGACCAATGCCAACAACACCACAAAATCGGTGTTCGGCCAGGTAAACTGGTTCGTGGCCAAGCCGCTCGAGCTGATCGCCGGCCTGCGCTATTCGGACGATCGCCAAGTCTATAACCGGATCATCCCGGCAGGGCCGACGCCGCCCGGTCTGGGCCCGGTCGGCGTGCAGCACTCGACCAAGCTCACCGGCAAGCTCGGCATCAATTATCACCTCGGCAAGAACCTGCTCTATGTGACCGCTTCGGAGGGTTACAAGGCCGGCGGCGTCAACCTGACGATCGGCACGCCCAATTTCCGGCCGGAAAAGAACCGCGTCTATGAAGCCGGCTTCAAGACCCAGTTCCTCGACAATCAACTGCGGGTGAACGGCGACGTCTTCTATTCGCGCTATTCGGACATCCAGCTGTCGAGCCTGACCGGCGGGCTGCCGGTCACGCAGAATGCGGCGCGGGGCAAATCCTACGGCGCCGAGCTCGAAGTGACCGGCCAGTTCGGCGGCCTCGCTCTCAACGCCGGCGGCGGCTATCTCCACGCGCGCTTCGACGGCAGCAGCTGCATCACCGACACCAATCTCGCCGGCACCGATCCGGGCTGCCCGGCAGGGCTGCGGCTGGTGCCCGGCGGGCGCGTGCTCCCGTTCGCGCCGGAATGGACGATCAACGGTGGCGTCCAATACGAGATTCCGCTCGGCGGCGATAACATGTCGCTGACGCCGCGAGTGCAATGGTCGTACGTGTCGGAACAGGTCGCGACGCCGTTCCCCAGCTTCAACACGATCGTTCCAGAGCACAATGTCTTCGATGCGCGGCTGACCTTCCAGATCAACCGCAATTACAAGCTCGAAGGCTTCGTGATGAACTTTACCGATCGGCGCTACATCGCGTCGCAGTTGCAGAATTCATCGAGCGCGGACGGCGGCAGCATCTATGGCGCGCCGCGTACCTGGGGAATTCGCGCGGTGGCGAAGTTCTGATCGGCCGTCGGCCGGAAGAGGAAAGGTAACCGCGTGCGTTGGCGTTTCGGAGCGATCATGCTGGGGGCAACAACACTGTTGCTTGCGGGAAGTATCGCCGCCCGTGCCAGCCGCGACGGCCCCACCGCGCCTGCCGACCGCTGGTGGGCGCCGGGGAGCAACCGAACGTTCCCGACGCAAGCGGATTATGCCGATACGACCGGAACCTTGCGCGTCCTGCTGACGGGCGGGCCGCTGGCGACCAAGGGGCATCCATTCTTCACCCCGGTCGGTCCGAATGGACGCGCCTGTGTGACTTGCCACCAACCCGCCGACGCGATGAGCCTGTCGGCGGCGACCGCGACCGAGCGTTGGCAAGCGACCGGCGGCAAGGACCCGCTGTTCGCCGCCTATGACGGATCGAATTGTCCGACCCTGCCGCAAGCCGATCGCGCGTCGCACTCGCTGCTGTTGGGATACGGCCTGTTCCGCATTCAGCGCCCTTGGCCGCCGCGCGCCGCGAAGGGCGGGGCGGTGACGCCCGATTTCGACATCGAGATCGCGCGCGATCCCTGGGGCTGCAACAGCGGGAAATACGGGCCGGGGGCCGGCAATATCTCGGTCTATCGCCGTCCGCGCCCGCTCGCGAACATGAAATATCTGCTCGCGATCGGCTTCGCTTACGATCCCAAACAGGGCCTGCCGCTCGCGCTCGACCCGGAAACCGGAAAGCCGGTCTCGGGCAATCTGATGGCCGATGGCCGGGCGAGCACGCTCGACGCCCAGATGCGCGATGCCGCCGCCACTCATCTCGAATTGCTCGAGCAGATGACGCCCACCGACATGGCGCGGATCGTCGACTTCGAAAGCCGCATCTATACCGCACAGCAGGCCGACCGCACCGGCGGAGCGGTCGACATCGCCGGTGCCGAAGGGGGTCCGGCCAAGCTGGCCAATTCGCAAGCCGGGCAATTGGGCAGCATCGGCAAGCCGGTATGGAGCGAGTTCGAGGCGTGGGAGAAGCCCGCCCCGGGGCTCGGCCCCGCCCGGGCCGCGTTCCGCGCCTCGGTCGTGCGCGGCGCCCACGTGTTCCGCGACAAGACCTTCTTGATCACCGATTCGACCGGGATCAACGCACCGATCGGTTTTGGCAATCCGGTGCGCAATTCCTGCGTGTTCTGCCACAACATGTCGCAAATGGGGAACGACGTCGCGCCGGGCCAGGTCGACCTCGGCACGACCAATCAGCCCTTCGCCGATCCGATGCCGTGGCTGCCCCTGTTCCGCATCACCTGCAGGAAAGCGCCGCATCCATTTTACGGCCGCGTCATCTACACCAGCGACCCCGGCTATGCGCTGACCACCGGGCGATGCGCCGACGTCGGCAAGATCACGCTCCAGTCGCTACGCGGCCTGTCGGCACGCGCGCCCTATTTCTCCAACGGTGTGGCGAAGGATCTGCGGGCTGTGGTCGACTTCTATGACCGTCGCTACACGATCGGCTATACCGAACAGGAAAAACGCGACCTGGTCAATTTGATGAGCGTGCTGTGAAGGCGATGATGGCCTTGCTGGCGATGGCGACGGTCGCCGCGGCAGAGCCGCCCGAGACGGTCCGGTTCATCACCTGCCCGACCTATCGCGATACCGATGCTGGGCGGAAATCGGGCTGCTGGCTGGCCGACGATCGCGCCACCGGCCGCCGTTACGATGTCAGCGCGGCGCCGTCCAAGCCCGACTGGAATCACGAAATACTGGTCGAAGGCAAGGCGGCGGAAGCGCCGGACCGATGTGGCGGCATCGTGCTCGATCCGGTGCGCACCTCCGTCCTGGCCGGCACGTGCACGCGTCACATGCTCCCGGCCGAAGGGTATCCGGGCAATCGCTTCAGCCTGCCGAAGCGCGATGTGGCGCCGATGGCGGCCGCCCGCGCGGTGCCGCCGGGTCCGTATTCGACGCGGACCTTCCGCTTGTTCTTCGGGTTCGATTCAGCGTTCCTGATGTACCAATATGACGATTATCTGCTCGATCGCGCGATCACCTGGATCCGCGCAGCGAAACCCCGGACGATCGTCGTCACCGGCTATGCGGCGAGCGGGCCGGAAACGGTTTCCGGCCGAGCGATCGCCGAGGACGAGGAGATCGCGCGCGATCGTGCCGAGCGCGTGACCGAGGCGCTGGTCCGGCTCGGGATCGACCGCGGGATCATCAGCGTCAGGACCGATACGCGGCCGCGACCGGTCGACGACCCCGATGCCGACGGGCTGGTGGAGGCGTCGCGCCGTCGCGTCGATATCGAGGCACGCTTCTGATCGAACCGGACCGCAGAGCGATCGCGCATAACGGTCAACAATCAATGTCGAAGTGACGGAGAACAGCAATGTCAGCAAAGCCACCATTTCGCGCCGATCATGTTGGCAGCTTCCTTCGGCCCAAGGCGCTGCTCGACGCGCGAGCCGCTTTCCGCGAGGGGAAGATCGCCGCAGCCGAATTGCGCGCCGTCGAGGATGACGCGATCCGCGATGTCGTGAAATTCCAGGAGGGGCTCGGCCTGCGGGGTATCACCGACGGCGAGTACCGCCGGACTTATTTCCACACCGATTTCCTGCTCCAGCTGGACGGAGTCGAGGAAGCCGGCGGGACGCAGGTCAAGTTCCACCAGCATGGCGGCAGGGAACTCGATTACGCGCCGCCGGTGATGAAGGTGACCGGCAAGATCGAGCACGCGCAAGATATCCAGCGCGCCGATTTCGAGTTCCTCGCGTCCTGCACGACGGGCACGCCCAAAGTCACCATTCCGTCGCCGACCATGCTCCATTTCCGCGGCGGCCGTGACGCGATCGACACGGCGGCTTATCCCGATCTCGAGCAATTCTATGCCGATCTCTCGGCCGCCTATCGCGCCGAGATTGCCAGCCTGGCGGAGGCGGGGTGCCGCTATCTCCAGCTCGACGACACCAATCTCGCCTATTTGTGTGATGCGACTCAGCGCGACAATGCGCGCAAGCGCGGCATGGACCCGGACGAACTACCCCGGCTCTATGCCAGGATCATCAACGACGCGATCCGCGATCGGCCGGCCGACATGGTCGCCTGCGTTCATCTCTGCCGCGGCAATTTCCGATCGAGCTGGGCGGCCGAAGGCGGCTATGAGCCTGTCGCCGAGGTGTTGTTCAACGACCTCGCGGTCGACGGCTATTTCCTCGAATATGACGATCCGCGCTCGGGCGATTTCGCGCCGTTGCGCCACGTGCCCAGGGGTAAGACCGTCGTGCTGGGCCTGGTCACGACCAAGCTCGGTGACCTCGAATCGGCCGATAGCGTCAAGGCGCGGATCGACGAGGCGGCGAAGATGATGCCGCTCGATCAATTGGCGTTGAGCCCGCAATGCGGCTTTTCCTCGACCGTCCACGGCAACGACATCGCGGTCGAGCAGCAGGCGGCCAAGCTCAGATTGGTGGTCGACGTCGCGCGCGATGTCTGGGGAGAAATCTAGCGATTGCTCCGCGGCGCGGGGGCGTCAGCTGCCTGCGCCGCGGACATAAGCGTGATAGACCTTGTCGAGCGCGTGGTTGATGATCCGGCGCTCCTCGTCGGTCAGCATCGCCAGCCCGGCTTTCTCGGTGATCTCAAGCTCGTGGAAAAGGCGGTCGAGTTCGGTCCGGCCGGTCGGCGTGATCGAGAGCTCGTTGCGGCGCCGGTCGCGCGCGGACTTGGTGCGCTCCACCCAGCCGCGCTCTTCCATCTCGTCCACCAGCGGCACGATCGCCGATTTGTCGAGCCCGACCTCCGCCGACAGCTCGACCTGAGAGATGCCGGGGTTGTTGGCGATGATCTCGAGCGAACTGAACATGCCGGCCCGCAGGTCCCAGTCGCGTGTCTTGGCGGAGAAATCGCGCGACAATTGGTTCTGGACGCGACGCAGGCGAAACCCGAGAAAGCTTCCCAGACGCCCCAGCGAAATGCCTTTATCGTTGTCGCTATCGGTGGCCACCTTGATCCCCTGTTCGGCCGTTTGGCACGTAGCGAAGTCTCGCGGCGACGGCAAATCGATCCGCAGACATAAATTGTTGTGTTCACGGATCGTTGTATTTATAAACTGATTTTGCACCGCATCAGACGGGGTGAGGGAGAGGGTTGGACATCCACGATCAACAGCCGCCGCGGCCCGGCCCGGTACAGCGCGTCCTGCTGATCGTCGGATCGGGGGGGCTCTTGCTGGCGATGGCCACCGATGCGCTTGCCGTCCTGGGCCGTCATGTCGGCTTCGCGGTCAACGGCGCGATAGAGATATTTCAGATGTGCGCCGTGGTTGCCTTGTCGTCGGCAATCCTGATCGCGACGTTGGCCGAGCGCCATGCCGCGGTCGACCTGCTCGCGGGCCGGCTGTCGCCCGGCATTCAGCGCGGCTTGACGATCGCGGGGCGCGTTGCCGCGCTCGCCGCGTTCATCGTACTCGGCATCGGTTCGGCCTGGGTGACCGCCGATTTGTGGCCGACCAGCGAAATGACCGAACAATTGGCGATCCCGTTGCGCGGTTTCCGCCTGTTCTGGCTGGCGGCCTGTACGTGCGCGGCAATCCATTCGGCGATCGCCCTGATACGCGAGGTCCGGCGATGATCTATCCAGAGATCGTCGGCGTCCTGGCGTTCCTCATCTTGCTCGCGATCCTGTTGCTGCGCGTGCCGATCGGCGCCGCGCTGGCGCTGGTCGGGATGGTCGGACTTGCGTTGCTGATCTCGCCCGAAGCCGCGCTGATCAAGTCGGGCGTCATCGCGTTCGACACCGTGTCGCGCTACGAACTCGGCGTCCTGCCGCTGTTCATGCTGATGGCGCAATTATGTTTCGCCGCGGGCGCCAGTGGCGACTTCTTCGCGGTGGCGGCGAAGTTTCTCGGTCACCGCCGCGGCGGATTGGCGATGGCGTCGATCGGCGGTTGCGCCGGGTTCGGTGCGATTTCGGGGTCGAGCCTGGCGACGGTGGCGACGGTGAGCGCCGTCGCGCTGCCGGAGATGCGCCGTGCGGGCTATCGTCCCGGGTTCGCTGCGGGGGCACTGGCGGCTGGCGGCACGCTCGGCTCGCTGACCCCGCCGTCGGGCGCGTTGATCGTGTACGGCATCATCGCGGAGCAATCGATCGGCAAGCTGTTCGGCGCGGCGATCGTGCCAGTGGTGACCCAGGCGCTGTTCTACATCGCGGTGATCGCGTTGATGTGCCGCTTGCGGCCCGAACTTGGCCCGGTGGGGCCGCGTGCGACGTGGCGCGAACGCATCGCGTCGCTGCGTCACGTACTCGACATCGCCGCGCTGATCCTGTTCGTCGTCGGCGGCTTGATCGTCGGCTGGTTCACGCCGACCGAGGCGGCCTCGGTCGGCTGTGTGGGCGCGTTGATCATCCTCGCATTGCGGCGCCGGTTCACGCGTGGCGCGCTTGCGACCGCGCTTTACGAGACGCTCAAGACGACCGGGATGATCTATCTGATCGTGATCGGCGCACTGATCTTTTCGACCTTCGTCAGCGTGACGGGGGTGACCGAGCATCTCTCCGGGCTGGTTCACGCCGCAGGGGCATCGCCGGTGCTCGCGGTGATCGTGATGGCGTTGGTCCTGCTGGTGCTCGGCTCGTTCCTAGACGGGCTCGCGCTGATGCTGCTGATGACGCCGATCCTGCTGCCGATCGTCGGGAAGCTCGGCCTCAGCCCGATCTGGTTCGGCATCTTCCTGGTGCGGACGATGGAGATCGGCTTCGTTCACCCGCCGCTCGGCTTCAACGTCTATGTCATCCATGCCGGCGCCAGGGACATTTCGGTCGGGTCGATTTTCCGTGGGATCGTGCCGTTCCTGCTCAGCGATTTCGTTCATCTGGCGCTGCTGATCGCGTTCCCGGTGATCGCCTTGTGGTTGCCAGGGTTGGCACGGTGAGGCGGCTCGCGGCCTTGATGCTGGCGCTGCTGCTCGCGGCGTGCGGTCGTCCCGCCGATCCGCCGGGGACGGTGACGCTGACCTACGCCACCGCTTATCCTGCGACGCACCCGTTCAGCCGTGCCGACATCACCTGGATGAACTGGATCGAGGCGCAGTCGCACGGGCATGTCCGCATCACGCCCTATTGGGGCGGGGCATTGCTGTCATCGAACGAGAACGTACTCGAGATACGCCACGGCGTCGCCGACATCGGCATGATCACCGCGATGTACACGCGCAGTGCCCATTTGCAGCGTATCCAGCCAAGTTTCTACAGTGGGATCGGCACGGTCCAGGATCAGGTCGATATCTACAAATGCCTGGCGGCGACTTTCCCCGCAATGGCCGCAGACACGCATGGGCTGCACATATTGGGAATTCAGGGCGGCAATTTCCCCGGCATCCTGACTCGCACCCGGCCGGTTCGCAGCCTCGCCGATTTCAAGGGGTTGAGGCTGCGGGCGCAGGAGGACACCGCCGACATCCTGCGGCAGCTTGGCGCCGACCCGGTGAACATGTCGATGGCGGAAGTCTATCCGGCGATGGCGAAAGGCGTGATCGACGGCGTGGTGGCGCCACTCGACGCATTGAAGGCCGTGCACCTGGCCGATGTCGGTAAATATTATTCGACATTGAAAGTGCCGCGCGGTGCCTATCCGGGCCGCGCGATGTCGGACCGGGTATGGCGGCGGTTGAGCCCGGCCGATCAGCAATTGTTCGCGCGCGCCGAATTGGTGTGGGAGGCCGCGATGACGCGGGAGCTCGACGAGGCGCTGACCGCGGGCCGCAGCTATTCGCAGGCCGAAGGGATCGTGTTCGTACCGCTGGCGGCGGCCGAGCAGGCGAAATTCGACGCGCTGTACCGCGCCAATACGATGCGGCTGGCGGATACGTTGCGCATCTATGGCATCGACGGGAGGGTGATCGCGACGCGCGCCGCCCAATTGGTGGCCGACCGCAATGCGGGACGGCCGCTCCAGTGTGGAGAAGAAAAATGAGCGGCGCATTGGCGGGCGTGAAGATCGCCGATTTCAGTTGGGTCGGCGCGGGCCCGCGCGCGACCAAGGATCTGGCCGATCACGGCGCGACCGTGGTCAAGGTGGAAAGCCGCAAGCGGCTCGACCTCGGGCGATTGAGCCCGCCCTTCAAGGACGGCAAACGCGACCCCGACGGATCGGCGTTCTTCGCGATCACCAACACCAGCAAGCTCGGCGTCACGATCAACCTGTCCGATCCGCGCGGCGTCGCGGTCGCCCGGCGGCTGGTCGCCTGGGCCGACGTGGTTGTGGAGAATTTCGGAAAGGGTTTCATGGAGCGCCTGGGGCTCGACTACGCGACGCTCAGCGCCGACCGGCCCGATCTCATCATGCTGTCGGTCAGCGTCGCGGGGAGGACGGGGCCGATGTCCGACCTGCGCGGCTACGGCAATTCCGCTGCCGCCTTGTCCGGGCTTGCCGCATTGTCGGGCTGGCCCGACCGCTCGCCGCACATGCCGCCCTTCGCTTATGGCGATGTCGTCGCGCCGATGTTCGCGACCCTGGGCGTGCTCGGCGCGCTCGAGGAACGGCGGCGGACGGGACGCGGCCAGCATATCGACGTGTCGCAGGTCGAGCCGCTGGTCCATGTCATCGGCGATGTCCTGCTCCGCGGCCAACTTGGCGAGAAAGCCAAGCCGGGGAATGCCTCCCCGAGCATGGCGCCGCACGGCATCTATCCGGCGCGCGGGCACGATCAGTGGATCGCGATCGCCGTGGCGGACGATGCTGCGTGGCATGCGCTCGCGACGATGGCGGGTATCGACGCGTCGCTCGACCGGCGCGGTGCGGAGGTCGAGATCGCGTTGGCCGACTGGACCGCCGGACAGGACAAGCATGTGCTCGCCGGGGCCCTGGCGGCGGCGGGTGTCGCCGCGGAGCCGGTGGCCGACGGTCGCGACGTCTTTTCCGATCCCGAATTGATCGGCAGCGGTCATTTCGTCGCGATCGAGCACGCGGTGCTCGGCCGATGCGAGATGCCCGCGCCGCCGGCGCATTTCGCAGCCGCGGAGGTGAAGGTCGGACCGCCCCCCTTGCTCGGAGAGCATAACCATCGGGTGTTCGTCGACATGCTTGGCATCGACGCGGCCGACATCGCCGCGCTCGAAGCCGAAGGAGCGCTGGCATGACTATGCTCGATACGATCCGCGTGGTCGATCTGACGCTCGATCTCGGCAGCTATGCCGGCGTGCTGCTCGCGTCGATGGGAGCGGAAGTCGTGCATCATGGCGGCTGTCCGCTGAGCGATCCCGCCGAGCGCGAGATGGCGCTGCGGGGAAAGATCGAACGCAGCGGCGCGATCGCCCTGGACGGCGCCGACATCCTGCTGCGCGGCCCCGAAACCGCCGAGCTCGACTTACCGGTCCCGGCAACGCTGATCGACGTCACGATCATACCGTTCGAACGCGACGGCGCGCTGGCCGGGCGGCCGGCGACCGATCTGACGCTGATCGCCCGATCGGGGCTGGCGGCGATCGTCGGCGATCCCGATCGCGCGCCGCTCAATCTTCCCGGACGCCAGGCCTGGGCGCTCGCCGGAATCCAGGGAGCGATCGCCGCGTTGGTCGGGCTCAATGCGCGCGCGGCGACCGGGAAGGGCGACCGTATCACCGTCTCGGCATATCGGTCGGCGGTGCTCGCCAATTATCGCGAGCCGCTGACCTGGGGCTGGACCGGGCGAGTGGGAACGCGGACCGGCAATTTGCTGGTGCGCGGCAAATCGGGTGTGCAGCAGGTGTGGAATTGCGCCGACGGCTTCGTCACCTGGGCACTGGTCGACAATCCGCCGATGATGCGCGCGACGGTGGCGCAAATGGCGGCCGACCGACTGGCCGGCAACCTTGCGGCGATCGATTGGGACGCGATCCTCGTCGCCGATATGCCACGCGACACGCTCGAAACGTGGGAAGCGCAGGTAGCCCGCTGGTTCGCGACCAAGACTCGTGCGGAACTCACCGCCGCGTCAAATCGCCATGGCATGGGGCTGTCGGCCATTTCCGACGCCGCCGACATCGTCACCGACCCGCATCTCGCCGCGCGCGACTTCTGGCGTGACGCCGAAGTCGATGGTCGGCCGGTACGCGTGCCAGGCCCACTTTTCCGTACGGAGGCATCATGACCAGCGCTCTGGACGGCATCCGCGTCGTCGATTTCAGCAAGTTCCTGCCCGGGCCTTATTGCACCTGGATACTTGCCGATCTCGGCGCCGACGTGATCCGCATCGAACATCCGCGCGAGCTGGCCAAACAGGCGCAAGTGTTCGGCTGGGACAGACTGACGGACGCCGAACGTGCGCGCATCCGCGCCGGGGATATTTTCGCGCGCGGCAAACGCAGCCTATTGCTCGACCCGGGGGCCGAGGAATCGCGCGCGATCATCGAGGCGTTGATCCGCGCCGCCGACGTGCTGGTAGAGGATTACCGGCCGGGCGTGATGGACAAGATGGGCTGGGGATACGAGCGGGCGGCGGCGATCAATCCGCGGCTGGTCTATTGCTCGGTGACCCTGTGCGGCCAGACCGGGCCCTATCGCGACAAGCCCGGACACGACCCGATAGCGCTCGCAATCTCCGGGGCAGGCTCGCGGATCGGTGAGGATCCGGCCAGGCCGGGCTCGGCCGGTGTGCCCGTTGCCGACCTGTTGACCGGCTCGAACGCGGTGATCGGTATCCTGGCGGCGCTCCAGGCGCGGACGCGCACCGCTGCCGGACAACAGGTCGACATCGCCATGTCGGACAGCGCGATGACGCTGATCGCACCGGTCGTTTCGCGCAACCCGGACCTGTCCAAGGCGCCGCCGCGCGGTCGACAGCGCGTCGATTGCGGCATCTACGAAACGGCCGACGGCCGCTTCCTGTCGGTCACCGACATGGAGCCGCGCTATTGGCGTGCCTTTTGCGCCGCGATGGGCTTTCCCGACTTCGCCGACCACCAGAATGACGCATCGCGACGCGATGCGATGCTTGCCGCGATCGCGGCGAAAGTCAGGAGTGAGCCGCTCGACCATTGGCTCGACCTGCTTGGCCGGGCAGGGACGCAATTCGCCGCGATCAACTCGGTCGCCGAGGCGCTCGACGACCCCCACAACCGCGCCCGTGGCATGGCCGTCGACGTCCCGGTCGACGGCGGCAGCGTGCGCCATATCGGGTCGCCGATCCATTTGTCGGCGACGCCCCCGGTACCGCCGCGCCCCGCGCGCATCGCCGGCAGCGACAATGACAATATTCTGAAGGAGCTTGGATTTTGACCCTGGGGGACACCAGCCTGCCGCGCCCGCTGGAGGGCTTGCGCGTCATCGACCTTACCCGGGCGCTGGCGGGACCATATGCGACCTTGCTGCTCGCCGGGCTGGGCGCCGAAGTGATCAAGATCGAGGACCCCAGAGGCGGCGATCTGGCGCGCGAGAACAGCCCTTATGTCGGCCGCGACGGCGTCGTCATCGAAAAGCGGCATGACGACGACATCTCGATTTCGCACCTGACGCGCGCCCGCGGCAAGCGCGGGGTAGCGCTCAACCTCAAGCATCCCGACGCCGCCGGCGTGTTCGCCGACCTGGTCGCCACCGCCGATATCGTGGTCGAGAATTTCACCGCGGGCACCGCGGACCGGCTGGGTGTCGGTTATCAGGCTGCGCGCGCCGCCAATCCTGCGATCGTCTATTGCTCACTGTCGGGGTTCGGAGCCGATTTCCCCGAAGGCGGCAAGGCCATGGACATCGTCATCCAGGCGTTGTCGGGGGCGATGTACACCAGCGGCGAGCATGACCATCCGCCGGTCCGTATCGGCATCCCGATGGCGGACATGCTCGCGCCGGTTTTCGCGGTGATCGGTATCCTGTCGGCGCTCGAACAGCGTCACCGCACTGGGCAGGGGCAACATATCGACGTGTCGATGCTGGGTGCGCTGACCTCATTCGTCGCGATCGAGAATTGGGCGGCAATGCGCGCGGTGGACATGCCGGCGCGGACCGGGCTGACCGTGCAACGTCTGTCGCCGTTCGGCGTGTTCGAATGCAGCGACGGCTATGTCGCCTTGGTCGCAGTCCATCACAAGCTGGCGCTCGGCTTGTTCGAAGCGATGGGGCAGCCGGAACTGATCGACGATCCCCGTTTTGCCACGCGCGACGCCCGCGTTGCCAATGCCGACGCGCTCGAGGCGACGATCAACGCCTGGTCGCGGACCCTGCCGGTGGCTGAAGCGGTGGCTGCGCTGGAAAAGCGCGGTGTCCCGGTCGCGCCGGTCCGTCATCCAGAGGAAGCATTGGCCGATCCGCGGGTCGTCGCCCGCGACGAAACCAATCTGGTGTCGCATCCGGATTACGCGTCGATCGAGGAATTGCGCACCGCCGGCATTCCGATCCGTTTCTCGGCCTCGCGTGCCGGGTTCGACCCGGTGCTGCCGGTCAGGATCGGCGAGCATAATGATGACGTATTGGGCGGACTGCTCGGTTACGACGCGGCGCGGCTCGACGCGCTCACCGCCGCCGGCGTGATCGCATGAGAGCAGCCGACGCCCTGGCGTCGCTCGTCGCGGCGGCCGGCGATCCGCGGTCGATCGCCGCGGGACACCGCGCCGAGGGACGACGGGTGGTCTGGACGCTCGGCGCGGATATTCCGCGAGACCTGATCGATGCGTTCGGGCATCGCCCGGTACGGCTGGTACCCGACGCGACGACCGACACCGCCGCGATCGATTCGCTGATCGGATCGGCCAATCTCTCGGTGCGCGGCCGTGCCTTGCTCGCGGCGATCGCGACGTTGCCGGCGGACGATGCGCTGCTGATCTCGCACGCCGATGCGGAACAGCCGCAGATTTTCGCGACACTGCGCGAGCTCGCGCGCTGCGGGGCATTGACGCCGCCGCGGACGGCGTTTCTCGATTTGCTGACCACCGACGGTGCCGCCGTCCGACGCTACAATCGTATCCGCATCGATCAGGTCGCGGCGTGGCTGGCGGATTTGGGTGGAACCGCCGACCTGGGAAATGCGCCTGCCGCCGGCAACCGGCTGCGCGAGGCGCTGGGACGGGCATTGCGATTGCGCGAACGCGGGCTGCTCGACGGTGCCGCCGCGCACCGCATCATTGCGTCGAGCGCGATCCTCGCGCCAGAGACGGCGATCGCTCTGCTCGACACGCTTGCCGACGGGAACGGCCTGACGCCGGTATCGGGCATCCCGGTTTTCCTGTCGGGCAGCCTGATCGAAGATCCCGCGACGGTCGCGGCGATCGAGGCGAACGGCCGTCTCGTGCTGGGCGAGGACCATGGCTGGGGCGGAAGCCGTAGTGCTCCATTCCCACCGGGAGACCTCCTCGACGTTTTGGCGGCCAGTACCATGGGGCCGCGATCGGGACCGTTTTGCGATGTCGCCGCGCGAGCCGCCGCCTTGGCCCGCGACCCGATCGCGCGACAGGCCGGTCGCATATTATTCTTCGTCGCGCCCGCGGATGAAGCAGCGCCGTGGCAGGCGGCGGCAATCGAACGAGAGGCGCTGGCTGGAGGACTGACTTTCGACTGGCATGACGCGCCTGAGCCGGAGCCGATCGTGCCCGAAGCGCCGGCCGCGTCACGCTCTCCCCGGCGGCAACAGCGCAGCCGCAAGTCGCTCGCCGCCGTCGCCGAATTCGGCGCTTATCAGCGCGACTGGTTCGCCGGCCTGCGCGCCAAGGTTGCAGCCGGCGAGCCGTTCGTCGCGGTCAACGCCAACGCGCCACAGGAAACGCTGCGCGCGCTCGGCATTCCGTTCGTCGTCAACCAGTGGTGGGCGTCGATCGTCGCCGCCAAGCAGCAGAGCGCGCGCTATTCCGGGCTGCTGCGTGCCAATGGCCTGCCGGGCGATGTCGAGGCCTATAGCTCGCAAGGCGTGGCGGCGGCGTTCGATCGGGATGCCGATCGCGCTCCCTGGGGCGGCTTGCCCCGCCCGGATGCGGTCGGTGCGATATTGTCGACCGACGCCACTTCCTCGCTGTTCCAGGCATGGGCTGCCGCAACCGGCGCCCGGCTGCAGCGGTTCGAGCGCAGCATCGAAAGCCGTTGGGATATCCCGATCGACTGGTGGGACGGACTCGCCGAACGGTGGGACGCCTTTATCGAGCCCGAGCGGCTCGATCTGCTCGAGGCCGAATTGCGCACGTCGATCGCCGCCCTGGAGGCGATGACCGGACGCCGCTTCGATGTGGCGGCGTTCGAGCGGGTAATGGACCTCGTCAACGAGCAGGAAGATTACTATCGCCTGACGCGCGATCTGGTCGCGCAGACCGTGCCAGCACCGATCGGCATCGTCGATTCGATGCCCGCGACCATGGTTCCGCAATGGCACAGGGGCACCGAATGGGCACGGGACGCCGCGCGCGCTTTCTACGAGGAAGTCGCCGCTCGGGTCGCAACCGGGGAGGCGGCCTGCCCTGGCGAGAAACTGCGGTTAATGTTCGTCGGGCGCGGCGTGTGGAGCGACATGAGCTTCTACCAGCGTTGGGAGGAAAGCCACGGCGCGGTTTTCGTCTGCTCGATGTACCTCTCGCTGGCGGCCGACGGATATATCCGTCGCCATGACGGCGGCCGCGACCCGATGCGTGCGCTTGCGGCGCGCTTCGTCACTATGGGCGACGAGCTGCGCATGCCGACCTGGGCTGGGGCGTGGCACGTCAAGGAGGCGCAACTGCATCAGGTCGACGGCGCGGTAGCGCTGTCCGACGCCGACCCGCTGGTGCTCCGCGCGCTGCGCGAGGCGGGAATCGCCGTGCTCGAACTCGGCATCGACAATTTCGCGCTCGATCCGGCCACCGATGCGGAGATCGACCGCCGGATGCGGGCGTTCCTGGAAGGGCCGGTCAGCGCGGCCGCCGCGCGCCGCGCTACGTAGGGCGGTCGCGGGGCGGGAAACCGGCAAAAAAGGGGAGGGTGCAACCCCTCCCCAGTCCCCCCTTTACTCTCGGTCAGAACTTCTTGCGCACCGTTACCGCGATCTCGCGGCCGATCGGATTGGCCGCGGTCGCGTCATAACCGCCGCTGCCGTTCACCGTCGGCGCGAAATTGACGTAGGGCGGGTTCGTGTCGAGCGCGTTCATCACGTCGATCCCGAACGAATAGCCGCCGGCGAAGAAGTTCTTCGGCCGCGCTTCACCGATGTTGAACGTCACCCCCAGATCGACGGTCGTATAACTGCTGACATTCTGGACTCGCCCGCCCGCCAACGTGTTGTTCCTGTACCCGCCGACATGGTTGACCGTGACGCGCGAGACGATGCCGTCATATTCCCAGGTCAGGCTGCCGCGTGCCTTGAAGCGGAGCGGGTTGAAGATCGTGTTGAGCCTGTCGACCAACTGGCCGCCCGCGCTCAGCGCGACTTTATAGCGCGTGATGTAGGTGCCGTTGGCGTTGAGCGTGAAGCTGCCGGCCTTGGCCGTTTCCACCGTATAGCTGCCCAGGACGTCGATGCCGCTGGTGATCGAGCGATCGAGGTTCTGGGTGCGGCCGTCGACGAACAAGGTCACCGGGTTTGGCATCACGCCGCGAGCGACGGTGATCCCTTGCGCCTGCAACTCGGCGACGCGCGCCGCCGCGGCGGCACCGCGCAGGATCACGCCGGTGCCGGCGAGATCGCTTTCCTTGGACAGGATGGCAAGGTCGGCGAGGTAGGTGTTGACCTGGCCCGAATAGTCGACGTTCCAATAGGTCAGGCTGATCCGCGCATTGCGCGCCGGCTCCAGGTCGACACCTGCCGACCAGGTCTTGGCCTTTTCCGGCTTGAGGTTGGGATTGCCGCCCGAAAGCGCCACGCCCTGAACGATCGCGCCGCCCTGGGTCGGATCCGAATATGGCTGGACGAAGAAGTTCGAGCTGTTGCCATAAATCTGCGAGAAGAGTGGCGCGCGGAACGAGGTGCCATAGCTGCCGCGGAAGGTTACGCCCTTCACCGGACTCCAGTTCACGCCGAACTTGGGATTGGTGGTTTTACCGACGTCGCTATAGGCGTCGTAGCGGACCGCGGCACTCACCTCGAGCTTCTGGAAGCCGCCCATCGCATTGTCGGTACCGAATATGGGCACCAGCAATTCGGCATAAGCCGAATCTACCTGGCGGGCGAAGTTGCGATAGGTGAGCGGCGTGGTGGGGGCGCCGCGCGCGAGGCCAAGCGCCACCTCTTCCTCGAACCTTTCATAGCCCGCGGCGAGCTTCACGCCGCCGCCCGGCAGCTTGAACAAGGTGCCGTTGATCGTTGCCTGCGCATCGGTCAGCCGGGTCAGGGTCGGCGCCAGAAAAATCTGGTTGTTGACCGCTGCCAGCACCGCAGCACTCGTCCGGCCCAGGCCATAAGGATCGAACGCGGTCGCCGGATTGCTGCTGGCGAGTGCCGCGTTCATTGCCGGCGTGTTGATGCCGAGATAAGTGTCCGACTCGTCACGGCCTCGGCCGTAGCTGACTTGGCCGCTGAGCTGCCATTCGCCCAGCTTGACCCGCGCGCCACCGGTCGCTTCCCACGTCCGCGTGAGGCCGAGCGACGGCGTATTGCCCAAATCGGTCAGGCGCAGCTGGACCGTCTCGGCGCCGACCGTGCCGGGCGGGCGGACGAAGAAGGCATTGGTCGCCGGCACGGTGAAAGTGCCGGTCTGATACCCGCCCAAGCGATAGAAATCACGCTGCGACCAATAACCGTCGCCATAGAATTCCAGCCAGTTGGTGGCCTTGAGCGTGACGGTCGCGTTGACGCTGTCATATTTGGTCTGCGGGACCAGATCCTGGCCGGTGAAACCCTCGCAGCGATTGGTCGTGCCGGGGGTCAGCGCGGCGGCATTGCCCGCGGTGACCCCGCCCGCCGGGATCGCATAGCTGATCCCGCCGACCACCAGATTGCCTGGGTTGCACAAATTGGTACGGTAGTCGTTGCCGCCGAACGCGCGTTGGTCGGAGCGGAAGAAGTCGCGGTCGTCGCCGTTCAAATTGCTGCGATAGACGTGCTCATAGGCGACCATCACCTGGCCCCAATCGCCGGTCTTTCCGATCGCGGCGCCGACCTGATTCTCGAAGAAATTGTCGGCGAACCCCGACCGCGCCATTATTTCGACGCCATTGAGCGACCGGCGCGGGATCAGGTTGACGACGCCCGCCACGGCATCCGAGCCATAGACGGCGGACGCGCCGTCGGCGACGACCTCGACCCGCTCGAGCCCCAGGGACGGGATGATCGACGGGTCGACCGATCGGCTGTTGTCGACCGCGCGATGGCCGTCGACGATCGTCAGCGTGGCGTACGGCCCGATGCCGCGGATGTTGATCGCGTTGCCGAAGGTGATGTTGTTGCTGCCGCCCGACTGGCCGCGCGAATTTTCCGACGTGCCGAGGTCGAAGACCTGTGGAATTTCCTTGATCAAGCGATCGGTGGTGACCGCGCCCGACGCTTCGATCGCCTTGCGGTCGATCGCGATCACGGTCGATCCGACCGGTGCCGCGCCGCGGATGCGGCTGCCGGTGACGACGATGTCGCCCGGCGGCGGGGTCGAGCTGTCGATCGTGGTCGGCCCGGTAGCGGCCGCCGGATCGGGATTGGCGGGCGTTTCCTGCGCCGAGGCGGCAGACGCCCAACCGAGTACCAGCATTGCCGTGCCACAGGCCAGAACGGCGTTGGTCACCTTCTTCGGCATTTCACTTTCTCCCCTATCGTGTCGCGCGCCGTTTCAGCGGAACGCCGGTTTTGTCTTGAACGGAATGTCGATCCGCGATCCCTGCGGCCCGCTTGCGAAGATGGTGAAATGGGGCGGCGGAGAGACCTGGATCGCGGCGAGATTTCGCTGGCGCGGATCGGCGCCGGTGATCGTCACGCGCAGCCGGTGACCCGCCGCGAACACATAAGCGCGCGGCGACATCGCGATATCGAGCTGGAAGCGCCGACCCGGCACGACCGCCGCACTGTCCGCCTTCAGCGCCGAATGATAGGGCAGGCCGAGATTGTCATAAGGCGCCACCGACAGTTTGCGCATCGATGCGAGCAGGCGACCGAACGATATCATGTGCACCGACCCGTCGGGCGCGACGTCTTCCAGATAGACGAACAACGGCGCGTCGCGCCGGTCGAGCGCGGCGGTCAGGTGGGCGACCGGATAGCCGGTCAGGGTCGTGTCGGACGACAATGCCCGGCTGGTGAAGGTGACGCCCTTGCCATCGAGAACTTGCGGCCAGAACGCGAAATACTCGCCCTTGCCGACATCATAGTCGACATCGAACGCCGCGCTGCCGGGGCGCGGCACCGTCGGCGCCACGCTGCCTTTGTCGAACGCCGCGGGCCGATCGTTGGCAGCGGTTGACAGATAGAAGGGCAGGCGGGCAACCCGGGTACCGGGCAAGGTCGCCGATCGGATCAGCGCTCCGGTCCCGTTGGGGCGTTCTTCCCACCAGCTATAGAGCGGGTCGCGGTCGATCCCGTTGTCGACGCCCTTCAGATAATGATCGAAAAACCGCTGCTGCTCGTTCGGCACGCTGAATTGCGTCGGGGGGACGCAATGACTGCCCGGACCGATGAACAATTTGCTGCGGATGTTGCCCGCCGCCTTGATCATCTGTTCGGTCGGCTCGTCCTCCCAATTGTCCCAGAAATACCAGGCAAGGCGCGGATTCTTGAGCGCGCCCAGATGGGTATAGGGTCCGACCTCCTCCCAGAAGCGGTTGCCGGTCAGCGGCGAGACGCTGTCGCGGAACGGCATCGTCTCCCACAATTTGCCCATCGGCGTGTTGCGGGCATGCTGGGCAACCGCCGCCTTGAGGAGCGCGCCGTCGCGATCGGCGTCGACCGGCACACTGGCGAGATCCACTTCGGGCGGCTCGTCGGGCCGCGTGTTGAATTGCGCGGTGATGCCCCCGTTGCGGACGAAGCTGTATTTGTCGAGGTCGGTCGCGCCGGTGAACACCGCGCGCAACGACGGTGGCAGCGTTCCCGCCACGAGCATCGTGGTGCCGCCGAGATACGAACAGCCGGTGATGCCGACCTTGCCTGTCGCATAGGGCTTCTTGGCCAGCCACTCGACCAGATCGTATCCGTCATGCGCTTCGGTCTGGTCGAGAAACCCGCGCCGTGCGCCAAACGATGCGCCCTTGCCGCGAATGTCCGCGGTCGCGACGACATAGCCCGCTTTCAGCAGGTCGCGGAAACCGAACAGCGGCGAATCGACCAGATCGACAATCTTGCCGTCGCTCACATAGCGCGCGCGGTACGGCGTGAAGGCGAAGACCACTGGATAGGTGCCGGAAAGCGCGACCCCGTCCCTCGCGGGGCGGTAGATGTTGACCGCCAGCTTGGTGCCGTCACGGACCGGAACGTAAAGCGATTCGCGGATGAAATCGGGATTGGTGGAAGGCGTCGGCGACGCCGCAAGAGGAGCAACGGCAAAAGTAGACATTGTCGGCACGGCGACCGCAGCCAGCACCGCACCCAAGGGCCAGCCGAACCGAGTTCGCGTCTTCGCCATTCCTCTCTCCCGACCTCGCCGATCTGCTGCGGCAATGGTTGGGGGACATAACCATATTTAGTGGAGCATTGCAACTATTATGAATGCAAACCTTTGTCGGCGAGCACGCGCCCGCGCCCGCCGGTCCAGGCGTGCATTTCACCGGGATTCGGGCTCAGTCTTCCTTGGCTTCGATACGTTGCAGCAAGTCGATCAGCATCCGCCGTTCTTCGGCGCTCAAATCCGACAACAGCCGCTGCTCGTGCTTGCGGATACGCTTCGAACCTGCCGCCAAAGCGTCGCTGCCGGCCGGCGTGATGGTCAGCGCGAAGGCACGCCGGTCTTCCTCGGCGGTGCGGCGATCGATCAGACCGGCATCGACCAGTTCGTTGATCAGCGAAACCATGTTGGCGCGCTGGATGCCCAGCGCGCGCCCCGCCGTTCCCTGGTTGATCCCGGGATTGGCGGCGACGACGGAAAGAATGCCGAACAGGACCTGGCGAATTCCGGTTCCGCCCATCGCGCGCGAAAAGTCATTGCCGAACACGGTCGAGGCGCGGCGGAGATGATATCCGGCGAGCTCTTCGAGCACGCCCAGCGCGATCCTGATTTCCCGATCCCCCGTTTCGACGTCCAATCAACTTCTCCTGCGGTCGCACTGACATGGTGCGCGATAACGCTCTTCGTCGCAACGCGCGCCCTAAAAGCATTTGCTCGGGCGCCCGAAACGCCATGCGTTATCGGCTGGAGAAGCGCGCCGCTAGACCGGGATCGCGAACGCAGCGGAATGACGATGCCTCGCTCCGATCGCCGATCCCATCATAGCGCGCGATTTCGGGGAACGGACATAATGTGCGCGAGAAGACCGGCGCGCCGTCCTTTACCCGCGCCCCGGTGATGGCGCCCGGAGCACGTGCCTTTTCGACCCAGTCGATCAGCGACCACAGGATATCGCGCGATGGATCGCCGGGCGCGCTCGGCTGCCCCGATCCGCCGAATTGGTCGACGCCGGGGCCGCCGCGGCAATGGTACATGCCGGGCACCATGTACAGCTTGACGGCGTTCCGCAGCCGCGCCTCGCCCCCGTTCGCGGCGGCGAGCGACGTGTAATAATCGATCGTCGGCCCGGCGATGACCGACGGATCCTGCCAGCCCTGGTAGATGATCGCCTTGTGACCCTGCGCCACGAACGGCGCCACCCGCACGCTGTCCGCGCGCAATTGCGGCATCGCCCGGTTGACCGCCGCCAGATCGGCGGTGCGGCGGAAGGTATTTTCGTCCCAATAGGGGTTATTGTAGACCGCATCCGCCCACATCGCGCGCAGCAGCGGGGAAGGCGGCCCGGGGCGCGTCCTGACGCCGGGGAGCAGCCCCTTGTCCATCGGGCGACCGTTCTCGTCGGGCATGGGCGCGACGATTGCCTGGAGCGTCGCGACCTTCGGCGCGCTCAGGCAGCCGTCGGTCTGGCCGGGCGCGCACGCGAGCGAGGCGGGCGGGAAGTGACAAGCGAGCGGATTCTCGACCACGCCGTCGACCACACCGTCATTGCCGTCGCACGCGCGATTGGCCCGCGCTTCGTAGAGCGACCAGTCGGCATCGGACAGGGCGCCCGCCGGCTCGCGCTTCTGCAGCAGGGAGAACCACATCATTCGCACCGAGATCAGCGGCATGTAGGGCCCCGGCGCGCCTGCGACGACGCCGTCATAATCGGCGGGATAGACCTGCATTTCCTTCAGCGCCTGGCGTCCCCCGCCTGAGCAGCCGAGGAAATAGCTGCGGTCGGCCGGCTTGCCGTAGAAAAGCGCGACGACCCTCTTGGCCGCGAGCGCGGTCAAATGGACTGCGCGATGTTCGTAATCGACCCGCGCTTTCCTGTCCGCCATCCAGCGTGCCTGGCTCACCTTGTGCCCGCTGTCGGTGGTGACCGTGGCGAAACCTTCCGCGACGCGGCGGCTCATGTCGCTATAGTTGAAGACGCCGGCGTCCCCTCCGACGCCGGCGCCGAGCAGGCGGCCGTTCCACCGCCCGTTCATCGGCAACCATAATTCGAAGCCGATATTGCCCTCGATCGTGCCTTCGACGCGGCACATCGGGACCGCGACGGGAATCGGTTTGTAGAAACTGTCGGTCTCTGGACTCCAGGTCGGGGCGGGGACGATCGCGGTGGCCGCGGTCACTTTGACGGCCCCCGCCATATTTCCCTCGAGTGCCCGGCAATCCGTGGCGTGCGCGGGCATCGACCATAAGGAGGCCGCGGCAAAAGCGGCCGCCGACGCCTGCGCGCGCATCAGAACTTCACTCCCGCCGTTACCGAGAACAAGCGCGGGATCGGATTGGCCGATTGCGGGTCGTATCCGCGCGTGGTGTCGACGAACGGCGGGTTCTGGTTGAACAGGTTGCGCACGTCGAACGACAAGGTGAAGCGCTTGGCGATGTCGACCCCGAGGAACAGGTCGACAGTATCGTAGCCGCTGACCCGCTGGACCGGCGCCAGCGTGTTGTTGTCATAGGGCGACAGGTGGTTCCACGTCACCCGCGCACGCCATGGACCAGCGGCCACGCCCAGATCGGCCTGGGTGCGGAATTTCTGCGGAAAGTTTATCTTGCCCAGCACATCGACCAGCGGGGCGCCCGGGACCGCCGCGAATTTGTACTTGGTGTAATAGGTGCCGTTGATCCCGCCATCGACCCTGACGCTGCCGATCGTCCAGGTGTAGTTCGCCCCGAAATCGACGCCGCCGACCAACGAGGTGCCGAGGTTCTGGCGCCGCCCGTCGACGATGAACGATACCGCGCTCTGGTTGATCGCCTGGTTGATCGGCAGCCCCGAATTGACCAGCGCAGTGACTTGCGCGGGGGTCGGATTGAGGGTCACGAACGAGGTGTAGAGCGGGTTCGTCAGGATGCCCGGCGTGCCGCGTAGAGCCTGAATCTGGTTGGTGTATTTGATGTCGAAATAGGTCGCGCTGAGCGTCAGGCCGTCGATCGGTTTGACCTCCGCGCCGACCGACCAGGTCTTTGCCTTTTCGGGCTTGAGGCCAGGATTGCCGCCGGCGATGCCAATACCGGTCAGATTGCCGTTGGCTCCCGGCAAGGTGTCGTAATACAGGCCCGCGCCGCCCCCGATCTGCGACACTTCGGCAAAGGTCGGCGCGCGGAACGACGTGCCGTAGGTGCCACGAATGGTGACCCCGCTAACGGGTTTCCAGGTGACGCCGAACTTGGGGTTCGTGGTGTCGCCGAAATCGCTATAATGTTCGTAGCGTCCAGCGACCGACAGCGACAATTCCCTGAAGCCGGGGATCGCGTTGTCCGCGCCGAAGATCGGTACGTAAAGCTCGCCGAACACCGCGTTGACGGTGCGCGACCCGTGGTCGCCGACATGGACGTGCGCGACCGAGTTGCCGGTGGCAAGGTCGGTGAAGGTGTACTCGACGCGATGTTCGCCGCCCAGGGCGACGCGCACCTTGCCGCCAGGCAGGCGCAACAGCGACCCGTTGACCTGGCCGTTGATCACGTCGAGCCGCGTCGCACCGATGATCTGGAAGTAATTGTCGCGGATTTTCGCGAGCGTCGCCGGGTTATTCGGCCCGCCGAACACGTTGAGCGCGGTCGCCGGATTGGTGTCGGCGAGCGCGGCATTGAGCGCGGCGGTGTTCACGCCCAGACGGCGGTCGGCGATGTCGTACGACTTGCCGTGCGAATAATAAGCGGTCGCCTGCCAATCGCCGAACAGCTTGGCCTCGACCCCGCCCATCAGGTTCCACGAATAGGAATGGTATGGGTTATAATCGGGCCCGAGCTCGGGCAACAGCGAATAGGTCACCGTCTCCGATGTCGCCCCGGTGACCGGGGTCACGAAGAACGGGTTGGTGTTGCGCACCGTCGCGGTGAACGTGTCTCCCGTCCCCAGGATGATGCCTTCGCGATACGAATAGAAACCGTCGGCGAACAGCCGGATGCGGTCGCCGATATTCTGCGACAGCGTGCCGACCACGCTGACCCGCTGTTGCGACGGGATCACCGTGTCGAGTCCGTTATAGAAGCATTTGTTCGACGTGCCCGGGACGAGCAGGTTCTTGTTGGCGTTGGTCACGCCGCCGGTCGGAATCGCATAGCTCTGCCCGCCGACCGAGATCGTGCCGGGATTGCAATTGGTCGTGCGCAGGTCGCGGCCGCCGCGATAGCGGTTGTCGTCCTGGTACCAGGGCAGATCGGACCCGCGGAGGAAAGAGTTGCGCACGAACTCGCCGGCGATCATCGCCGATCCGCTATCCCATTTCTTGCCGACGATCGCGGCAATCTGCTGCTCGTCATAACCGCCATCGGTGAAGCCCGAGCGCAGGCGCAGTTCGGCACCGTCGAAATCCTTGCGCAGGATGAAGTTGACCACGCCGGCGATGGCATCCGAACCATAGATCGCCGAGGCGCCGTCGGCGACCACCTCCACCCGGCTCAGCGCAATCGAGGGAAGTACCGATGGGTCGGTATATTGGCCCTGCGTGCCCTGGGGCGGGAAGCGCTTGCCGTCATAGAGCAGCAAAGTCGCGTTGGTGCCGATGCCGCGCAGGTTGATGCCGGCGCCGCGCGTGGCGTTGGCGGCGCCGTTCTGCGCGGTACCGCCGTTGCGGTTGGCACCCAGCGAGATCACCTGCGGTACCCGTCGCAGCAGGTCGTTGGTCGAGGTGACAGGCTCGTCCGCGATCTTCGCGGCGTCGATCGCGATCACGTTCGATCCGACCGCGGCGACGCCGCGAATACGCGTGCCGGTCACGGTGATATCTGGCGTCGTGGCGGCATCATCGCCGGCAGGGGCCGTTGTCGTCTGGGCGGGCGTGGTCTGGTCGTCGGCCGGCGCGACAGGCGCGGTCTGGGCGGCGGCGGGCAAAGCCAGCCCGATAGTCAGCGCGGCGGTACAGGTCGCCACGGCAAGCCGGCGGTAGGTTGCGTTGGTCATCTTTTCCTCTCCCTTCATGACTGCGGCGTCGTGGCGCGCCGTTCCGGTCGTTCGTATCTGTCGTTTATGGGCTCTCCGCCCGGGCCGCCCGCAGCGACGCGGAAAGGCGGGGGGCGACGGCCAGCAGGACGATCGCTGCGATCAGGATCGCGGCACCGGCATATTCGGCGGCGCTGGGCGCGCGCAGACCCCAGAATGCGGCGAGGATCGCCGACCCGGCAACGCCCGCGATCAGGCTCGAGGCGCGCTCGAGCGGCACGCAATAGGCGTTCTCGCGCGGGTCGAGCAGGATGATCACCGAAAAGACCGACACGACAGTCAGGGTCAGTGCGATCACGGCCAGCCAGATCATCACCGGATCGGCCCACACGCCGACGAACCCGAACGACAATTGCCCGGCCTGATTGCCGAATCCGGCAGCGGAGATCAGCGCCAGGATCGCCACCGCAGCGGGCAACGCGATAACCTTTTCCTCGACGAAATATTTGCGGACCGAGGCGGGGTCGCCGGTCTTAGACACCCGCGTCATCATCGTCAGGCGCAGGAAGTAGCCGATCGTGTAGAGCACGACCGTCAGGATCGCGAGCGGGGGCAGGTTCAGTCCGCCGCGCGCGCTGAGCGTGACGAACAACGCGACCGCTACCATCGCCAACGCGGCCCAGCTCCACCAATTGACGCGGCGCCGAAACATCAGGTCGACGATCGGCGCGATGATCAGGATGTCACCGCGCATCAGCAGTTGGATGAACGGCACGCTGACATTCTCGAACGTGAACGACAGCGGCACCGTGAACACGATCAGCGCCGTGCCGATGCCCGAAATCAGGGTGTAGCGTGTCGGGATCGGCACGCGCACGCCGCCGACCGTCGTCGCGTTGGCGTCGCGATACCAACCCCACCACCAGATGAAGGCATAGGTCATCAACGTATTGAGGATCAGCGACGCGGGCAGCGTCTCCAGCCCGGTCAACGGCCGCCCGATCGCGCCATGCGGCAGGCTGGTCACCAGCTTGGTGACGATGACATTGGGTAGATAGAACAGGAAATAGAGGACGACGACGCCCTCCAGCGGAAAAGCGCGTTTCACGGTCATGCCGCCACCAACTCGACCATGTCGTCGGCAACCCGGTAGCGCGCGTTGAGCCGCGCTTCGTCGGTCACCGCCGTCATATAGGCGACCATTTCGGCATATTCAGCGTCGCCGCGTGCGAGCAGCCGCGGCACCGCGTCGCGACCGATGTGGAGCGGCAGGAAGCCGGCGCGGACCAGTTTGCCGCCTGCGATCTCCAGACGCGCGATCATCGACAGGGCCGACGCTTTGGGAAAATTGTACAGGCTGTCGAAATCGGGCTCCCATTCCTCGGCGAGCACGCGGATCTCGTTGAAGCTCTTGGACGCGGCATGGACCGGGTCCATCTTGAGATCGGTCGCGAAATTGCACAGCGAATAAAAGACCGGTTTGCCGTCGATCAGTTCGCAGCCCTTGAGGATATGCGCGTGCCCACCCAGGATCGCGTCTGCCCCCGCCGCGATCGTCGCGCGCGCGACATCGCGCTGATAATCGGCGATCGTCGCGCGGACGAAATGGATTCCCCAATGGTGCGAGACGATCACCACATCGTGGCTCGCCTTGGCCTTGCGCACGTCGTCTTCCAGTGCAGCGAGGTCGTCGCGGTGGGGATAGGAATGAACGCGCGCGGGGGTGCCAGGCTGATCGTGCTCGATCTGCTCGTAGATCGTATGCGCGCGCATCGGCGCACAGCCCGGGCGGCGCTCGTCGGCCCAATAGCTGTGCGGCAGGATGCTCGAATAAGCGAGGAACGCGACCGTGCTACCGTCGGGCAGGGTGAAGCTGACAGGCGCGCGCGCCTCGGCGATATTGGCACCCGCGCCGACGACCTTCAGACCAGCGGCCCGCAGATTGTCCCTGGTCTCGAAGAACGCGTCATTGCCCCAATCGAGCACATGATTGCCCGCCATCGAGATGATGTCGAACCCCGCACGGCCGAGCGCAGCGGCGCCGTCCGGCCGCGCCAGCACGGCGTGGCGCGCCTGCGGCAGGCGGACGCCCTTGTCCGCGAAGCTGGTCTCCAACTGCCCGAACGTGATGTCGGCCGACCGCAGCAGGTCGCGCGTCGCGTCGTAGCTTTCGTCGTAATTGTCGCGATCTGGCGCGAGATCGCCGGTGGCGAGGATGATCGCCATCATGCCAACTCGAAACGGATCGGGGCGGCCAGCGCTCCGATCTCTGGGAAGCGCGTTGGTTTGGGCTCGCCGTCGAGGGCGAAGCCGGGCGCGGCCGCCAGCAATTCCTCGATCGCGACGATCAGTTCGAGCCGTCCGAGCGCCGCGCCGACACACATATGCGGCCCTCGCCCGAACGCGATCGAGTCTTTCATGTTGGGGCGGTCGAGAACGAATTCCTCGGGATTTTCGAAGACGTCGGGATCGCGGTTGGCGGAAGCATAGACCAATGCGATCGGTTCCCCCGCCGGAATCGTGCGCCCGCGGATCGTGACGTCGCACACGGCGGTACGGGCGAATCCGCGATAGGGGGTATAAAGCCGCAGGAACTCGTCGATCGCCGCCGGGACCAGTTGGGGATCGGCGCGCAGCCGGGCCTGCAAGTCGGGATGGCGCGACAGATGGATGGCGATCGATCCGATCATCACGGTCGGCGCGATCAGGCCGACGACCAGCACTTGGCGGATCGTGCCGACGATCATCTCGTCGGGAAGCGGTTCCCCGTCGACGCGGGTCGCGAGCAGCGCGCTGGTCGCATCCTCATCGACCGGCAGGGGGTTCGCCTTGCGGTCGGCGACCACGTTCCGCGCCATGTCGTAGAGCAACAGGCTGGTTTCCTTGGTCGCGTCCATGTCGTTCGACTGGACTGCGATATTATAGCGCCGACCGACCTGGGTCAGTGCCTCGATCGCTTCCGGCGACAGGTTCATCCAATGGGCGAATACCTCGACCGGCATGTGTGCGGAGAAGTCCGCGCAAACGTCGCCGCCGCCCTTTGCGACCATCGCGGCGAGCAGACGCCGGCACGAGGCGCGGATGGCGGGCTCGAGCGCGGCGGTCTTGCGCTCGGTCAGGAGCGGCGCGAGGGCGCGGCGATAAGGCGTGTGTTCCGGCGGATCGAGATGGAGCGGCGGGCGGCGGCCAGTGAAGGCTACTTTCGGCACGACGTTCTGTTTCGAGGTGATGAAGGTCTGCGAATCGGTTGCCGCCGCAACCACGTCGTCATGCTTCATCAATGCCCAGAACCCGCCCCATGCCTCGCTGTGCGCCACCGGGCATTGCTCGCGCAGGCGCCGGTAATCGGCGTGGGCGCTGTCGAAGGTTTCCGCGGCGAGGGGGTCGAAATCCTGGGTCATTAGTTATGCCCTTAAACAATTATGAAAGCGCTTGCAACAGTCACCCTTTCCTTGCTGCCCAGGTCACGGCATGATCGGTCGCGATGAGCAGGACGCAGCGAGCCCCACGATTGGAAGAGGTAGCCACGCTCGCCGGCGTGTCGGCGGCGACGGTGTCGCGCTATATCAACAATCCGGAAGTGGTCGCGGCGGCGACCGGTCTTCGCATCCAGGCGGCGATTGACGAGACGGGCTATCTGCCCAATCTCAACGCCGGTGCGCTGGCATCGAGCCGGTCCAGGCTGATCGCCACGTTGGTGCCCGACATCGCGCAGTCGATCTTCAACGACACGATCGAGGCGATGATCGACGAATTGTCGAATGACGGCAACAGCGTGATGCTCTCCTTGACCGGCGCCGACAACAATCGCCTCATCGCGCAGATCAACGCCGCTTTGTCGCGTCGGGTCGACGCGATCATCCTGACCGGCATCGTCACCGACGCGGAGACCCGCGACCGTCTGCGCTCGTTACCGGTCACGGTGATCGAGACCTGGGGCCTGCCGGACGAGCCGATCGATGTCGCAATCGGCTTTTCGCATTCGGCGGCGGGCGATGCGATGGCGCGCTTCCTGCGGTCACGCGGCTATCGCCGGCCGCATCTGATCGTGCCCAATTCGACCCGATCGCAACGCCGGGCCGGAGGCTTCGTGCGGCGCTGGATGGAGGAGGGCGGCGACGAGCCGACCCGGCTGGAAGTCAACGTTCCCAGCCATTTCGGCCAGGGACGGCTGAGCTTTCGCGCGCTGACCGATTTGCCGGCGATGCCCGACGTGGTGGTGTGCGGATCGGACTGGATCGCGCAAGGATTGATCGTGGAGGCGCAAGCGGCCGGGGTCCGCGTACCCGACAAGCTGGCGGTGACCGGCTTCGGCAATTTGCGCATGGCGGGCGATATGCGGCCGACCATCACGTCGGTCGACGTCGACGGTGCCCGCATCGCCCGCGAGATGATCCGCGTGCTGCGCGAGCGTGCCGCCGGCAAGACGATCACAGAGCGACGCATCGACGTCGGGTCCAGGATCATCGCGCGCGAAAGCGCTTGAAATCGCTTGCATGGAATAGATCGGCGTTTCAGTATTGTCGCATAACAATATTGGAGAGGTCTATGAACGCGTGGATTCGCGTGGCGGGCGGGGTAGGGATCGCGGGTCTGGCAGCGGCGGCAGTCGCGCAGGTCAAGATAGATCCCGCGCTCGCCAACGAAGTGGCCGCGATGCGCGACGCCTATAACAAGATGCCCGATACGCCGGGCACTGGCCCCTATCGGGCGGTCAAGGAGACCGCGACGGCCTTGCCCGATCATGTCGTCTACCGCCCGGCCGACCTGTCGCGGTTCGGACCCAGCCGGAAGCTCGGCGTCCTGGTCTGGGGCAATGGCGGGTGCTCCGATGACGGCGCCAGCGCGCGCCTCCATCTCGAGGAGATCGCGTCGCACGGATATATCGCCGTCGCGCCGGGTGGCGTCCATAGCGGCCCCGGCGCGACCGCCGAGCCGCCGCGCCCCCAGCCGACTGCGTCGGCCGGGCTGCCGCCGGTGGCGACAACCTACAAGGACGTGCTCGCCGGGCTCGACTGGGTGCTGGCCGAGAATGGGCGCAAGGGCAGCCCGCTTTATGGCAAGGTCGATCCCGCGATGGTTGCGGTCGCCGGGCATAGCTGCGGCGGCCTACAGGCACTGCAAATTGCGGGCGATCAGCGGATCAAGGCGGTCATCATCAACAATAGCGGCATCTTCGCCGACAATTCCCAGCCGATCTCCGGCATCCATGTCGAAAAATCGCTGCTCAAGACGTTGCACACGCCGGTCATCTACATTCTCGGTGGTCCCAAGGACATCGCCTATCCCAATGGCATGGACGACTTCGCCAAGATTGATACGGTGCCGGCGATGGTCGCCAACCTGCCGGTCGGGCATCTCGGGACGTTCGCCAAGCCCAATGGCGGCGTCGTGGCAAGCGTCTCGGTCGATTGGCTCGATTGGCAGCTCAAGGGCGACAAACAGGCGGCCAAGCGGTTCAAGGGCAAGGATTGCGGGCTGTGTACCGACCCCGCCTGGAGCGTCGAGCGCAAGGGGATCGACTGACCTTCATCGGCACGCCCCGCCGCGCAGGCAAGGGCGCGACATTGGCGGCGGGGTGTAAGCGACGAAGCGTGCCGGCGACTTGGACCAATGGCGGCTCGCGATGCGCGTCTCGATCGTCGCGATGGCGTCCGCGATGGTCGCCGCGTCGAAGCTGCAATGTCCCGATCCCGCGACATAAAGGGCGCGGACATTGGCAGGCTGGTTACGGGAAGCAGCCTCGACATAAGCGCGCTGCAACGAGGGAGATGTCACGCCATCGCCGATATTCTGGACGGCGAGCAGCGGTACGCGCGGTCGGGCGTTGGGGGTATAATTGGCGGTCATCCATTTCACCGCCGTGGAATCGGCGGCGATACGCTTGCCGGCGTTGAGCCGGGCGAGGTCGGCGTCGAGGTTGAGCCCTGCCGCTTTGTACAATGCGCGTACCATCGTGCCGCGGCCCGTTGCCGCGAGCTGGCGGCGATAATCGACCCCGACATTCCACGAGAAATTGCCGCCGGCGCGGTGCTCTTGGTCGGTTCTGGGAAGGAAGACACCCATGACGAACGCGTTGGCGATATTGGTCTGTTGCTTGTCATAGTCGACATCGCCCGGTCGTTCGCCGCCGGTCCAGCCGGGAATGCCGGCGAGCACGCCAGCCAGCGCGACGCGCGCCCGGCCTTGCGGGGTCGCTTGCGCCTCGGTCAACGCCTTGGCGACCCGCGCGGCATTGGTGCGGTCGTCGGCGATTTCGGTCACGCGGATATCGGAGTTTGGGGCGAGCAGCGTGCGGAACGCATAAGCGCCGTCGAGCCCCATGTTCATCATGCCGACGGCGCCCCCGATCGATCCGCATAAGGCGATCCCGCCGTCCAGCCCGCTGTCGGGGTGCTCGACCATCGCGGTCGTGACGAGCGCGCCCATTGACGCTCCCCAGGCGATTACGCGCCTGGGCTTGCCGAATTTCGCGGTAAAGGCCGCAATCGTGTCGAGCTGATCCTGCGGCGCGGTGTCGAGCGCCCAGCCGGCAGTGGCATAGCTCGATCCCGCCAAGGCAAAACCTCGGCGCAGCAAGTCGGCGCGATATTGGGCCGGCGCATCGTCGGCTGCCGCTTTCCTGAAGCTGTAGCCATGCCCCCAAACCAGCAAGGTGCCGTTCCAGTTCGCCGGCACCGTCGCGCGCCAGTCGGCGCCATCGATCAGCGTCCCGGCCGCGCTGCGCTCCAGGGCGGCCTGAGGCATGCCGGCGACCGGGACGGCGAGGCACGGGACGAGGGTGAGGACTGCCAATATGCGGCGCATGCGCTCTCTCCGATCGCGTCGTCGGATTCGATGTCCGCGACGATTGGTGTTGCGCATAACGATAGACTAAGCTATCTCATATAACAATAATGAAGGAGAGCGCCTTGGCAACTTCCGTGGACATGCTGATCGCCGGTGAGAGCCGTCCCGCTGCCGCGACATTCGATCGCCTCAATCCCGTGACGGGGGAGGTCGCGACGCGCGCGGCTGCCGCGATCGCGGCCGACGCAGCGGCCGCCGCCGATGCCG
>NZ_BCYU01000042.1 GCF_001598355.1 Sphingomonas asaccharolytica NBRC 15499
CCGGCGGCCCGAGCGTGACCACCGCGGGGATCAACGCGGCCAACAAGGTCATCACCAACGTCGCACCGGGCGTGATCAGTGCGGCCTCGACCGACGCGGTCAACGGCTCGCAGCTGTTCGCGACCAATCAGGCGGCGAATGCGGGTTGGAACGTCCGCACCAATGGCGATGCGGCGACCAATGTCGCGCCAGGCGGCACGGTCCAGTTCATCGACGGACAGAATATCAAGGTCACGCGCACCGGCACCGATATAACGGTCGCCACCAACCCCAATTTGACGGCCAACAGCGTGACGGCGGGCGGAACGGTGCTGAACACTAGCGGCCTGACCATTGCCGGCGGGCCGAGTGTCACCACCACGGGGATCAATGCCGGCGGCCTGGTCGTCACTAACGTCGCGCCGGGCGCGGTCAATGCGGCCTCCACCGACGGGATCAACGGCTCGCAATTGTTCGCGACCAATCAGCAGGTGGCGACGAACACGACCGACATCACCAATCTCGGCAACACGGTCAACAACATCAACAATGGCGGTGGCATCAAATACTTCCACGCCACGTCGACGCTCGCCGACAGTCAGGCGCTGGGTACGGACTCGGTCGCGATCGGGCCCAATGCGGTCGCCAATAACGCCGGCGACATCGCGCTCGGCAACGGCTCGACCACGACTGCGGCAGTTGCGACCGGTGGTATCACGATCAACGGAACCAACTACGCCTTTGCCGGAACCGGCCCCACCAGCACGCTGAGTATCGGTGCGGTCGGCGCCGAGCGGACGATCACCAATGTCGCCGCCGGACGCGTCGACGGCGCCTCGACCGATGCGATCAACGGGTCGCAATTGTTCGCGACCAACCAGGCGGTCGACAGCCTCGGCTCCAACGTGACCAACCTCGGCGGCACCGTCACCAACCTGGGCAACACGGTCACCAATCTCGGCAACACCGTGACCAGCATCGGCGCCACCGTCACCAACATCACCAATGGCGGCGGCATCAAGTACTTCCATGCCACCTCGACCCTGGCCGACAGCCAGGCGCTGGGCACGGACTCGGTCGCGATCGGGCCCAATGCAGTGGCCAATAACGCCGGCGACATCGCGCTCGGCAACGGATCGACCACCACGGCGGCAGTGGCGACCGGCGGCATCACGATCAACGGCACCAATTACGCCTTCGCCGGCACCTCGCCGACCAGCACGCTGAGCATCGGTGCCGTCGGGGCCGAGCGGACGATCACCAATGTCGCAGCAGGGCAGGTCAATGGCGGCTCGACCGATGCGATCAACGGATCGCAATTGTTCGCGACCAACCAGGCGGTCGACAGCCTCGGCACCAACGTGACCAATCTCGGCAACACGGTCACCAACCTGGGCAACACGGTCACTAACCTGGGCAATACGGTGACCAGCATCGGGGCGACCGTCACCAACATCACCAATGGCGGCGGCATCAAATATTTCCATTCCACCTCGACGCTCGCCGACAGCCAGGCGGTGGGAACCAACAGCGTCGCAGTCGGGCCTCAGGCGGTAGCCAACAACACCGACAGCATCGCGATGGGCAACAATGCGGTGGCGAGCGTCGACGGCTCGCTGGCGCTGGGCAGCGGATCGCTGTCCGATCGCGCGCTCGCACCTTCGATCGGCGCCATCCCTGCGGGCCTGGGCTTCGTGCCCTACAATACCAGCGATGCCACCCTGCTTGGAGCAGTGTCGGTCGGCAACGCGACGACCGGCGAATATCGCCAGATCATCAATGTCGCGGACGGAACCGCAGCGAATGACGCGGTGACGCTCCGTCAGCTTCAGGGCGCGATCGGATCGGTGTCGGTCACCTCGACCAAATATTTCCACGCCAATTCCGTGGCTTTGGACTCGCTTGCCGTCGGGACCGACTCCGTCGCGGTGGGACCGACCACGGTCGTCAATGGCGACAATGGCGTCGGTATCGGCAATGGCGCGGTGGTCGATCAGACCGCGCCCGGCGGCACCGCGATCGGCCAGAATGCCCGGGTCTCGCGGGCCGACGGTATCGCGCTCGGCACCAACTCGGTCTCGACCGGCATCCAGTCGATCGCGATCGGACCGGGCGCCAATGCCAGCTTCGCGGGCAGCGTCGCGCTTGGCGCGGGCGCGGTGACGACGGTGGGGTCGCGGATCGGCTATTCGGCTTATGGCCTGGGCACGCCGCAAAGCTCCGCCGGCGAAGTCTCGGTCGGCGCGGCGGGCGCCGAGCGCCAGGTCACCAACGTCGCGGCAGGCTCGGCGCCGACCGATGCGGTCAATGTCAGCCAGCTTAACCAGGTCGCGCAGAACACCGCCACCTCGCTCGGCGGCGGCGCGTCCTACAATCCCACCACCGGCGCCTATACCGCGCCGAGCTACGCGGTCGGCGGCAACACCTACAACAATGTCGGCGATGCGCTGGGGGCGCAGAACACCCAGATCACCAACCTCGACAATCGCGTGACCAATATCGCGGGTAGCGTCACCACGGTCGCCAACAACGTCACCAACCTGGGCAACAGCACGGCGGCGGGCCTGGGCGGCAATTCGACCTATGATCCGACCACCGGCACCGTCACGACCAACCTCAACGTCGGCGGGAGCAACTACAACAATGTCAACGACGCACTGCAGGCGATCAATCAGACCGCCGGCGCGGGCTGGAACATCCAGGCCAATGGCGGTCCGTCGACCAACATCGGGTCGAACGGCACACTCAACGTGACGGCGGGCTCCAACACCGTCGTGACGCTGAACGGCAACCAGCTCCAGGTCGCGGTGGCAGACAACCCGACCTTCGCCGGCACGGTGACCGCCAATGGCGGCCTCGCCGTGGGGCAGAATACGGTCGTCAACATGGGCGGCAATGTCGTCCAGAACGTCGGCGCCGGTGCGGTCAACGCGACCTCATCCGACGCCGTCAACGGCTCGCAACTCTACAAGGTGCAGCAAGTCGCGGGCAATTCGGTGCAATATGATGCCGGCGGCAAATCGGTGACGTTCAACCCCGGCGGACCGGCCGCGGTGCTGAGCAATGTCGCGGCCGGTGTTGCGCCGACCGACGCGGTCAACGTCCAGCAGCTCAACAGCGGTATGGCCAGCACGCTGGCGTCGGCCAACGCCTATACCGATATCAAGCTTGCCGGGATCCAGTACGACCTTGGCAGGGTCCAGCGGAATGCCAATGCCGGAACCGCCGGCGCCTTGGCGGCAGCGGGCCTCCCCCAGGCGTTCGAGCCCGGGCGCGGCATGCTCGCTTTCGGTGCCGGCACCTATCAGGGTCAGTCGGCCTTCTCGCTCGGTCTTTCGCGCGTGATGGATGACGGTCGCACCATCTTCAAGGCCGGGGTGACCTACGACACCCAGCAGCGGGTCGGTGCCAATGCCGGCTTCGGCATCCAGTTCTGATCCATAGGAGGATGCAATGAGAATGAGGTTCCTCGCGCTTGCGCTTCTCGTCGGTCCCGGTCTTTCGGGTTCATTCGCGGCGACGGCCAAGGATGACGCCGCCGCGTCCGCTCCGGTCTATGTGGCAAAGGTCGATCCGGATGCTTTCCCTCACCGGCCGCTGGAGGAAAAGAAGCTGGGCGCGACGGTCAGCCCGGCCGCGGTGCGGATGATCACGCCTGGTGTCGACAAGTTCAGCATCTATCGGCTGATCGGCCCGCCCCATTTCGGCGAAGGCATCACCCGGCGGTGGAACTATGTGCTGTTCTTTCCGGTCGCGCCGGGAAGCCTCGAGCGGGTTCGGTGCCGGATGGAGATCCAGTTCGAGCGGCCGCCCGGCCATTATAGCGTGACCGTGTCCGAGGTGATCTGGCAGGATCAGGCCTGTGCGGACCGGGTTGCGGCTGCGCGCTGATTAAGCGAGAGGCGGCGGCATGCGATTGTTCGGACAGCTCGCCGCCTTTCTGTTGGTCTGTATCGGGGCGCCCGCGTCGGCCCAGACGTTCGGACCGCCGATCCAGGGCCTGTGCCTGTTGTCGCGCACCGGCGCGATCGGCGCGTCGCGGGCGGGCCAGTCGATGCAGGCGCAGCTCAAACAGATGCAGGCGTCGCTGTCGGGTGATCTCGCGCAGCGGCGGAACGCGATCGAGCAGCAGCGGCGGCAGCTGGAGGCGCGCCAGAACGCCACTGCGCCGATCGAATATCAGCGGCAGCTGGCCGCGCTCGATCAGCAGGCGCGCGAAATCGAGCAGCAGCAGAATGTCCGCTTTATCGCCGCCCAGGAGCACGGCCAGCAGCAGATCGATCGCGCGTTGAACGAGGCGCTCGGCCGCGTCGTGACACGCAACGTCTGCAGTTTGGTGGTCGAACGCAACAACACCTATGGCTGGAACAACGCCATGGACATCACTCCCGCCGTCACGCGTGAGATGGACAGCTTGGTGCAGACGGTCACGCTCAAGTAGAGCGACCCGGCCGCAAACCGCCATATTGTCCCAATGGCGATAGGCAGACTTGACATGTCGCCCTTCCCGGTAAAGGTAGCGTTACCAAAGCAACGAGGGGATGGCTGGACATGGCCGGCTGGGAAACGTTTTCCGCCGAATTTTTGCCTGCGGACTGGCGGCAAGGTCGCTTTGTCGGCCGTGTGGCGCGTGCCGACGGGCCGAGTCCGGTGCTCGTCGTCGACGGCGTGGTGTATGACATGGCACATGTCGCGCCGACCGTCTCCGACCTTTTGGCGCGGCGCCTGTTCGATCCTGCGGGCGGCGAACGCCTTGGCGCGATCGAGACGCTCAACTGGCTGAGCCCGATTGACTTGCACTGCATCAAGGCGGCGGGCGTGACCTTCGCGGTGTCGACGCTCGAGCGCGTGATCGAGGAGCGCGCGCGTGGCGATGCCGGGGCAGCGGCGGCGATCCGCGATCGTCTTTCCGCGCATGTCGGCGGCGATCTGCGTGCGGTGGTGCCGGGATCGCCCGAGGCCGCCACGCTCAAGGACAAATTGATCGCCGACGACATGTGGTCGCAATATCTCGAAGTCGCGATCGGTCCCGATGCGGAGATCTTCACCAAGGCGCCGGTGCTGTCGGCGGTCGGGTTCGGCGCGATGATTGGCGTGCGCTCCGATTCGACCTGGAACAACCCCGAGCCCGAAATCGTGCTGGTGGTCGATGCCGATGGCGAGGTAGTCGGCGCGACGTTGGGCAACGACGTCAATCTGCGCGATTTCGAGGGCCGCTCGGCGCTGCTGCTGGGCAAAGCCAAGGACAATAATGCGGCGTGCGCGATCGGCCCGCTGATCCGCCTGTTCGATGGCGATTTCACGCTCGACGACGTGCGTGCCGCAGCGGTCGACCTGACGATCGAGGGCATGGACGGCTATCGCCTGACCGGGTCGAGCAGCATGGCGCAGATCAGCCGCGATCCCGCCGACCTGGTGCGCCAGGCGATGAGCGAGCACCATTATCCCGACGGTTTCGCCCTGTTTCTGGGCACGATGTTCGCGCCGACCCAGGATCGCGATGCGCCGGGCCGCGGTTTCACCCACAAGGAGGGCGATATCGTCACGATTTCGAGTGAAAGACTGGGTACGTTGGTCAACAAGGTTACCAGCGCAAAGGCGGCGCCGGCATGGGCGTTCGGAATCGGCGACCTGATGCGCAACCTCGCCGCGCGCGGGCTGTTGACGCCGCAACCGGTGCTCGCAGAGGCCGCGAACTGATGTTGCAGGCCGCCATCAATAGTGCCCGCGCGAGCTATCCCAGTCTCGCCGACAAGCGCGTGCTGATCACCGGCGGCGCGAGCGGGATCGGCGAGGGGCTGGTCGAGGCGTTCGCCGCGCAAGGATCGCGCGTCGCCTTTGTCGATGTGCAGGACGATGCGGCGCGCGCGCTGGTCGACCGGCTCGGCGGTTCCGAAGCGGTGCTCTACAGCCGCTGCGACCTGACCGATCTCGATGGACTCAAGGCGCGCTTCGCGGCGATCGAGGAACAGCTCGGCGGTGTCGACGTCCTGATCAACAACGCCGCCAATGACGACCGTCACAAGATCGACGAGATCACCCCGGCCTATTGGGACGACCGGATGGCGGTGAACCTGCGCCACCAATTCTTCGCCAGCCAGGCAGTCATCCCGGCAATGCGCCGCGCGGGCGGCGGGGCGATCGTCAATTTCGGGTCGATCAGCTGGCATCTCGCTCTGCCCGATTTGCTGCTCTACCAGACCGCCAAGGCGGCGATCGAAGGGCTGACGCGGGCGATGGCGCGTGACCTTGGCCGCGACGGCATCCGCGTCAACGCGGTCATTCCGGGCAATGTCCAGACGCCGCGTCAGGAACGCTGGTATACGCCCGAGGCCGAGGCCGAGCTGGTCGCCGCGCAATGCCTCGACGGACGCATCCAGCCGGCCGATGTCGCGGCTTTGGTGCTGTTCCTGGCTTCCGACGATGCCCGGATGTGCACGGGCCACGAATATTTCGTCGACGCGGGCTGGCGGTGACCGGCACGCCCGCGGTCGTCGCCCCGGTCGGGGCAATGCTGGGCGAGGGGCCGGTATGGATCGGGGACGCGCTCTGGTTCGTCGATATCAAGGCACCGTGCGTCTATCGCCTCGGCGGTGATGGCGACGTCACGCGCTGGGCCGCGCCGGCACCGATAGGCTGGGTGATGCCGTCCGCCGGTGGTGGACTGGTCGCGGGCCTCAAGACCGGCATCCATCGCTTCGACCCGACCGACGGCAGCTTCTCGGCGCGGATCGAGGTCGAACCCGAGTTGCCGGACAATCGGCTCAACGATGCAGTGGTCGGTCCCGACGGTTCTTTATGGTTCGGGTCGATGGACGATAGCGAGGCGCAGGCGTCGGGCCGCTTCTACCGCCTGTCGGACGGGCAGGTCTCGGACACCGGGCTGCCGCCCGCGGTCGTGACCAATGGCCCGGCGATTTCGCCCGACGGCCGCACGCTCTACGTCACCGACACGTTCGCGGGAACGATCGGTCAGGCGGACATCAGCGACGACGGTTCGCTGGGTCCGCTGCGTCCGTTCGTCACTATCGACAAGAGCGATGGCTATCCCGATGGCCCGACCGTCGATGCGGACGGCTGCGTGTGGACCGGCTTGTTCGGCGGCTGGAGCGCGCGGCGTTACGACCCTGCGGGCGCGCTGATCGAAACCGTGCGCTTTCCGGTAGCCAATGTGACCAAAATTGCGTTCGGCGGCGCCGACCTGCGGACTGCCTATGCGACCACCGCGAAGCTCGCGCTCGATGCCGCCGCGCTCGACGCGCAGCCGCTGGCGGGGCACCTCTTCGCGTTCGACGCCGGAGTCGCCGGTGTGCCGGTCAACGCCATATCATCACGACAAGAACGATAACGGGAGAGCAGAATGAACGGGGGAGCGACACGGGCCAATAGCGGCCTCATCGCCATGATCGTCGCGGTGGCGACGATCGGCGGATTGTTGTTCGGCTATGACAGCGGCGCGGTGAACGGCACCCAGCCGGGGCTCAAGGCGGCATTCGGCCTGAGCGAGAGCGGGCTCGGCTTCACGGTCGGGTCGCTGCTGATCGGTTGCTTCATCGGCGCGTTCTTCGCCGGCACGCTCGCCGACCGGATGGGCCGCCGCAACGTGATGCGGATCGCGGCCTTGCTGTTCCTGGGCGGTGCGCTGGTCCAGGGCTTCGCGCACCTCCAGCCGATCTTCGTGACCGCGCGGATCATCGGCGGCATGGCGGTGGGGGCGGCAAGCGTCCTGTCGCCCGCGTACATCTCCGAAGTCGCACCGGCCAACATCCGCGGCCGGATGACGACGGTTCAGCAGATCATGATCATCTCCGGCCTGACCGCCGCGTTCGTGGTCAATTACTATCTCGCCGCCGCTGCCGGCGCGTCGACCGAAAAGCTCGGAGGGCTCGAGGCGTGGCGCTGGATGTACCTGATGCAGGCAATCCCGGCGGCGGTCTTTCTGGCCGCTTTGTTCCTGATCCCGGAGAGCCCGCGTTTTCTCGTCTCGAAGGGTCGCGAGGGCGAAGCGGAAGTCGTCCTCACCCGGCTGTTCGGCGCCGATACCGCCGCGACCAAGCTCGCCGAGATCCGCGGCAGCTTCAGCGCCGATCACCGGCCACAGCTGCGCGACATCCTGGATCCCGTGAAGGGCGGCATTCGTCCGGTGGTCTGGGCCGGATTGCTGCTCGCGGTGTTCCAGCAACTCGTCGGGATCAACGTGATTTTCTATTACGGCTCGACCCTGTGGCAACTCGCTGGCTTCACCGAGAATGACTCGCTCCTAATCAATATCGTGTCGGGTGTGGTGTCCATCGGCGCGTGCCTGGTCACCGTCGCCCTGGTCGACCGGATCGGGCGCAAGCCGCTGTTGCTGATCGGTTCGGCCGGAATGGCGGTGACGTTGTTCGGCCTCGTCTATGCATTCAGCCAGGGCTCGCTCGACGCCGCGGGCAAGCTCCAGCTGTCGCCGGAACTCGGCACCATCGCGGTGGTCGCCGCCAACCTCTACGTGATCTTCTTCAACCTGAGTTGGGGCCCGGTCATGTGGGTGATGCTGGGCGAGATGTTCCCCAACCAGATTCGCGGCTCGGCGCTGGCGGTGTGCGGCTTCGCGCAATGGTTCGCGAACTATCTGGTCGCGCAGAGCTTCCCGGTGATGGCCGCCAAGTTGGGGCTCGCAACCAGCTACACTTTCTACGCGGTGTGCGCCGTGATCAGCTTCTTCCTGGTCCAGAAGTTCATCCACGAGACCAAGGGCAAGGAACTCGAGGAAATGACCGGCTGACGCCGGGCGCCAGGAAAAAAGAAGGGCGTGGGAAGCAGCTGCTTCCCACGCCCTTTTCGTTTCTATGAGCGATCAGCGGCGGATGGTTACCGGGCGGCCATCATAGATCACGCTGCGTGCCGGGTTGGCGCTGAAGTCGGGCGCCGCGGCGGTGCGCGGACCGTAGAAGCGCACCGAGATCGACCGCTTCGCCGTCATCCCGTCATAGCCGCCGGTCTGCGCGCCGATCGTCAGCGTGCCGCTCTTATCGTCCCAGCGGATCGGGATGCGCGCACATTTGCCCTTGGCATAGCCGTCGCTGAGGCCGTCATCCTCGTAGAGCGAGTAGGTCCCGTCCGCGCCGGTGAAGACCTGGAGCACGATCGGTCCGCCTGGCTGTTCGCTTGTCGTTTGCACGTCGGGGCCGGTCGGGACAATCGCGCCGGCCCGGACGAACAGCGGCATGCGCTCGTACGGCGCTGCCGCGGTGATCGACTGGCCGCCGGAATAATAAGTGCCGCGATTGAAGTCGTACCAGCCGGTCCCGGCGGGCAGATAGACTTGCCGGCTGCGCGCCTTGAATTCGGAGACCGGGGCGACGAGGAACGACGGCCCGAACATATATTCGTCGTTGATCCCCCAGGTTCGCCGGTCGGCGCCGAAATCCATCACCAGCCCGCGCATGATGCTGCCGTCGGTGAACCAGGTGTCCGCCGCGCTGGTGTAGATGTACGGCATCAGGCGGTAGCGAAGCTTGTCGTACCAGATCATCGACGCCTGCATCGCCGGATCCTTGGCCGAGATCTCGTAGATTTCGCGATACGGGAATTCGCCGTGACTGCGGAACAAAGGCGAGAAGGCGCCGAACTGGAACCAGCGCAGGTTGAGCTCGCGCCATTCGGGCTGGTCGGCGGGACGCTGCTGCGTATAGCGGTCCTCGACCGCGAAACCGCCGATATCCTGGCTCCAATTGGGCAGCCCCGACATCGACAGATTGACGCCGGCCGAGATCTGGTCGCGCAGATTGTCCCAACGCGCCGCGACGTCGCCCGACCAGACCGCCGCGCTCGACCGCTGGATGCCGCCGAACGCCGAACGCGTCAGGATGAACGGCCGCCGTCCCGGCTCGACGCGGCGCAGATTGTCGGCAACGCCCTCGACATGGACGAGCGGATAGGTGTTGAACTCCGCGGCGCCGGGCCCGCGCGCGGTCGGCCCCATCTGGAACGCGCGTTCCTCGATCGACAGGTTCGAATGCCAATCCGGCTCATCCGAATCGAGCCACCAGCCGTCGAACCCTTTCGACACCAGCTTGTCGTTGACCTGGTCGAAAAACAGGTCGCGGGCACCCTTGGTATAAGGATTGTAGAAGGTGTTGGCGTAGCCGGGGCCGACCCAGTCCTTCTGCCCTGCTTCGAGCGGGCGGCGATAGAGATAACCCTTGGCGTCGAGTGCCTTGCCGTTGGCGGTGGTCGGATAGAATTTACCCCACACCGAGATCATGATGTGCGCGTCGAGGCCGTGGACGTCATCGACCATCTTCTTGGCATCGGGGAAGCGGCTCGTGTCGAAATCGTGGCTGCCCCATTGGTCGTCGACCCAATAGCGCCAGTCGAGCACGATATTGTCGAGCGGGATGCCGCGCTTGCGATATTCGCGCACCACGCCGACCAACTGGTCCTGCGTCTCATAGCGCTGGCGGCTCTGCCAGAAGCCATAGGCCCATTTGGGCATCAGCGTGGCCTTGCCGGTGAGCGCGCGATAGCCCGCGATCGCGCCATCGATACTGCCGCCGCCGCCGATGAAATAATAATCCAGGTCCTTGGCGACGTCGGACGTCATCCACAGCGAGTGGCGATCGGCGGCGGGCAAGGGATCGTTATGGACCAGTCCGATATAGCCGGCATTCGGATCCCACTCGACCCGGATCGCGACGGGTTTGCCGGCGGTCATCGGCAGGTCGAAATTGTGGAACCACGGATTCCAGTTCTGCCGCCAGTGCGACATCACCAGTTTCCCGTCGGCAAAGACCTTCATGTAGCTCGACGCGTAGAGCCGGAACTTGTGCACGCCGCTCTTGTCGGCCGTGACATTGCCGGTCCAGACGACGCGCTGCTCCTGGGTGTTGACCCCGGCGGTGTTTTGTCCGCTCTCCCCCGAGGCCTTGGTCGCCGCCTTTCCCGCGGCAGGCCATTTCTTCTGGTCGCGGATAAAGCGATAATCGATCGTCGCTTCCTGGCGGCTGGCCGCGAGCTTGCCGCCAAGATAATAATCGGCCTTCCAGCCCGTTTTGCCGCCGCTCGTCACCTTGAGGGCATCGTCGCCGACCAGAGCATAAGGCTGCGGATTGCCGAACCTGGTGATCCCGTCATTGTCCCAGAGCAGGCCGTAGCCGCGGGTCGAGACGAGGAATGGGATGGCGATATCCATATTGTGCTGGGCGAGTTCGACGTCCTCGCCATTGTAATTCATCTGCCGGTTTTGATGCTGGCCGAGCCCGTAAAAGCCCTCGTCGGTGCCGCGGTTGAATTGCTGGCTGGCCGAGAAATACGGTTTGCCTTCGACCGACACCGGGCGGAACGCCGCGCGCGGCGCCTCGGCGAGGAGCGGCTTGCCGGCGGCGTCGAGGAAGCTGACCGATCCGTCGGCCAGGCGGATGCGCGCGCTGGCCTTGGGCAGCTTGAGCGTGACATAACCGCCGGCCCTGGTGACGATCGGATCGCCGTCGGGTCCGGCGATCACCATCAAGCTGTCGGGCACGCCGTCGAAATCGGTCCCAGGCACCGCGGTCACGCGGAAGCTGGCGTCACCATAAGCGAGCACGCGAATGCGTTTCGCCGGGCCGGACAGGGGTGTGACCACGACGCCGTGATCGATCTTCGCCACCGATCGATCCGCCGCCGGCGTCGCCGCGGCCGCGTCAGCCGCCAACGCGGCTACGCCTCCGGCCCCCGCCAGCGCGATCGCCGCAGAGCCCAGCATCAACCATCGCATCGCCGTCATTTCCATGCCCCCATCGTCACTTTGAGCCACACCGGCGTGCCGGTGAAGTTGAGCCCGTAATCGGTCTGATCGCCGTTCCAGACGCGCTCGACCACCCAATTGCCCTGGGCGTCGAAATGACCTTCCTCGACCCGCAGCATTATTCCGTTACCTCCGCTGGCGTCATCGACGCGCAGGCGGACATTGGATCCGGTCAGCAGGAACTGATCGGGGCCAAGCTGCGCGACCAAGGCGCCGCCCGCGGGCTTGCCTTTGGTCGGCGCGGGATCAGTCTTGATCCAGGTCCAGTCGCGTTCGCCGAACTGCCATTGATCATATTGAGCGGTGATCTTCCATCGCCCGAACGTCGTCGTCTGGTCGGCGCCGTCGTCCATCTTGGCTGTCCCCCAGACCGGATGCTCGAACGCGATCCGCGCCCAGCTTTTCGCAGCCGGCGCGAGCAGGCGATATTTGGAGGCAAAGGCATCGATCGTCGCGTCGTCGAGTTCCTTGGCGCCGAGCGGATAATTGACATAGCCGGTGTCGTCGAAACCGAACGGCGAGAAGCCGATCGCGCCCTTGCCCAACGTCGGCCACAGGAAACGGGCATATTCGGCGGCGTTGCCGGTTTCGGGCACCATCAGCGGATTGTCGGGCCGCGCGTAGAGGTCGAGATACTTGGCATAGGCCTTGGGATCGCGATTGTAGATGTCGGGCGCGACCAGGGCGATGTGCGGGGCGGCGGCGCGCCACACGTCGATCACCGGCCAATCTGGTCCGCCGCTGGCGCCGCCGGACACGGCCGGGCCGAACGGGTCGCTCAGCGCCGCGTTGCAATACATGGGCAGGTTCTTGATCGCCTGGCCGGCGGCGGCGACTTCGTCGATATAGCGCGCGACGTACCAGGCGTTGAACGCGGTGTCGGCGAGCTTGCCGAACGCCTGGGTCCAGGTTCCCGACTTGCCGGTCTTGGCAGCGAGCGGCCGCGGGATCGGCTGCGCGAACAGTCTCTGCGCTTCGGGCGAGAAATCTCGCGCCGAGCGATAGCTGCCGCTCTCATTCTCGACCTGGACCATGATCACGCTGTTCTGCGGATCGTCGGTCTTCAGCCGCTGCATCAGCGCGGTGAACGCGCGCTTGTCGGCGTCGAGCGTCGTGCGGGCATGCGGGCTCATCGCGTAATGCGCCTTGCCGTCGCTGGTCCGCATCCGCGGAAAGCGCGTATTGTCGCTGCGCACCCAGGCCGGGGCATAATTGGACGAGGTGTTCTTCCACGCGCCGAACCACAACAGCACGATCCGGACATTGTGCTCGCGCGCGCCTTTCAGCAGCGCATCGAGATAGGAGAAGTCGAACTTGCCCTCGACCGGCTCGATCTGTTCCCAGGCGATCGGGATCTCGAGCGTATTAGCGTGCAGCCGCTCGACCATCGGCCACACCTTGGGCAATTGGCTCGGGTAATTGCTCGAATTGTTCGCCTGGACGCCGAGCATCAGATAGGGCGCGCCGTCGACGAACAGTGCCGAGCGCCCGTCCTTGGTAACGACGCGCGGCAATTCCCCCGCGGCGTGCGCCGGTAGCGCGAGCCCGGCCAGCAGCAACGGCAAGATGCGGATCAGACGCCGGCTCATCGTGCCGCCGCCGGGCACACCGCGCCGCTGGGATCGGTGGCGAGGTGGATATCGGCGACCGACAGCGCGAACGGGGCACTCGCGGTCAGCGACCACGGAGTCGTCACGCCGGTCATGTCGGCGCCGCGATCACGCAGGCATTTGAGGCCGATGCGCACCGTCCGCCATTGCGGACCGGCAGCGAAGAGGGGGGTAGCATCGACCTTCGCGGCGCCGAAGCCGAGCGTTACCGGCCCCGACGGCGCGGCATCGACGCGATAGGTCATTTCGAGCACCAGCTCGGCATTGGTCTCGCGCGTCAGGTTGAGCGGCACGCCATTGATCGCGATCGTCGCGTCACGCCCGGCAGGCCAGGTCAATCGCGCCGCGCCTTCCTGGATATGTGGCCCGTCTACGGCCGCGCGCGTCACACCCGAGTCCGGCGCCCAGGCGTACGGCGCCGGGACCTTGCCCTTGGCGAAGAACAGGTTGGTGTTGGCCAGCCCGGGATCGACCCCGGCCACTTCGCCAAGCACGCCGACCTTGCCGGGTTTGGCGTAGCTCAGCCCATAACCGAACGCGAACAAGGGGTCGTAGCCCGGTTGCCCGGTGTTGAGCGTGAATTGGCCCGCGGTCTTCGGCCAACTGTAGGATAGCCGGCCGGTGAAATCCTTGCGCGGCTTACCGTTGCGCGTGCCGATCAACACGTCGGCGATTCCGCCGCCTTCGCTTCCCGGCAGCCAGGCCGCGACGAACGCGTCCGACTGGTTGAGCTCGGGGTTCACCCAGAGCGGCCGGCCCGACAGGAACACCGACACGGTCGGGATGCCCGCCGCGCGGAGTTTCTTGAGCAAGGCCAGCGCCTCCTTGTCGCCGGGCTGGAACTCGAGCGTCCTCACGTCGCCGCGCATTTCGGCATAAGGCGTCTCGCCGAACACGACGATCGCGGCATCGGGCTTGTTGGCGAAGCTGCCGTCGGCCGACAGGGTCGCCGAGCCGCCACCGGCCTTCACCGCCGCGGCGATGCCCGAATAGATCGACTGCGCATTGGGGAAATCGGCGTTGCTGTTGCCGTCGCCTTGCCAACTCAGGGTCCAACCGCCCGACTGCATCGAGATCGAATCCGCGCCAGGACCCGTGACGAGCACATTGGCGCTCGCCTTGAGCGGCAGCACGCCGTCATTCTTGAGCAGCACCAGGGTCTTGGCCACGGCTTCACGGGCAAGCGCGCGATGCGCGGGCGAACCGAGCACGTCGGCACGACCTTCCCATGGCCGCGCGGCGTCGAACAGGCCGAGCGCGAATTTGACGCGCAGGATACGGCGCACCGCATCGTCGATCCGGGTCATAGGGATCACGCCCGATTTCGCTTCCTTCAGCGTGTTGTCGAACAGATCGCGCCAGCTGTCCGGCGCCATCGCCATGTCGAGCCCGGCGTTGAACGCGATCGCGCAGTCGGTGTTGCTGCAGCCGGGGACCTGGCCATGGCCGTTCCAGTCGCCGACGACGAAGCCGGCAAAGCCCATCCGTCCTTTCAGGACGTCGGTCAGCAACGATTTGTTGCCGTGCATCTTCTGCCCGTTCCAGCTCGAATAGGACGCCATCACGGTCATCGTTCCGGCATTGATCGCGGGCGGGTAGCCTTGCGCGTGGAGGCGGATCAGCGTCGCCTCGTCGATCTGGTCGTCGCCCTGGTCGACCCCGTCCTTGGTTCCGCCGTCGCCCAGGAAATGCTTGGCGCTCGCCGCGACATTGCCCAGCTGGATGCGGCCCTTGCCGGGGTTGCCCTGCAGTCCGCGGATCATCGCGCCGGCATAACGCGCGGTGATCGCGGGGTTTTCCGAATAGCCTTCATAGGTGCGACCCCAACGGTCGTCCTGCGGCACCGCCAATGTCGGTCCGAAGGCCCAGTCGATGCCCGTCGCGGCGGTCTCCTCGGCGGTGGCGCGGCCGATCCGGGTCATCAGCGCGGGATCGTTGGCGGCACCGAGGCCGATATTGTGCGGAAACAGCGTCGCGCCGACCACGTTCGAATTGCCGTGGACCGCGTCGATGCCGAACATCAGCGGGATCGCGACATGGTCAGGCCGCGCTTCGTTGGTGACCGCGGCGAAGGCTCTGGAGGTCGCGACCCACGGCGCCTGTGGCGAGCGGTCGGGGCTTCCGAGGGGCGGCGAACTGCCGCCGGCGAGGATGCTGCCGAGCGGATATTTCCGGAGATCCTCTGGCTTGATCGAGCCGATATCGGCCTGGATCATCTGCCCGATCTTTTCCTCGAGCGACATCTTCGCCATCAGCGCGGTGATCTTCGCCTCGGTCGCGGGAGTCACCAGACCGCGGCTCTTCGCGGCGGGCCAAAGTGCTGGGTTGGCAATATTCGGCGCTTCCGGCGCGCCGGCGACCGCAGTCGCGCCGATCATCGTCGCGGATAACAATGCCACCAACCGGATCCTTGCCCTCATCGTGATTTTCCCCACCGACTTTTCTTTCCCTGAAATCATTTGCTGGTCGCGATTGCCCGGAACGAATGCGGCGGCAGGTCGAGCACGAAGCGGGTCCAGCCCGGCTGGGCATCGTTGCCACCGGCCGCCGGCGCGGCGGCGGCGATCGGTTTGTTGTCGGACGGTTCGACCGCTTTGACGCCCTCGCCCTTGACGATCAGCGTCGCCGAGACCGGCTGGTCGCGGAAATTCTCCACGACGTACGATCCGTTGTCATAAGCGAAGAGCGAGACATTGGCCGGCGCGGCGAGATGGGCCGGAAAATCCTGCATCGTCATCGCGCGGATATGATCGAGCGCCGCAGCGGGCAGATTGTAGAGGTCGCTGGGATTTTCGGGCGTCGCCAGCATCATCAGCGTGCCTTGCGAATATCGGTTCATCAGCAGGATCGGGAATCCCTTCTGCCCCGACACGCCGCGCACGACCGCCCAGCTGTCATTGGTGTAGAAACGCACGTCCGGGAACAGGATCGGCCGTGCCGGACCACCGGGATCGTCGAGCAGGCGGCCATTGCCGGCGCCGAATCCCTCGATGAAATGATCGATCGCGACTGTCCGTCCGGTCGGCGTCCATTCCGCGAGATCGGCGAAGCGCGTGCCGAGCGCGGACACGAAGCCCGAGGTGACGATCACCGTCGCGCCGCCCTTCAGGCTCGCCTGTACTTTCGCGACAATTCCCGGATCGGCCGCGGCGGCCTCGGTCAGCAGGATCGTCCGGGCGTCGGCGGGATAGGTCGGCGCCAGTTCGATCGGGATGCCGATATTGCCGAGATAATTGTGCAGGAAATCGTCGCCGCTCGACTGATACGGCTTGTAGCTCGCCACGCCGATCGGCTTGCCGAGCGACCCGAGGACCGAATCGACCGCATCGAGCGACAGTCCCGCGGCGCGCGCCCAGCCGGCCGGCATACGCGATCCCGATTGCCGCCAGACGCCCATGGCGGCCGACCAGTTGAAGCTGGTCCCCATCGTGGCCCAGGGCCGCTCGCCTTCGTCGGCGCCCGCGTCGGACGCCATCGGGCTCCAGTTGAACAATGTGACCTCGGGCGCCTTGGCCAGAACCGTGTCCCACAATTGCTCGGCATAGCGATCGAGGTAGCGCGTGCTGAACGTATCGACCCAGCCGCCGCCATTCGCGCCCGGACGGATGTTCGCGTAATAGCGATAGATCGAATAGCTCTCATATTGCTGGAGCAACTGGTCGGTGATCACCGGGTCGCGGGTCTCGGTTCCGGTATAGATACCGTCGAACGCCTTGGCTTCCTGGTCGAGGTCGTAGCCCAGTCCCTGAAAATGCTCGTACCAGTTCGGATATTTGATGATCATCCGGACCTTGGGATTCTCCGCCTTGGCCGGTCGCAGCACGAGATCGCGCGCGACCGAGCGCATCGTGTCGAGCCGGTATTGCGTCCAGCTGCGCTTGCCCTTGGCGGCGATGTTGGCGTCGCTCTTCGAGGTGAAGAAGAAGAAGTCGTCCAGGATGACCTGATCGAAATGCCGCGCCGCCAGCCGCACCGCGCGCTCGCACTCGGCGCGGTCGTCACGATCCTCGTAATCGAACGTGCCGAATTGTCCGTTCTTGCCGCCCGCCGCGAGCGTGATGCCGCCGGCAACCGCCACGCCCTTCTCGCGGAAATAGGACGACACCTTGGCCAGTTCGTCATCGGTCGCGAACTGGTGGTCGCGATAGGCCTCGATATAGACCTTGTCGAAATGGAGCTGGCCGGCGACGCGGGCATATTCGCGGTCGAACGTCGCGCGGTCGGCCAGCGCGCGGACATTGCCGACGACGACATAGATCGCGACCTTGAAGTTGCGATACGGGGCAGGGGCGGAAGCAGGCGCCGCCTGTAAGAGCGGAGGTGCCGCGGCGGCCGGCGCTGCGGTCAGTCCCGCGACCGCGGCGAGCAAGATGGCGCGGGCAATCGCTCCAGAACGTCGCCGGCGGGCAATTTCAGACACGCATATCTCCCCTAAATGCCGGGTTGTTCCCGAGTCATTGGGAGCGCTACCATAGGAGTTGTGCTGCTGGCAATCGGGTCGTGTCGGAATGTCGCGAAAGGATTTTGGCTGGGCTTCACGCCCGATGCTGCGCTACACGCGCGCGGATGAGCGGAACACCACAGAAGCGCAAAGGCCGTGGCGGCGATGCGCCGAGGATTGAAGACGTTGCCAAGCGGGCTGGCGTCTCACCGATGACGGTGTCGCGCGTGATCAACGGCGCGAGCCATGTCCGCCAGGCCGCGCGCGATGCGGTCAACGAAGCAATCGCCGCCCTCAATTACGCCCCCAATCGTGCGGCGCGCAGCCTCGCCGGCGGCGGTCAGGTGCGTCTCGGACTGCTCTACAGCAATCCCAGCGCTGCCTATCTCAGCGAGTTTCTGGTCGGCAGCCTCGATCAGGCGAGCCGCTCCGACGTCCAGCTGGTGGTCGAGAAATGCGACCGGGGAGAGGGCGAGGAGACGAGTGCGCGCCACCTGATCAGGAGCGGGATCGACGGCATCCTGCTGCCCCCGCCTTTGTGCGATTCGCAACCGCTGATCGATCTGCTCGCGGCGGAGAACGTGACCGCGGTCGCGGTCGCAACCGCCCGGATGGCGGACGGGGTCTCGACCGTGTCGATCGACGATTTCGCCGCGGCCGAGGCGATGACGCGGCACATCATCGCGCAGGGCCACCAGCGGATCGGCTTCATCATCGGCAATCCCGATCAGACCGCGAGCGCGCGGCGGCTCGACGGCTATAAGGCGACGCTGGCCGAGGCGGGGATCGCGATCGACGAAGCGCTGATCAGGCAGGGGCTGTTCACCTACCGCTCAGGGCTCGAGGCGAGCGAGGCGCTGCTCGATCTGCCCCAACCCCCGACTGCCATCTTCGCCAGCAATGACGACATGGCGGCCGCCGCGGTCGCCGTCGCGCATCGCCGCGGGCTGGACGTGCCTGGCGACGTCAGCGTGTGCGGGTTCGACGACACCGCGCTCGCCACCGCGATCTGGCCCGAGCTCACCACCGTGCGCCAGCCGATCGCGGCCATGTCGCGTGCCGCGATCGAGATGCTCGTCGCCGAGGTCAATGCGCGGCGCCAGGGCAAGACCCCGGAACCGCGCCGGCTGGTGCTCGACTTCACGCTGGTCGAGCGGGAGTCGGACGGACACCTTGGGGCGTAGCTGGTCGCTCTATCGCCCGATCGGTAAGCGGAACCCCGTCGCCGGCAGCCCGTCCGGATTATAGAGATTCACGATCGGGCTCGCCTGCCACAGATAGCGGACTTCGCTCGCCTTGCCGTCGTCGGGCACCAGCACGGTGTCGCCGCTCGCGACGGCATCTGCATAACGGCATTGCCCGCCGCTGTCGCACAGTTCGAACCCGATGACCTGGCCGCCACCGACCGTCACCAGCGGGCCATGCGCGAAGCGGATCGCGACCTTGCCGTCGCGCCGGACGACTGCTGCCGGGGCCGGCCCCCGCGCCTCGACCTTTTCCCCTAGCGCGATGGCGCGCGCGCCAAGCGCTAGGCGATAGCCCACGCCCTGCTTGTTGGTCGGGTGGATGTCGGCGACCTGGCCGATATCGATCGCGCTGGCCATGCCGACCTTCGGATCGGCATCGGCGACGCGGCGCTGGACGTCGCGCAATTGCGCCCAGACGTCATCGACCGGCCGCGAACTCAGCGGTCCGAATCCGGCAAGCTGGACCATCAGGAACGGCTCGGCGCCGAACCGCTTGCGCCAGTCGGCGATCAGCAGCGGCATCAACTCGGCATAGCCGGTGGCGTCGGAGACGTTCGCCTCCCCCTGATACCAGGCGAAACCCTTGACCGGATAACCATCCAACGGCGCGATCATGCCGTTGTAGAGTGTGGTCCGTCCGCTGCCGCCGAGCCAGGGCAGGCCCGGCGGCATGCCGATCGCCGCGAGCGCATCGCCGCGCGCAAACTGCCAGTCCTTCAGGGGAAGGACGGTGCCGTCGGCCAGAGTCAGCGTGCGGGGCAAGTCGCCCCACAATCCGCCACCGCCGCCGGTATCGATTGCCGCGACGTCGACCACATTGTCACCGGCATGGAGCAGGCCGGACGCGACCGGATATCGGCGCTGCGTGTCCCATCCCTGGAGCGTGCCGACTGTGGTTCCGTTGACGCGCGTCAGGTCGATATCGTCGACCGCGCCGATCGCCAGCTCGGCCTCGCCCGCCTGCGCGGCGGTGAGCGTCACATGCGCGCGATAATAGCCAATGCCGTCGAAGCTCGCGAGCGCGGGGTCGCCCCAATTCTCCCAGGCCGTGGTCGAGGGTGCGGGACGCCAGACGGCATTGGCCGGTGCCGACACCCGCGCGCCGAGCCACTTTTCGACCATGCTGCGCCATTGCAAAGATGCCGCCGCCGGATCGCGCCCGTAGAGAGCCAGCAGGTCGAGCGCCGGGCGATAGCGCGGCAGCGTCGCCAGCGACTCGCGGCTGATCCAGTCCTCGATCACCGACCCGCCCCAGGCCGAGGAGATCAGCCCGACCGCGATTCCCTGCCGCTGCTGGAGGTCGCGACCCATGAAATAGCAGGCCGCCGAGAAGTCCGCCGCGCTGGCGGGCGCCGAGACCTGCCAGCCGACGGGGCGGCTGAAGCCCGCTTGAGGCGTCGCGCTCGACTGGCGCGGTACGTTGAACAGGCGCAGCAACGGATGTGCCGACTGCTGCACCTCGGTATCGGCATTGGTCACGTGGCGTAGTGTGAATTCCATGTTCGACTGGCCCGAGCACAGCCAGACGTCACCGACCATGACATCGTCGAGCGTCGCGCTTGCGCTGCCGCTCGCCGCTACGAGGGAGTAGGGGCCGCCGGCGGGCCTTGCAGGTAAGGTCGCGCGCCACGCACCCTTGGCGTCGGCGGCGGCACGGACGGTCGTGCCTGCGAAGCTCAGCACGATCTCCGCCTTGGGCGCGGCATGGCCGTGCACCGCAATCGCTCGATCACGTTGCAGCACCGCATGGTCGGTGAACGGCGCGTCGAACGCTACCTGTGCCGCGGCCGGCGCGGACGCCAACATGCCGAATGCCATGATCATCCACCGCATCATCTTCCCTCTCCTGATTATTTCGATTGCAGCACCGCGGCGATCACGCGGTGCAGCTCACGCCGCATCTCGGGCGAGATTGGACCCATTATCCCGCGCGCATGCTCGGGCAGATGTGCCGCCTGTCCGGCGTCGTCGGCGAAAACGAGATGGTCGAGCAGCGCGCCTTATTGTCGATGATGCTCTCCATGGCCGACTCCTCCCCATCGCATTGTTTAAAAAGGAAATGCCGATTCTGCTGCGCCGGCGCCAGAAACGCCTAGCAGCAAGGGTGGACAAAAAAGATTGGTAGCGCAAACATTTTTGGTTGAGGTAGCGTTATCACGGTGGTATTCACACAATCAGCCGAGGCACGAGACCACGGCGGCAGAAAGCACCCGGGAGGTGCTCGTGGAGGGGAAACCGGATGCTATCCGGCCTGTCGTTCACGCGCTTCCCTGGCCTGCGATCAGGAAGGGAAGTTTAATGTTCCAGTCGAATATGCCCCAGGGCGTGACGCAGCCGACCGCAGATCGCCGTAGCTTGATGAAGCGCAATCCATTCATTCTCGCGGGGGCATCGGTCGTCGCTATTGTTGCGGCCGGGTATGCCGCGCCCGCCTGTGCGCAGGACACGTCGCCCGCAGCGGGTGCGTCGAGCGCGCAGGATGCCGGTAGTGGTCCGGCGGACAGCGGCAGCAAGGACATTGTCGTAACCGGTCGTCGTGCGGCGCTCCAGGCTGCCGACGAGCGCAAGCGCCGGAGCGAGACCATCATCGACTCGGTCGTCGCCGATGACGCCGGCAAGCTACCGGACAACTCCATCACCGAAGTGCTGCAGCGAGTATCGGGCGTCACCATCGTGCGCTTCGGCGCGCTGAACGACCCCGATCACTATTCGGTCGAGGGGACGGGCATCCAGGTGCGCGGCCTGACCGGCGTCGCCTCACGGCTCAATGGGCGCGAGATTTTCAGCGCGAACAACGGACGTTCGCTGCAGTTCGGGGATGTCACCCCGGAGATGATGGCGGCGGTCGACGTGTACAAGGCATCGACCGCGGACCTTATCGAGGGCGGCACGGGCGGCCAGATCGATCTGCGCACCAAGGTGCCATTCGATTATAAGGACGATCGCTTTCACATCGCCGCGACCGGCGACCTCAGCATGGGCGATCTCGCGCGCAAGGGCGATCTGTCGGGCTCGATCCTGGTCACCAAGCGCTGGTCGACTCCGATCGGCGAGATCGGTATCCTTGGCGACGTCGCATATAGCCGCCTCAGCTCCGCCTCGCACTTCTTCCGGGTGGAGCCCTATTTCCGCCAGCACATTTCGGGCGCGGATTATTATATTCCGGGCGGCTATACGTATGGCGAGGAGCAGTTCCAGCGCACCCGCACCGGCATTTACGGCGCGGTGCAGTGGGCGCCGTCGGATTCGCTGACCTTCACCGGCACTTTTTTCCAGTCGCGCTACAAGAACAAGTCGGGCGACTGGGGGGCTTTCGTATCGTCACAGTCGATGGCCGTCGATCCGACGAACAGCAAGTTCGACAGCAACAACATGCTGATCTCGACGCCGCTATTGTTCAATCGCGATCAATCGAGCTTTCTGCCAACTGGTTCAACGACGAGCGGCGGCAACAAGGGCGCCTATGCCAGCAGGACGACCACCAAGGATTATTCGCTGAGTTTCAACTGGTCGCCGGCGAATAGCCCATTGTCGATCAAGGGCGGCCTCCAGCGCGTTGATTCGGCTCAGATATCCCATCGCTTGGACGTGTTCCGTGACGTCGCGTTTCCTGGAGGCTTCGGCTTCGACCTGAGCGGCGACCTGCCGCTCGTCACCATGCCCGCGGGTTCGCAGGCGAAATTCGACGATCCCGCCAGTTACTTCTGGTCGGCGACGATGCCGCACGAGGAGGATAATAGCGGGCGGCTCGATTCGGCCAACCTCGATCTGGAATACAAGTTCGAGAACAGCTTCTTCAAATCGATCAAGATCGGCGGCCGCGCCGCCAAGCGAACCGAGCGCGATTATAATAACGGCTACAATTGGGCCGCGCTGGGCCGCGGCTGGAACGGCGATCCGCAGCTGACTTATGCCAACGCCGCACCGGGCGACGTCGAGCTCCATGTCTTCAAGAATTTCTTCCACGGCCAGGCGGTGCTCCCAGGGAATTTGATGTTCCCGACAGACGAGCTCGTCCGACGCTTCAATCGCGCGCAGCTGACCGCCTCGCCACCTGCGGGTTTCTGCACCGGCCGGGAATTCGACTGCTCGGCATCCGGACCGTTGCCGCAGACCGGCTACGGCGGTGGTGCGGGTATCCGGCCGATCGGCTTCGTGCTGCCGTTCGATCGGGTCGATAACGAGACCAAGACCTACGCCGGCTATGCGCTCGCGCGGTTCGGGTCTGAAGGTCTTGGCCTTTCCGGCAATGTCGGCGTGCGTGTCGTCCACATCGAGAACGAAGGCAGCGGCTTCGTTCAGCAGAATGGCGCGACGTTCATCCGGAACGGCCAGCTGCAGACACTCCTTAACGTGGGTGTCCCGCGTGGCGGCAAAGCGTCCTTCACGCGCGCCCTGCCATCGATTAATTTCGATTATGCGCTGGCCCCGAACGCGAAGATCCGATTCGGGTACAACATCACCATGGACTTGCCGTCGTTCAATGCCTTGCGTGCGTCGGGCTCGACCGGCGCGGCCACCATCGGCGGTGCTAACCCCGGTGATCCGAACATCTTCACCAATTTCACGGCCGATACGGGCAATCCGCTTCTCAAGCCGACCATGTCGAACAATTTCGATCTGTCGTTGGAATACTATCCCCGCCCCGGCACCTCCTTCCACCTGGCGCCATTCTATAAGCGTTTAACCAACTTGCCGATCTATTCGCTAACGCAGCGAAATGTGACATTCGTGTTCCAGGACGGGACCACTGAAACCGCACTGGCGGCGGCGACCGACTATATCAACTCGTCAAAGGCGGCGACGGTCAAGGGCTTCGAGATCGGCGGGCGCATCTTCTTCGACAAGCTGCCGGGCGTCCTCAGCGGATTGGGCTTTGAAGGCAATTACACCTTCGTTGACAGCAAGAATCCGGGAGACCTGTATCGCGACATCAACGGCGGGATTCACAGCAACGCACCGCTGGTCGGATTGTCCAGGCATAACTTCAATGCGGTGCTGCTCTACGAGCGCAAGGCGGTCTCGTTCCGCGTCGCTTATTCCTGGCGGTCGCGTTATCTGCAATCGACCAACAGCAACGGCACCAATCCGACTTACAATTACTTTTCCGCGCCGGGCGTCTCTACGCCCGTTCAGATCGCGCTACCGATCTATGGCGCCAATTACGGCCAGTTGGAAGCTGGTGCCAGGTTCAAGGTCACCGAGAACTTCTCCTTCTCGATCCAGGGCACCAACCTGACCAACTCGATGCAGCGCACCCTGATGGGTGGGTATCCCGGCGACAAGCTGTACGGGCGTAGCTGGTTCCAGACCGATCGGCGCATCAGCACCGGGATCAACCTCGCATTCTGAAGTGTCGCCTTCGACCGCCAGGTTGCATAACCTGGCGGTCGAAATGATCGGGCGGACGGGACATGATGAAGCGGGTTATCATCGTCGGCGGCGGCACCGCCGGCTGGCTGAGCGCGGGATATCTTGCCAAGAGACTTGGCGCCGATTTGCCGGGCGGGGTCGCGATCACGCTCGTTGAATCAAAGGAGATCGGCATTCTCGGAGTCGGAGAAGGCACCTTTCCGACAATCCGCAGGACATTGGCGACGATCGGCGTCGACGAGGCTGAGATGATCCGCCGTTGCGGCGCGACGTTCAAGCAAGGGGCCAAATTCGCCCATTGGCGGCACGCTCCCGGCACCGGTCGGCACGATCACTATCTCCATTCGTTCCAGAGTGGCGAGGATCGCGGCGGGCTCGATCTGTTGCCCTATTGGCTGCTTGGCGTAGCGGGCGACGAGAATTGGGACGAGGTCAACACGCCACAGAAAAAAGCAGCTGACGCGCACCGCGCGCCAAAACTGCCGAGCCATCCCGACTTTGTCGCGCCGCTCAACTACGCTTTCCATTTCGATGCGGTGACGCTCGCGCAATTGCTGCGCGATCAGGGCATCGCCAACGGCGTCACGCATCTGATCGACACGGTCGAAGAGGTGTTGACGGGAGACGATGGCATTGCCGGCGTTCGCACCGCCGCCAACGGCGTGCTCGCCGGTGACCTCTATATCGACTGCACCGGCTTTCGGGCGGAACTGATCGGCAAGGCGTTGGGCAGTCCCTATCGATCGTGTCGGGACGTGTTGTTCTGCGATACAGCGCTGGCGATGCAAGTGCCCTATGCGAGCGGCGATGCGCCGATCGCTTCCTATACCATCTCGACCGCACAGGAAGCGGGGTGGGTCTGGGACATCGGGCTCGACCAGCGCCGTGGCATCGGGCACGTTTATTCCTCGTCGCATACCGACGATGCCCGCGCCGAGGCCGTACTGCGCGATTATGTCGGTCCCGCCGCCGAGCAACTCGAGACGCGCAAGATCCGCTTCGAAGGCGGCTACCGCGAAACCAATTGGGTGAAAAACTGCGTTGCTATCGGGCTGTCGAGCGGATTCTTCGAGCCGCTCGAGGCGACCGGTATCGTCTTTGCCGAAGTCGCCGCGTCGATGGTCGCCAATCTGTTTCCCTGGGCCGGCGATTTCGAAACCTCGGCGCGCCAGTTCAACCATATCATGCGTCGCCGCTACGAGCGTACGCTCGACTTCATCAAGTTGCACTATTCGATCAGCCAGCGCCGCGACACTGACTTCTGGCGAGACAATGTCGATCCGTCGACGAGCCGCGACTCGCTGCACGAATTGCTCGATCGCTGGCGTTTTCGTCCCCCGACCGAGATGGACATAGACACCAATATCGACATCTTCACCGAGCCGAGTTGGCAATATGTCCTATACGGAATGGGCTGGAAGACCGATCTGTCGGCCAAGGCCGGCGTATATCGCTATCGTGACGACGCGCGCGCGGCCTTTGCCGATGTGCGACGGCAGGCCGATTATGCGATCCGCACGTTGCCGAGCAATCGCGAGCTTGTGCGATATGCGCAAACCTCCGGGTTCGGCTCCCAGGAGAAGCTGGCATGACCGGCGCGCGCGGCGAGGGGCCGATCAAGCGTGTCGTGATCGTCGGTGGCGGCACCGCCGGCTGGATGACCGCGGCGGCGTTAGCCCGGCTGACGGCTGCCGGCGTCGCGGTGACTCTGATCGAATCCGACGAGATTGGCACGGTCGGCGTCGGCGAAGCGACGATTCCCACGTTGCACGATTTCAATCACTTGCTCGGCATCGACGAAGACGAGTTCGTGCGCGCGACGCAAGCGACGTTCAAGTTAGGCATCGAGTTCGTCGGCTGGGGCCTGCCGGAAGATCGCTATATTCACCCGTTCGGGCGCCTTGGCCGCGACGCCGTGGGGATCAAATTCCATAACATCTGGCTGCGCCAGATGCGCGCTGCCGCTTCCGCGCAGGAGGCGGGCCGGATCGGCGACTACAGCATTGCCGTGCAGGCAGCGTTGCGTGGCCGCTTCACCCGGCCGGCGGGCGATCCCGCATCGGTGCTGGCATCGCTGGGCTACGCCTTCCATTTCGATGCCGGGCTTTATGCGCGGTATCTTCGCGGGCTGGCCGAGCGGAATGGCGTGACGCGGATTGAGGGGCGGATCGAAAAGGTCGATGTCGAGCCGGAGAGCGGCTTCGTCACGGGCGTGGTACTCGCCGACGGGCGATGTGTCGAGGGCGAGTTGTTCATCGATTGCTCGGGCTTTCGCTCGCTTATCCTGGGTAACACGCTCGGTGTGGCGTTCGAGAGCTGGCAGCATTGGCTTCCGTGCGATCGCGCGATCGCTGCCCCCTGCACCAACCCGGAACCGCCGGTGCCCTATACGCGGGCAACCGCCGACGCGGCGGGCTGGCGTTGGCGCATTCCACTGCAACACCGAATGGGCAATGGCTATGTCTATTCGAGCGCCCATCTCGACGACGATGCGGCCGAGGCGCGGTTGCGCTCCATGCTCGAAGGCTCGCTGGCCGCGGCTCCGCGCCGGCTCCGCTTCACTGCCGGACGGCGCGACACGCTCTGGAAAAAAAACTGCGTCGCGATCGGGCTGTCGGCGGGGTTCCTCGAACCACTCGAATCGACCAGCATCCATCTCATTCAGTCGGGCATCGCTCGGCTCTTGGCCCTGTTCCCCGACCGCAGCTTCGCGCAGCACGAGATCGACGAATATAACCGCACGTTGCGCCTGGAATATGAGCAAGTGCGCGACTTCGTCATCCTCCATTACCATGCCACCCAGCGCGGCGACACGCCGTTCTGGCAATATTGCCGGACGATGCCGGTGCCCGACAGTCTAACCGAAAAGCTCGAATTATGGCGTGGCAACGCGCGCGTTTTCCGGCGTCAGGACGATTTGTTTACCGAAGACAGTTGGGTTGCCGTCCTGCTCGGCCAGAACGAGGTGCCGCGCGGCCAAGATCCCCTGGCTGATGCCTTGCCCGCTGATGAGTCCCGCAATTTTCTGGCCCATCTGCGCGACGTGATCAGCAAGACCGCTGCCGCGATGCCGACCCAGGCCGAGTTCATCGCGCGACATTGCGCGGCGCCGCCACTCGCCGCCTGACAGACCATAAGGAGACGATCGCGATGCCTTCACCCCGGGCCATTCCACATCGTGACGATGACCGTGACCTTCGCCAGCGAGCGTCACGTCGTCCGCCTGCCGCACCGAAGAGTTAGGAAGTAGCATGCGCGCACCGGCAACGCTTCGCGCGGGCCCTTGGGAAACGGGGCTACTCCCCGAACTGGGCGGCGCGATCGCCTATCTGACGCGCGATGGCCGCGACGTGCTGCGGCGCGCGCCGGAGGATGTCGACGATCCGCTCGCGACCGGGTGTTTCCCGCTCGTCCCCTATGCCAACCGCATCGCGCATGGGCACTTCTCCTTCGCCGACGAGGCGCATCGGTTGCCACTCAATTTCGGCGACCACCCGCACAGTCTGCACGGCATCGGCTGGCAGGCGCCCTGGACGATGGGCATGGCGGGGAGGGGCGAGGCGGTGATGGAATTGCGCCACGCCGGTGGCGGTGGCTGGCCATGGCCGTTCCGCGCCGAGCAGCGCTTCACGCTGGACGATGACGGCCTGACGGTCAGCTTGCTGCTTACCAATGAAGGCGACCGAACGATGCCCGCTGGCCTAGGCCTTCACCCTTATTTCCCGCGCGACGCATCGACGCAGCTGACGATGGCCACGCAGCGGATGTGGGAGGGCGACGAGACGATGATCCCGACCCGAACGGTCGCCGCCGACACGTTCGGCGACTGGAGCGCGGGCGCGGGCTTACCCGATCGCCTGATCGACAACAGCTTCGACGGCTGGACGGGTCAGGCCAGGATCGACGGCGCGGACGGAGTCACGCGGATCAGCACGATCGGTGCGCGGGCCGTCCATCTCTACGCGCCGCCGGGCGAAACCTTTCTGTGCGTCGAGCCGGTGTCGCATCTGCCCGACGCGCTCAACCAGGGCTTCGCGATCGCCGCGCTCGACCCTGGCGAAACCCTCGCGCTGACGATGCGCATCACGAGCTGAACCATGACATTACGATCGATCATTCTCGGCGCCGCGCTGGCGCTTGCCGCGTTGGCGCCCGCTGCGGCGCGAGATCCCGCGGCTCCCTATCGCTGGACCAACGTGACCGTCGGGGGAGGGGGCTTCGCGCCGGGTATCGTGTTCAGCCCGGTCGAGCGCGGGCTTGCCTATCTGCGTACCGACATGGGTGGCGCCTATCGCTGGGAGGATCGCGCCGGCGTCTGGGTGCCGCTGATGGACGGCTTCGCGCAAGGCAGTTTTTTCGGCGTCGAGAGCATCGCCCCGGACCCGGTCGACGCCAACCGCGTCTATGCCGCGGTCGGCATGTCCGCGCGCGATCCCGCGGCGATCATGCGCTCGGACGATCGCGGCGCGCATTGGACGATCGTGCCGGTGCCATTCCGCATGGGCGGCAACGAGCCGGGGCGCGGTCTCGGTGAGCGGCTCGCGGTCGATCCGCATCACCCGCGCCGCCTGCTGTTCGGCTCGCGCCACGATGGATTGTGGCGGAGCGAGGATACCGGCGCGCACTGGCGGCGCGACACTACCTTTCCCTATGCCGGTGCCGGTCCCGCCGCGCCCCGGACGACGCACGCCGGCATCGCGTTCGTGCTGTTCGATCCGAAATCGCCGCGCATCTTTGCCGGGATCGCCGATGCAGGCGAGGCCGGATTACTCCAGTCGAATGACGACGGCGCGCATTGGACGCGGCTCACGGGTGGCCCCGATGGCCTGGTCCCGGTCAAGGCGGCGCTCGATGGCGCCGGCCGGCTCTACGTCACCTGGGCCGACGGTATCGGCCCGAGCGGCGTGACGCGCGGCGCGATATGGGTTTTGGAGCGCTCGGGCACGTTCCACGACGTCTCGCCCGATCGTGCCGCTGCCGCCCCGCCGGGCGGCTATATCGGCATCGCCGCCGATCCCGCACGCGACGGCGTGGCCTATGCATCGACCTTCAATCGCTGGAAGCCAGGCGATACCTTGTGGCGCACGACCGATGGCGGCCGGCACTGGACCGATCTCGGTCCGCTCAGCCATCGCGACACACGCGCAACGCCGTTCCTCAATTGGGGCCGCCCGGAACCCGCTCTCGGACATTGGATGGCCGGGCTGGCGCTTGACCCGTTCGATCCCCGGCGGCTGGCCTATACGACCGGCGACACGGTCTATGTCACGAATGACGCCCCGAAGGCTGCGTTGCTCTGGACGCCCTGGACCAAAGGTGTCGAGCAGACCGCGATCATCACGCTGACCAGCCCGACCGCCGGTGCATCGTTGGTCTCCGGCTTCGGCGACCTTGGCGGGTTCGTGCACCGCGATTTCGGGCACTCGCCGCCGGGCATGTTCCTGTCGCCGCGCAACACCAATACCAACACGCTCGATTATGCCGGCCGCGCCGGGCTCGTGCTCGTGCGCAGCGGCAATGTCCATGACGGGCAGGAAATCGAGGCCGGCCTCGGCTGGTCCGATGATGGCGGCGCGAACTGGCATCCGTTGCGGACGCCCTGGTGGAACGACGGGCATAGCCTGGAGGCGCAAGGTAAGGCGCCGATCACCGTCTCGGCCGACGGCCAGGGTTTCTTCGTCGCCGCGGAACGTCCGCTGCTGACACGCGATCGCGGCAAAAGCTGGACCGAGATTGCCGGGCTGCCCGGCAATCTCCGGATCGTCACCGACAAGGTCGACGGCCGCCTCGCCTGGGCGGTCGATCCCGACACGCGTCGGATCTTCGCTAGCGTCGATGGCGGCGAGCATTTCGCGCCGATGGCGACGCGGGGCCTGTGCGCCGATCTGTCGGTGGCGCGTCCCCGCAACCGCGAAAGTCAGCCCGCCTTGGTCGCTTCGCCCTTTGCGCCGGGCGACCTGTTCCTGCTGTGCGGCACAGAGCTTTACCGCAGCCGCGACGGCGGCCCGACCTTCCAGCGGCTCGCGCCCGACCTCGACATCGCCTTGTTCGGCTTGGGGCTCGGCAGCTCGCCGGCAAATCCTGCTCTCTATGCCGTCGCCAGGCGAGCCGGAGAGACCGGCATCTGGAGATCGCCCGATGGCGGCGCCCATTGGGGTCGCATCGACGACCCTGGACACCGCTGGGGCGGCCGCTTCCGTGTGATTTCGGGCGATCCCCGCCGCCGCGGCAGAGTCTATGTCGGGACCGACGGACGGGGCATTCTCTATGGCGATCCTTCCCGCTGATCAGGCCAACGCTTCAGCCTTGTGAAAGGCGAAGGCGGCAAGCGTCGCGGGCTTCATCTCGATCGAATAACCGGGTGCCTCGGGCACGCGATAGGCGCCGCCCGCCACCACGCTCGGCGCGACGAAATGCTCGTGGAGGTGATCGACATATTCGGCGACGCGTCCCTCCTTCGTCCCCGAGAAGCAGAGATAGTCGATCATCGACAGATGCTGGACATATTCGCACAGGCCCACGCCGCCGGCGTGCGGACAGACCGGCAGATCGTATTTCGCCGCCATCAGCAGCACCGCCAGCACTTCATTGACGCCGCCCAGCCGGCACGCGTCCAGCTGCACCACGTCGATCGCGCCGCGCATGATGAATTGCTTGAACAGGATACGGTTCTGGCACATCTCTCCGGTCGCGACCTTGACCGGCGCGATCCCTTGGCGAATGCGCCGGTGCCCCTCGATATCGTCGGGGCTGGTCGGTTCTTCGATGAACCAGGGATTGGCGAAAGCGAGTTCGCGGACATGCGCGATCGCCTCCTCGACTTCCCACACCTGATTGGCGTCGATCATCAACCGGCGATCCGGTCCGATCGCTTCACGCGCGAGGGTCACCCGGCGGATATCTTCCTCCAGCGAGCGCCCGACCTTGAGCTTGACGTGATTGAACCCTTCGGCGACCGCTTCGCGGCAGAGCTGGACCAATTTGTCGTCCGAATAGCCCAGCCAGCCAGCCGACGTCGTGTAGCAGGGATAGCCGTTCGCCTCGAGGTCGGCGACCCGCATTGCCTTTCCCGCTGCGCGCTCGGTCAACAGCGCCACCGCTTCCTCGGGCATGATGCAGTCGGTGATATAGCGGAAATCGATCAGCCCGACGATTTCCTCGGCGCTCATCTCGCCGATCAGGCGCCACAAGGGCTTTCCCGCCTGTTTCGCCAGCAGATCCCACACCGCATTGACCACGGCGCCAGTCGCGAGATGGATCACGCCCTTTTCCGGTCCGATCCAGCGGAGTTGGCTGTCGCCCGTCACGTGCCGCCAGAAGCGCGCGCCATCGGCCCGGATCCAGTCGAGGTCCAGCCCTTCGACCAGCGGCGCCAGTGCCTCGATCGCGGCGCAGCAGATATCGTTGCCGCGGCCGATTGTGAAGGTCAGGCCGTGTCCGGTAAGATCGGGCTGGTCGGTCTCGAGGATGCAATAAGCGGCCGAATAATCGGGATCCGGGTTCATCGCATCCGACCCGTCGAGCCGCGTCGAGGTCGGGAACCGGATATCGAGCACGCGAAGCTTGACGATTCTGGCCATGGCGTTCGCGTTCTGCCCCCGACGTTGCCGGCTAAATATTTCGCTGGTGTAGATTATTTTCATATGTGGAGATTGCCGCCGGTGCAAGTGGGCTTTAATGCTCTTCGTGCGCAAGCCGTCTCGGAACGGCCATCAGGAGGGAAATTTGGAAAACGCCGATTCACCCGATGTGCCCGCGGCGGCCACCCGGCGCTTTTGCTATGCGCTCGACCTGATCGATGATGCCGCGCTGATCGCTGAATATGAGGCGCGCCATGCGCCGGGATCGGGCTGGCCCGCGGTGGTCGCGCATATCCGCGCGCAGGGCGCCGAGAGCATGGAGATCTGGCGCGCGGGCGACCGCATGATGATGATCGTCGAAGCGGCGGCCGATTATCCGCGGCCGGTTCCGACACCGCCCGAGATCGATCGCTGGGAAGACCTGATGTGGCGTTTCCAGCGGCCGCTGCCGTTCGCGCGACCTGGCGAGAAATGGGTGGAGATGGTGCAGATTTTCGACCTCGACGCGCAATGACCGGCCTGAACCTGCCCCCGATCGGCTTCGGCACAGCCCCGCTCGGCAATCTCTATCGGGCGGTCGACGACGAGACTGCCGAGGCGACGATCACCGCCGCGCTCGAGGCAGGGCTGCTCTATGCCGATACCGCCCCTTATTACGGCTTCGGACTGGCAGAGACGCGTTTGGGCCGGGCGATCGCCGGCAACCGCGATATGGTCGTTTCGACCAAGGTCGGTCGGGTACTGGAGCCGCTGGCCGCGACCGCGGAGCGCGACCGCCATGGTTTTGTCGACGCGCTGCCCTTCGCACCGGTCTATGATTATTCGCGCGACGGGATAATGCGATCGTATGAGGCCAGCCTGAAACGGCTGGGCCGCGATCGCGTCGATATCCTCTATGTCCATGACATCGGGCGCCGCGCCCATGCGGCGGCACATGACGCCCGGATGAGCGAATTGCTGGACAAGGGCGGTTTTGCCGCGCTCGAGGAGCTCCGCGACCAAGGAGCGGTTTCGGCGATCGGCGTCGGCGTCAACGAGACCGAGGTGTGCCTTGAGCTGATGGAGCGCGTGTCGCTCGATATCATCCTGCTGGCCGGCCGCTATACCTTGCTCGAACAAAGCCCGATCGACGACCTTTTCCCGCGCTGTGCCGCGACGGGGACCGCGCTGGTTCTGGCCGGCGTCTACAATTCGGGAATCCTCGCGCTGGGGGCGGATGCGCCTGCCGCGCATTACGATTATGCCGGCGTGCCCGAGGCGATCCGCCAGCGGACGCGTGCGATCGAACGGATCTGCGCGGCGCATGATGTGGCCTTGCCGGTCGCTGCGTTGCGGTTCGTCCTCGCGCACCCCCAGGCAGCGAGCGTGATCGTCGGTCTCGCCAATCCCGACGAGGTGCGGGCGACGATGGCCAATATCGCCGCGCCCGTCCCCGACGGCCTGTGGAGCGATCTGAAAATGGCGGGCTTGCTGCGGGCCGACGTGCCCACCTGGACCGAATAGGACCGCGATCGGGCGTTCAGGCGCGGCTGTCGCCCTCGACGAGTTGCTCGGAAATCGCCTCCGCCGCCTTGCGTACCAACGCCGCGGTGTCGCGCGCGGACACCGACGGCTGGATCTTCTTCAGATAGGGGACGGTCAGTGCCGCCGCCGCGCTGCCGCCGCGCATCACCGGCGCGGAAATGTCGGTGATCCCGGCGACGAATTGGCTCGGCGTGTGTTCGACATGGCGTTCGGCAATTTCGTCGGCGCGTGCCCGCAGCGCCGCCATCTCGGCTTCGGGGATCGGCGGATCGAACATCTTTTCCCAGCGGCGGCGAACCTCCTCGGGCTGATGCGCGTAGAGGATCACACCCGACGCCGTCTGCATCAGCGGGCGGCGATAGCCGACCCGTACCGAGAAACCGAGTTGCTCGGCCGATTCCATCCGCGCCACCACTACCATCTGGCCGCGCGTGTGCAGCGCAAGGTGGCATGACTGGCCGAGGTCGAGCGCGAGCCGACGCATCACCGGCAAGGCGATTTCGATCAGATTGGCGGTGCGCGGCTGCTGCATGCCGAGCGAGAACAGCCGGTCGGTCAGGCGATAGCCGTCATCGGTCGGATCCTGTTCGATATAGCCGCGCTGTTCGAGTACCTGGACCATGCGGAACAGCTCGCCGTGCGAACGGCCGAGCGCGTGGACGATTTCGGTCAGCGTCATCGGGTCAGCCTGCGCCGCGAGCAATTCGAGCACGTCCAGCCCCTTTTCGAGTGCAGGTGCGCGATACCGCGAATCCCCGCCGCGATCCTCATCGTCAGCCATCGATAACATCCTCGCCTTCATGACTGTCTTTGGCATGATGGCCCTCCTGCGTCGATCCATCTATCTTTGTTCACTGGTAAAAAACAGCTTTGCCAGGAGAAAATTTGCTCTAGGCTCGCGAGCATAATCGGAGAGAAGGTCGTGCCGGTGCTGCGGATCGACAGGAGGGGATTGATATGAGCGAGGGATCGCCGGTGCCGAAGACGCGCATGTTGCCGTTTGGACTGATCGTCGCATTGTTCTTCCTGTGGGGAATCGCGAACAATCTCAACGATATCCTGATCGCACACTTCAAGAAGCTGTTCGTTCTCGGCGACCTCCAGGCCGGGCTCGTCCAATCGGCTTTCTATCTCGGTTATTTCTGCCTCGCCATTCCGGCCGCCCTGTTCATGCGGGCTTACGGCTATCGCGCCGCGGTGCTGCTCGGTCTCTGCTTCTACGGCGCCGGCGCGTTGCTGTTTTGGCCGGCAGCGAGCCAGCAAAGCTATCCGTTCTTTCTCGCCGCTTTGTTCGTCATCGCCAGCGGGCTGTCGTTTCTCGAGACGTCGGCCAACCCGCTCATCGCGCGGCTTGGACCGCCGGAGAGCGCGTCGCGGCGGCTCAATCTCGCCCAGGCGTTCAACCCGCTCGGCTCGATCACCGGGATCGTTATCGGCAGCCAGTTCATCCTGTCGGGCGTGGCGCACAGCCCCGCCGAGATCGCGGCGATGTCTCCCGGCGTATTGGCGCAATGGCGCGCGAGCGAAGCCACCGCGGTGCAGCTACCCTATCTGCTGATCGGCCTCGGCGTGCTGGCATGGGCGGTGCTGATCCGATTGACCGCTTTTCCCGCGATCGCGACCCAGCGCGATGTCGAGGAAGATGTCGGCGCCCTCGATGATTTTCGCGCGCTGCTCCGCGATCGCCGGATCCTGCTCGGCGTCCCGGCGCAATTCTTCTATGTCGGCGCGCAGGTCGGCGTGTGGAGCTTTCTCATCCGCTATGCCGAGGTCGCCGTGCCGGGCACGCCCGAGCGCGTCGCGGCGGGTTATCTCACCATCTCGCTCGTCACCTTCATGGCGGGGCGGTTCGTCGGCTCGGCACTGATGGGCGTGGTGCGCGCACCGTTGCTGCTCGCCATTTTCGCGGTCGCCGGCGCCTTGCTGTGCCTCATCGCGACGATCGCGGGAGGCATGGTCGGCATCGTCGCGCTGATCGCCTCGAGCTTCTTCATGTCGATTATGTACCCGACCATCTTCGCCGAGACGGTTGACGGCCTCGGCGCACGGACGAAGTCGGCCGCCGCTTTGCTGGTGATGGCAATCATCGGGGGAGCCGTGTTTCCGGCGGTAATGGGTTTGGTGTCCGACCGCACCGGGTCGATGGTCAATGCGATGGCCGTGCCCGCTTGCTGCTTCCTCGTCGTGCTCGCCTTCGCGTTGACGGTGCGGAAGCCGGCGTGATCGACGCCCATGTCCATCTCTGGCGGATCGGCGAGCATGGCTGCACTTGGCCGCCTCCCGATCTCGAGGCGATCCATCGCAATGTCGAGCTGCCCGAACTGCGCGCGCTGGCGGCAGCCAACGGGATTGACGGCGTGGTGCTGGTCCAGAGTCAGGACAATGCCGCCGATACCGACTGGCTGCTGTCGCTTGCCGATGATCAGCTGGTGTTGGGAATAGTCGGCTGGAGCGATCTGCGCGGCACGTTGCCGTCGCACCCGATGGTCAAGGGCCTGCGCCCGATGGTGCAGGATCGCGATGCCGACTGGTATGACGATCCCGCGATCGATGCCGGCCTCGCTGCGATGGCCGACCGCGGGCTGGTGCTCGACGCGCTGATCCGCCCGCGACACCTGGCCGCATTGCATCGCCTCGCCGCGCGGCATCCGGCGCTGTCGATCGTCATCGACCATGCCGCCAAACCCGATTCCGGCGATCTTGTCGGCTGGGAAGCCGAGATGCGCGCAATTGCCGATCGGCCCAATATCGCGTGCAAGCTGTCGGGGCTGGTCACCGAGCCCGGGCTGACACCGCGCATCGGCGAGGTCGCGGCGATACTGCTCGACGCATTCGGCACCGACCGCTTGATCTGGGGGAGCGATTGGCCCGTCCTCACCCTGGCGGGGGAATATGCATCCTGGCTCGCGCGGGCGCGGACCCTGATCGCCCCGAGCGCGCGGGACGCGGTGTTCTACGGCAACGCACGACGCCTCTACGCGCTTTCCGGCGGGGCCGAAAAAGCGCCGGCATAGGATGGCAATCGGCGTCGCTTTCGAGCGCATGGCGCGACCGCGCGAGGGTATTGCCCTCGTCACAAGGCGCGATCGCCAAGCGCCGCGTCAGGATCGGGTGGGGCATCGACGCCTAAATTTGAAGGCCGAGATCGCTGCGCGATTGATTGGCCAGCTCGTAACCATAATATTGAGATAGGCCGGTTTTACGCGTCGGTGAACCGTCCGTTTCGGGCCGGATTTGATTTGCCGACTCGGCGAACCTTGCCGTAACGTGCCAGGGTAGGTCGCACGCACGACTGTCATGGCGAAAACGCCGATCGTCACGAACATTGGAAGGGTCCGACGCCGCAGGTTTACCTGACGGTGACGGCAGCTTTCGCTGGAACGGCCGCGTTCGGGAGCGCGCGGCCGAACAATGGGGCGCGTCTTGAATCAGGGGGGAGACATTGCGGCGCGGGATGGCCTGTTCGGCGCGAGCGCGGCGATCTCCCAGTTGCGCGGCTATCTCGCCAAGGTTGCGCTGAGCGATGCCACCGTATTGGTGACTGGCGAGACCGGGACCGGCAAGGAGCGCGTGGCCAATGCGGTGCATCGGCTGGGCCCGCGCGCGGCGCGGCCATTCGTCGCGGTCAATTGCGCGGCGATCCCCGAAAGCTTGTTCGAATCCGAGATGTTCGGCCACGAGCGCGGCGCGTTCACCGGTGCACAGTCCAGCTTTCCCGGCCGCTTCGTAGAGGCCGACGGCGGCACGCTGTTCCTCGACGAGATAGGGGAGATGACGCCGCCTGCGCAGGCGAAATTGCTCCGGGTGCTCGAGGATCGCACTGTCACACCGGTCGGCTCGCTGCGCCGCCATCCCGTCGACGTGCGCATCGTCGCGGCCAGCAACGAACGGCTCGAGGATCTGGTCATCGAACGCCGTTTTCGCGCCGATCTCTATTACCGGCTCAACGTCGCTCGCATCGAGATGCCGCCGTTGCGCGCCCGGCCAGAGGATATCGGCCCGATCGTCGACCAATTCATCGCCGAGCAGAATCGCCGCCGGTCGCTTCAAGTCGGCCGGCCCGATACCGCCTTGCTCGACCGCATGCGGCGTTACGATTGGCCGGGCAATGTCCGCGAACTGCGCAACATGGTCGAGGCACTGTTCATCGACCCGCCGGATGGCCGAGTGGTCGGGATGGCCGATCTCCCACCCGCCTTTCGCCGTCTGTTCGAGCAGGATCGCTCGGCAGGCGAGCCTGAGCGCGAGCGGTTGGTAAGCGTGCTGCGCCAGACCAACTGGAACAAGGTCGAGGCGGCGCGGCAGTTGAACTGGTCACGCATGACGCTTTATCGCAAGCTCGCTAAATACGATCTCGATCCCGATCCGGACGATGTCACTCAGTGACACTCGCGATGTAACATGGGACAGCCCAGGGCATTTGCGATATCGCAGCGGTCTTAGAAAAACCTTTGCAGACTAATTAGATAGGAGCCTTCCGGCGAATTGGCCCGGCGCTTGCTCAGGGATGCTCGTCGCAGCGCGAGAGGATCCGTGAGCCCATCCGATCTTGACCATGATCGTCATCCGACAGGCGCCGTGCCGCGGCCCGAGCGGCCGCTGCTGGCCTGCTATGCGAATTATTTCGAAGTCGGGCACAATGCGTTCGAATTCCTGCTCGATGCCGGCCAGGTCGAGCCGCAATCGGGCGACGTCCAGCTGATGAGCCGGATCGCCGTCAGCCCGGTTCACGCCAAATTGCTCGCGACCTTGCTCAACCAATCGATCGCGCAGTTCGAACACGCGCATCACGACATTCCCGACATCGCCGAGCTCGACGGCGACCTGTCGATCATCAACCCGCAGGAATTCGAACGGCGCGCGATCGACGCCCGCCGCAAGCGCACCGCCCCTGGCGGAGCCGCGCACTCCCATCGTGACGAGAGGTAGAATCATGGCAGCGCAACTTCGCCCCAATCGCCTGGACGTGACCGACCGGTTCCCGATGCTCGGCTTCACCATCCGGACCGACAGCCCGCCACGCGTCGCCGAGGTGGTGCTGGCGACCGACCCGGCGCTGTTCGCGAAGAAGGACGGGCGGTCCCCGTCCAATTTCTACTCCAGCCGCGAGCACGGCCTGTTGTCGGTGCCACGCGGCGAAGCCGTCTACGTGGTACCGCCCGAGGTGCTGGCGCGGTTCATCGCCGCCGACAAATTGTGGTTCGGTCTCGCCACCGCGACTCCACCGACCGCGTCCGACTGGATGGTCGACGTGATGCCGACCGCGTCGAGCCCCTATATTTCGCTGGGCGGCCTAAGCGACCGCGCCTTGCGTCGGGTGCGGATGTTCCCGACCCGAGTCAGCGGCGCGTATGTAAGGGGACCCGCTGCAATCGCCGAATGGGCGGGCGACCGCGCCCAACCGGGAACGACTCCCGCCGCCGCTCCCGCGCCAGCTGCCGGACAGCCGG
>NZ_BCYU01000043.1 GCF_001598355.1 Sphingomonas asaccharolytica NBRC 15499
CAGTGCGCTTTTCTCAACCCTGCCCTCACCCTTCCGCCGCTTCGCGGCTCCATCCCTCTCCCAATGGGAGAGGGATTTATGACCGTCCGCGCCCGCGTCATCCCATGTCTCGACGTCGCAAATGGTCGCGTGGTGAAGGGCGTCAATTTCGTCGATCTGCGCGACGCCGGCGATCCGGTCGAGCAGGCGCAGGCCTATGACGCCGCCGGCGCCGACGAGCTCTGCTTCCTCGACATCACCGCCAGCCACGAAGCGCGCGGCACCATCCTCGACGTTGTGCGGCGCACCGCCGAAGTCTGCTTCATGCCGGTGACGGTTGGCGGTGGCGTGCGCTCGGCCGAGGATGCTCGCGCGCTGCTGCTCGCCGGCGCCGACAAGGTCGCGGTCAATTCCGCGGCGGTGGCGCGTCCCGAACTGGTCGGCGAGATCGCCGAGCGTTTCGGCAGCCAATGCTGCGTCGCCTCGGTCGACGCACGGCGCACTGCCGATGGTTGGGAAGTCTTCACCCATGGCGGTCGCAAGCCGACCGGGATCGACGCGGTCGCTCATGCGCTGCGCCTCGCCGAGCTCGGCGCGGGCGAATTGCTGATCACCAGCATGGATCGCGACGGCACGCGCGACGGCTACGACCTCGACCTGATCCGCACGATCGCCGACCAGGTCAGCGTGCCCGTCGTTGCCTCGGGCGGCGTCGGCGGACTCGACGACCTCGTCGCCGGCATCCGCGACGGCCATGCCAGCGCGGTGCTGGCGGCAAGCATCTTCCATTTTGGCGAGGCGTCGATCGCCGACGCCCATCGCGCGCTGGCCGCCGCCGGCATTCCGGTCCGCGATTTCGCCGGCCGGTAGCCGACGCCAGGCTGCCCGGCCTCCTCGTCGTTACATCGTCGGAACAATCTGCTATCTCGGCCTCCTCGAAGGGGGGAAAACGAGGGATGAACACCAGGATCGGGTTGCTGGCCGTCACGCTTCTGGCCGTGGCGGGCTGCAAGCAGGCGGGGGCGCCCAAGCCAACGCCATCGCCCAAGGCTGCCGCGCTGCGGACCAGCCTAACCTACACGGTAAATCTCTATCGCGGCGTCCGGACGCTTGCCGGTACCAACAATGTCGACTGGAGCCGCGTGAGCTTCGGCGTCAGCGGTAATCCACCGACCTTGGCCCTGTTCGACAGCATGGCACCGGAGGGCGGCATGTTTCAGCCCCCTTGTTGGGTAAGGGTCTCAGTCTTGGTCCAGGGCAACCCGCCTTCGCCACCGGGGTCGACTGCCATGCTGGCCACGCCCAATCCAGGCATCGGTGGCGCCAATCCTGGACCATGGACGGTCCTGTTCGACAATAGTCCCGCCGGTCATTGGTCGATCGCGAAAACGACGATCATCAGTCAGCCCGTCTCCAACATGGCCGCCTCGACCGTGGCCGGCCTGACCTTCCAGACATTGGTCGCGAGCGGAGGCGCCACGGTCCTCAATGGCACCAGCATTAATTGCACACCCTGAGCTGAAAGCCTCGGACGCATCGCCGGCCACGCGGGCAACGCCGGGGATGTAGAAGCCGCGTTAACCCGTCCTGGCTAAGGCTGCATTCGATGCGTTACGCCTCCGCCCTCTCGCTGCTCCTGCTCGCCCCACCAGCGCTGGCGATGGTGCCGCCACACAGCGGGGTGATCCACACGCGCTCGATGCCCGAATTGTCGGATATCGCCTTGTTCGGCATGGCCGTGGGCGGCGTCTGGCTCGCTCGCCGCGCCCTCCGCAAGCGGTTCGCCAAACAGGCCGACACGCCGGCCGACACGCCAAAGGATTGACGGCGACGGCGCGGACAGGCAGCGCGCATGTCATGGACAACGACCCGCTCGACGCGCTCGACGCGCTGATCCACTCTCGCAAGGGCGAGAGTGCCTCCAGTTCATACACCGCAGAACTGTTCGTCCGCGGCCGCGCCAAGATCGCGCAGAAGGTCGGCGAGGAAGCGGTCGAGACCGTGATCGCGGCGATGCGCAAGGACAAGAAGGAACTGACCAGCGAGGCCGCCGATCTGGTCTATCACTTGCTCGTCCTTCTCGCGGATTCCGGGCTATGCCTCAACGACGTGCGCAACGAACTGGCACGGCGTACGGGCACGTCCGGCCTCACCGAAAAAGCCAATCGGAGCCGCTGATGCCGATCGACGCCACCCTGCCTTATGACGACCAGAACATCTTCGCGAAGATCCTGCGCGACGAGATCCCGTCGAAGCGCGTGTACGAAGACGAATGGGCAGTCGCCTTCCACGACATCAACCCGCAGGCGCCGATCCATATCCTGGTGATCCCGCGCGGGCCGTACGTGTCGTGGGACGATTTCAGCGCCAAGGCGTCGGACGCAGAGATCGCCGGCTTCGTCCGCGCGGTCGGCGAGGTCGCACGCGACCTCGGCCTCGTGGCACCCGGCTATCGCCTGCTCGCCAATGTCGGGTTGCACGGCCATCAGGAGATCGCGCATCTCCATGTCCACCTGTTCGGCGGGCGCGCGCTCGGCCCGATGCTCGCGCACTGACTTCGTCTCAGCCGTAACCAATAAGGGATTGCGCGCGGGGGTTTTGCGACTAGGCTCCCCTGCCAGCACCAAATACCACCTTGGGGGTTGGCTATTCATGATTTTTGACCGCGTAAAACCTCTCGATGCGATCCTTGCGACCGCCGAGAAAAAGGGACTGCACCGATCGCTCGGGGCGTTCCAGCTGACCATGCTCGGCATCGGCGCCGTGATCGGCACGGGTATCTTCGTGCTGACGTCGGAAGCCGCGCAAAAGGCGGGCCCGGGCATGTTGCTCAGCTTCGTCGTCGCCGGCTTCGTCTGCGCGGTCGCCGCACTCTGCTATTCCGAACTCGCCTCGATGGTCCCGGTGTCCGGATCGGCCTATACCTACACCTATGCCGTGACCGGCGAACTGCTGGCTTGGATGGTCGGCTGGGCACTCATCCTCGAATATGCGGTTGGCGCCAGCGCGGTCGCAGTCGGCTGGTCGAACCATTTGGCCGGGTTGCTCGACGGCATCGGCTTCCATTTGCCGAACGCGATCAAGAATGCCGACGCGCTAATGGCGCACGCTCAGGTTGCGTTCGGCGCGAAGCCCAACGTCGACCTGCAGACCGCCATGGACACCGGCGGCTGGATCAACGTTCCGGCGGTGTTCGTCGTTGGCCTGGTGACCTGGTTGCTGGTCATCGGCACCACCGAGAGCGCGCGCGTCAACGCCGTGCTGGTGCTGATCAAGATCACCGCGCTGACCGCGTTCATCGCGCTGACCTTGCCGGTGCTCAACGGCACCCATTTCAACTCGCCCGCCGAGCCGTTCCTGCCCACCGGTACTACCGGTATGCTGGGCGCCGCGGCGTCGATCTTCTTCGCTTATGTCGGTTTCGACGCGGTCTCGACCGCTGCCGAGGAAACCAAGAACCCCCAACGCAACGTACCGATCGGCCTGATCGGATCGCTCGGCATCTGCACGATCTTCTACCTGCTCGTCGCGTCAGGCGCGATCGGTGCAATTGGCGCACAGCCGGTGGCTGGCCTCGATGGCAGCGTCCTTGCACCGGGATCGGCCGAGATGGCCGGGCGTTGTGCCCGCATCGTCGCCTCGGGCGCGATGGAGCCGCTGGTCTGCTCGAAGGAAGCGCTGGTCCACGTGCTGCAGGTCATCAACTGGCCGGTGATCGGCCGGCTCGTGGGCATCGCCGCGGTGCTGGCGCTGCCGTCGGTCGTGCTGATGATGATGTTCGGCCAGACCCGCGTGTTCTTCACCATGGCGCGCGACGGCCTGCTGCCCGAGAAGCTTGCCTCGGTTCACCCCAAGTTCCGCACGCCGCACGTCGTCACCGTCGTGACCGGGATCGGCGCGGCGATCGCGTCGGCGATCCTGCCGGTCGGCAAGCTCGCCGATTATTCCAACTCAGGGACGCTGTTCGCCTTCTTCATGGTGGCTGTGTCGGTGATGGTGCTCCGCCGGACCGACCCCGGTCGCAAGCGGCCGTTCCGCACGCCGGGCGTGTGGATCATCGCGCCGCTCGCAATCATCGGCTGTATCGGACTCTATGTCTCGCTGCCGCTGACCGCGATCCTGGTGCTGCCGGGCTGGGGATTGATCGGCCTGCTGATCTACTTTTTCTACAGTCGCAGCCGCAGCCATGTCGGTCGCGGCATCATCGATGTGCCCGAACCCGAAGCTTATGACGGCCTCGCGCCGCGGGTGCCCGGCACCGAGTGAGAGCCTGAGCAGGCAACAAGAAAGGGGCCGGAGTATCGCTACTCCGGCCCCTTGTCCTTTCTAAGCCCTCTCCCGCCTGCGGGTGCGCCCTCACCCTCCCGCAAGCGGGAGAGGGAATTCATGCTTCAGCCCAACTTCTCAGCCAACAGCTTCTTCAGATCCGCCAGCGGGCGCGGGCCGACGTGCGAGATGCATTCGGCGGCGCAGATCGCGCCCATGCGGAGGCTGGTTTCGAGATCGCGGCCCTGCGCCTGGCCAGCAAGGAAGCCCGCCGCGAACAGGTCGCCGGCACCGGTCGTATCAACGACGTGATCGATCGGCTCGGCGGGAACGCGGGCATGCTCGTCGGCATGGTGCGCCTCGGCACCATTGGCGCCGTGCGTGCAGACGAGCGTCGGCACGCGCCCCGCCAGGCCCTTCACCGCCGCTTCAATGTCGTCGGTCTGCATCATCGCGCGGACTTCGCTGTCGTTGGCGAACAACAGATCGATCTGCCCGGCGTCGATCAGCGCGAAGAACTCATCGCGATGCCCTTCCACCACGAACGTGTCCGACAGCGTCAACGCTACCTTGCGTCCGGCGTCGCGCGCCAGCTTGATCGCGCGCTTCATCGCATCGCGCGACTGCTCAGCGTTCCACAGATAGCCCTCGAGATAGAGGATCGCGCCGGCGCCGATCGTCTCGGCATCGACCGCGCTTTCGGGCAGATACTGCGCCGCGCCAAGGAAGGTGTTCATCGTCCGCTGGCCGTCGGGCGTGATCAGGATCAGGCAGCGCGCGGTCGGGTCGCCGCCGGTCGCCGGCGGGGTCGCGAAATGCACGCCAAGCGACTGGACGTCGTGCGCGAACACCTTGCCCAACTGGTCGTCGGCGATCTGGCCGATGAAGCCGGTCGGCTGGCCCAATGCCGCGAGCCCTGCGATCGTGTTCGCAGCCGACCCGCCCGACACTTCCTGCCCCGGGCCCATCCGCGAATAGAGATCGTCGGCGGCGGCGGGATCGAAGATCAGCGCCATCGATCCCTTGGTCATGCCTTCGGCGGCGATGAACTCGTCGGTCGACTGCGAAAGAATGTCGACGATGGCATTGCCGATCGCGACCACGTCATAAGCGGGGCTGGTCAAGTCAGATATCTCCGGGAAATGGTTGGCCGCGCCGTATCGCCGCCGCTAGACAGAAGCAACGATGATCCGCGCTTTCCTCCTGTCGCTCGGCCAGCTCACCGATTCCGCGATCCTGCGTGTCTTCCTCAAATCGATCGGCCTGACCCTACTTGTCTTCCTGCTGCTCGGCGCCGGCTTGTGGTTCGGGACGCAATGGCTGTTCGTCGATCAACTCGGTTGGGGCGAGGACGCCGCAGGCCTGGCGATGATCGGCGAGATCGCCGCGACGATCATGTTCGGCTGGGTATTGTTCCGCGCGGTGGCGATCGCGGTGATCGGTCTTTTCGGCGATCAGATCGTGATCGCGGTCGAGCGCAAACATTATCCCGATGCGCTGGCGAGCGCGCATGACGTGCCGTTCGCGCGGTCGCTGCACATGGGGCTGCGATCCGCCGGCCGCGCGCTGGGGGTCAATTTGGTGCTCCTCCCGGCCTATATCCTGCTCCTGCTGACCGGATTCGGCACGCCGCTGCTGTTCTTCGCCGCCAATGGCTGGCTGTTGGGCGTTGATCTGGGCGAGATGGTCGCGGCGCGGCATATCGCGCCGAGCGAGATGAAGGCATGGCGCGCCTCAACCCGCTGGGCACGCTGGGAATTGGGCGTGATCGTATCGGGACTGCTGACCGTCCCTGTCATCAACCTGCTCGCGCCGATCCTCGGCGCGGCGATGGCGGCGCATTTGTTTCACGGGAGGAAAGGATGAAGCGACTTCTGGCGATCGCAGGGCTCGCATTGCTGCTGGCAGGCTGCGGAGAATCGACCATGGCGCGACCGGCAATGCCCACCGTTGTGATCAAGCCGCCACCGCCCACCGGTGGGCTCGAACGCGTGATGGGTCAGAATGCCGCCGGCCTGACCCAGACGTTCGGAACCCCCAATGCCGACGTCCGCGAAGGCACGGCGCGCAAGCTGCAGTTCCAGGGCACGTTCTGCGTGCTCGATACTTATCTTTACCCGGGCAAGAACGGCGGGGAGCCGACCGTGACCTATCTCGACGCCCGCCAGCCCGACGGCAGCCCGATCGACCGCGCAAGCTGCGTCGCGGCGCTGGCGCGGAGAGGTGGCGGGAAGTAAACTCTCCTCCCGCTTGCGCGTTCCAGGTCGGTTGCGCCCCCGGCGCAACCTAAACAGTCCGGGGGACTGTTTACCTGGAACGGGGTCGGGGGAGGGCATGTCGGAGGTCAGCCCTTAAACACGCCCTCCCCTAACCCCTCCCGCAAGGGAGGGGAATCTAGCTGCACTAGTGCCCACCCGACGGCGTCGCGCACCACCTCCGACGCATCGTCGCGCAGTCTTTCCAACACCGGCACCAGGCCAGCATCCCCGCTGTTTCCCGCGGCGTAAGCCGCATTGCGCACCATCCGATCGCGCCCGATTCGCTTGATCGGCGACCCGGAAAACACCTGACGGAAATCGGCATCGTCGAGCGCGAGCAGGTCCGCCAAGGCCGGCGCCGCCAGCTCCGCCCGCGGCAGGAACGCCCGATTGGCGGCCGCGGCGGCGGCGAACTTGTTCCACGGGCACACCGCCAGGCAATCGTCGCAGCCATAGATGCGGTTGCCGAGCGCCTCCCGGAATTCCTCCGGCACCGGCCCCTTATGTTCGATCGTCAGATAGGAGATGCACCGCCGCGCATCGAGCCGATAGGGCGCCGGAAAGGCATCGGTCGGGCAGGATCGCTGGCACGCATCGCACGAGCCGCATCGATCGCGCCCGGCCTGATCCGGGGCGAGATCGAGCGTGGTGTAGATCGCGCCGAGGAACAGCCAGCTGCCGTGATCGCGGCTGACCAGATTGGTGTGCTTACCCTGCCAGCCCAGCCCCGCCGCTTCGGCCAGCGGCTTTTCCATCACCGGCGCGGTATCGACAAACACCTTGAGGTCGCTGCCCGGCGCTTCCGCCACGATCCACCGCGCCAACGCCTTCAAGGTCCGCTTGACGAGATCGTGATAATCGCTGCCCTGCGCATAGACCGAGATGCGCCCACGATCCCCCTCGCCCGCCAGCGCGAGCGGATCGCGCCCCGGCGCATAGCTCATGCCCAGCGCGATCACGCTCCTGACCTCGGGCCACAATCCGGTCGGCGCAGCGCGGTGATGCGCGCGCTCTTCCATCCAGATCATCTCGCCATGAAGGCCTTCGGCCAGCCATTGCCGCAGCCGCTCGCCCGAGCGCGGCGCGGCGTCGGCGCGCGCAATGCCGATCGCGGCGAAACCGAGCCTTAAGGCTTCGTCGCGCAAGCGGCCTTCGAATGACTTGTGTTCGGTCACTCCGCCCCGCTACCACGGACGAACCAATCGAGGGAGGTCGCGTGTCTCAGTCTCTGGCCGTCACCGCCCACGGCCTCGTCAAGAATTTCGGTGGGCGGCGTGTGGTCGACGGCGTCGATCTCGCGGTGCCGACCGGGACGATCTACGGCGTGCTCGGCCCCAATGGCGCGGGCAAGACCACGACCTTGCGCATGCTGCTTGGCATCATCGAACCCGATGAAGGCGAGCGCACTTTGCTCGGCCGCGACCGCCCACGTGAGGCGAGCGACCATGTCGGTTATCTGCCGGAGGAACGCGGCCTCTATCCGCAGATGAAGGCGCGCGAAGCGATCGCCTTCATGGGGGCGTTGCGTGGCCTGCCGTGGAAAATCGGGCGCAAGCGCGCGATCGAGATGATGGAGCAAGCGGGCCTCGGCTATGCCGTCGATTTCAAGATCCGCAAATTATCCAAGGGCATGGCGCAGCTGGTCCAGTTGCTCGGATCGGTCGTCCACCAGCCCGATCTGCTTGTCCTCGACGAACCCTTTTCCGGGCTCGACCCGGTCAATCAGGAAGGGCTCGAACGGCTGATCCGCGCCGAGCAGGCGCGCGGCGCCACCGTCCTCTTCTCCACCCATGTCATGGCGCATGCCGAGCGGCTTTGCGACCGGCTGGCGATCATTGCCGGGGGCAAGCGGCGGTTCGAGGGTACCGTCGCCGAAGCGCGCGGGATGCTGCCGATGCGCGCACATTATCAACCCGAACGCGACGGCCCGGAGGTGGCGGCAATACTGCCGGCCGACGCCCAGCATAATGGCCGCGATTGGGTATTCCCGATCGCCGATAACGGAGTCGAAGCCTTGCTGCTTAAGCTGACCCAGTCGGGTTTTGGCGTGGCCGGCCTGTCGATCGAGCGTCCCGGGCTGCACGATGCCTTCGTTCGGATCGTCGGCGCTGAAGCGCTTGCCCAGGCTGAAGCGGAGGCGCTGTGATGACCGGCAATTACCGTCGCGCGCTTCGCCAGGCGATGACCGTCGCCCGGCGCGATTTTATCGCCACGGTGTTCACCCCGACTTTCCTGCTGTTCCTGTTGTCGCCGATGTTCACGATCCTGTTCGGCGCGGCCGGCGGTCTTGGTGCCTCCACTGTGACGCAGGGCGCCGCCGGTCGCGCGCGCATCGTCGTCGTTGCCGCGCCCGACCAGGCCGCTGCGATCGTTGCGACTGATCGGCAACTTCGCAAGGTTTTCGGGAGCGCCGACATCCCACCGCCACTGGATATTGCGACCCCGAGCGGCGACCCGGCGGCACAGGCGCGCGCCGCGGTTATGGAGCGTAGCGGCGACGTCGATGCGGCGATCTACGGCCCGCTTGAGAAGCCGACGATACTCTATGGTGGTAATGGCCAAAACGAAGCTGATTATCTCGCCGGGCTGGCAGAGCAGACATTGCGCGCGCAGAAGCTAGGCTCAACGGCGACGCTCAGCGCGCCAATTAAAACTCGCCTCACCCGTACCGCAGTAACCGCGAGCGGCCACAATGCCGCAGCGTTGTTCGCCGTCATGGCAATATTTCTGCTGACCCTGTTCCTCGCCGGCCTGACGATGGGCACGATGGCGGAGGAGCGCAGCAACAAGGTGATCGAGGTTCTGGCCGCCGCCGTACCGCTCGAATCTGTCTTTTTCGGCAAGTTGATCGGCATGTTCGGCGTCGCGTTGCTATTCGTCGGTTTCTGGGGCGCAGTCGCGAGCCAGATCACAAGCGTCCTGCCCGCCGGCGTCGCGACGGCATTAGCGGGGGTGGCGCCAGCCGTCGGCAAGCCGGTTTTCGCCTTGTTGTTCCTCGCCTATTTTGTGATGTCGTATCTGCTGGTCGGCGCGGTTTATCTGATCCTCGGCGCACAGGCCTCGACCCAACGCGAATTGCAGATGATGGCGCTGCCGATGACCATTGTGCAGATGGCCAATGTTGGCATGTCGACCGCGGCCGCGGGGCGCCCCGGCAGCACGATCGCCTGGATCGCGGAGATCTTTCCGTTCAGCTCGCCGATGGCGATGGCCGCGCACGCCGCCAATTCGTCCGCTTTGTGGCCGCACGCCGTCGCGATCCTGTGGCAATTGCTATGGGTGTCGTTGGTGATCTCGCTTGGCGCGCGCTGGTTCCGCCGCGGCGTGCTGAAGTCGGGCGAAGGGCCCAAGCGCAAACGCAAACAGCAGCAGCCCGCGAGCAGCTAAGAGTCTGTTTGACAAACTCGCGAAAGAGCGAGTTTTGAGACCGCACCGCGAAACGCGCCCTCAGCGCGTTTTCAAACAGACTAGCCGCTCCACTATTGACATCGGTGTAAGTATACGTTTGTCTCGCCCGATAAATGGGAGAGTGGGCATGGCGACTCAAGCCGAAATTACCGAGATGATGGCGAAGGGTCCTACCTTCAAATATGACGGTCCGGTCGACCCGCTCGACGTCAGCCGCGCCGAACTCTATCGCGACGATGTCTGGCAGGAGCCGTTCAGGAAGCTCCGCGCCGAATCGCCGGTCCACAAGGTCGAGAATTCGGATTATGGGCCTTATTGGTCGATCTCCACCTACAAGCCGATCCTCGAGGCGGAATCGCTGCCCGATGTCTTTTCGTCCGAAGCGGGCGGCATCACGCTCGCCGACTTCCTGCCCGACAGCGACGTCAGGATGCCGATGTTCATCGCGATGGACCGGCCCAAACATACCGGCCAGCGCCGCACCGTCGCCCCCGCCTTCACGCCGAGCGAGATGGTGCGGATGAAGGAGGACATCGTCCGCCGCACCGCCGAAATCCTCGACACGCTGCCTTATGGCGAGCCGTTCGACTGGGTCGACACGGTGTCGATCGAACTGACCACCCAGATGCTCGCGCTCCTGTTCGATTTTCCCTGGGAAGACCGCCGCAAGCTGACCTTCTGGTCCGATTGGGCTGGCGATATCGAGCTGGTCAAGACGCCCGAACTGCGTGCCGAGCGGCTGACGCACATGTTCGAATGTGGCGCCTATTTCCAGAATCTGTGGAACCAGAAAGTCGACAAGGAGCCGACGCCCGATCTGATCAGCATGATGATCCATTCGGACGCGATGGCGGAAATGGATCAGTATGAGTTCCTGGGGAACCTGATCCTGCTGATCGTCGGCGGCAACGATACGACGCGCAATTCGATGTCGGCGGCGGCTTACGGCCTCGACCTGTTTCCCGACGAGCGCGCCAAGCTCGAGGCGAATCCCGAACTGATCCCCAATACGGTTCAGGAAATCATCCGCTGGCAGACCCCGCTCGCACATATGCGCCGCACCGCGACGCAGGATTACGAACTGGGCGGGCAGATGATCAAGGAAGGCGACAAGCTCGCGCTCTGGTATCTGTCGGCCAATCGCGATGAAACGGTGTTCGGCGACGACGCCGACAATATCGTCGTCGACCGCCCCAATGCGCGCCGCCACCTGGCGTTCGGTCACGGCATCCACCGCTGCGTCGGGGCCCGCCTCGCCGAACTCCAGATCAGCGTGCTGCTCGAGGAAATGGCCAAGCGCCGGATGCGCGTGAACGTGCTGGGCGAGCCGGAGCGCGTGGCGGCCTGTTTCGTGCACGGCTATCGCAAGCTGCCGGTCGAAATCAGCAGATATTGAGCCGAGCGCGCGCGCCTCGCGCAGCGGATTGAAACCGGCGACGGCCGTCGACCGTACCTATATAGGTTCGACCGATGGAGCCTGCACGATGACGTTCGACCGCCGCCACTTCCTGACCCTAGCCGGCACCGGCGCCGCGACGATGCTGTTCGGAGGCTGCCGCGCCGCGCCAGCCCGCCCGCCCGAGAAGTTCGAATTCCAGTTGAGCGATGCCGAATGGCGCAAGCGCCTGCCCGGCGAATCCTACCAGGTGCTCCGTCACGAAGCGACCGAGGTGCCGTTCTCCAGCCCGCTCAATAACGAGCATCGCGCTGGGATCTTCTCGTGCAAGGGATGCGCGCTGCCGCTCTATTCGTCGAAGACCAAGTTCGACAGCGGTACCGGATGGCCGAGCTTTTGGGCGCCGCTCGCGAATGCGATCAAGACGCGCAACGACGGCTCGTTGGGGATGTCGCGCACAGAAGTCCATTGCCGGCGCTGCGGTGGCCATCTCGGGCATGTGTTCGATGATGGACCCAGGCCGACGGGCTTGCGCTATTGCATGAATGGCGCTGCGATGAATTTCACGCCGGGCAAGGCATAACGCCGGCCGCGATCAGACTTCTGCTTGTGCTCCTGCGAAAGCAGGAGCCCAGGGGCTCTATAGGCCGTCGCTTGCGACTCCGGGCTCCTGCTTTCGCAGGAGCACGAATTCAAACTACTGGATGAAGTAGCGCGCCTGCTCGACGACAGCGGCGCCCCGGCCGGCTCGCTCAGTCGCGGACGCCGACCACGCCGCGCGCACCGACCGGAGCGATCGTGGCGATCGTCTGGCTGCTGCGCGAGGTGTCGAACTGGTCGCTGTCGTCATTATCCATCTTCGGCGCGCCGGCACCGTAGATGAAGCCCTTGGTCGGATAGACCGTGGTGCCCAGCCCGCCGGTCGGACCGTACCAGACCTTGACCTGGCTCCAATCGCCTTGGGGCGAAACGTCGATCGCGCGGACATTGGTTTCGACGCCGCCGCGACGCGACCAATTGGCGTGGGTCAGCAGAACCTCGCGTTCGCTGACGATCGCCGAGACCATCGCGACGTGGCCGAGCGGCATGCGACCGAACGACGCGAAGGCGAGGACTGCGCCAACCTTGGGCGCATTGCCGCGCTCATATTTGCCGGCAGCCTGCGACCACCAGGTGTTGGCATTGCCGAAAATCTGAATGCCCGAAATCTCACGCGCATAGGGAGCGCATTGCCAGAACCGAGCCTGTGCCGGCACCGTCGTCGCCAGGGCGCAGAGCGCCACCAGCGCGAATCGCGCTGCCAAACCACCAAATTTCATGCGACCCCCCAAAGGTCCGTTGAAGTGTTGATGGTGGGTTAGGTGGACAAAACCGACATGGGAACCCTGTCGGCACGATGAACGGAACCTTTCACGACGAACTGTGTTTCGTCGCCGGTGAATGCCCAAATGCGGTATCGCGCGGACCCGACGCACACCTGCGCTACCCATATTTTGTGGCCGATATTCAGCGAATCGCTACCGCTATCACGGTGCGTGGGGGGCTCCCTCGGCCTCGGCCGCCGCGATCATCCGCGCCAGCCGCGCTTCATGTTCGGTGCGGCCGAACGGGAATTTGGAAAACAGGACGGCCGCGACGATCGCCAGTGAGCCGTAGATCAGGATGAAGGCGAGCGTCAGATGGTCGATCACCGCGATCGGCACCATGCCGGGCTTGGCGCCCTTGGGAAACGACACGAGATCGAGCAGCTGGCCGACGATCATGATGCCCAGGCCGGACGTGCATTTCTGGACGAAGAACGACCCGGCGAAATAGACACCCTCCGACCGGCGGCCGGTTCGTGCTTCCGAATCCTCGACAACGTCGGCCATCATCGACGCGCCCAGGATGAACGACGAGACGCTGAGCGCGGTCGCGGTGACGAAGATCGGCAGCAGCAGGAACACCAGCGCGCTCGATCCCGGCTGGGGAGTCACGCCGGCAAAGCGAAGCCAATAAGGCATGGTATGGAACACCGTAGCAGCCAGCACGAACCCCATCGCGGCGTGGGGTTTGCTCATCCGCTTGCCGACCGCCGGCGCAATGAGGAAGGCGAGCGCCGCACCCAGCATCAGCGCGAAGGGCAATAGCTGCAACGCCCAGGACTGGAATTGCCAGACATAGCTATAGGTATAGTTGGACAGCGCGTAGCTGATCCCTTGATTGGTATAGGCGCAGATGCCCGCCAGCATCAGGATCAGGAACCCGCGGTTCTTGACCGTCTCCCACAGCTCGCGGAAATGCTCGCCGAGCGTCTGGCTGCGGACGACCGTCTTGGGCAACCGCGCGATTTCGTGATGCGTGCCGAACGCCGAGGCCAGGATAGCGACCACCATGATGACGGCGCTGGCAATCGCCAGATGGCCGTAGCCGACGCGATTGAGCAGGCCGTTGGGATAGGCGGCCGACGGGGTCAGGAACACGCCATAGGCGAGCAACAGGATCGTCAGCCCGCCCGCCCAGCCGAACAGATAGCGGTAGGAGGTGATCCGCGTGCGCTCGTCGTAATCGGAGGTCAGTTCGGGCGTCAGCGCCTGCGACGGCACTTCGTAGCAACTGACCGCGCTGCGCACGACGACCGCGGTCACGAACAGCCAGACAAGCGTGGCGCCGCTGCTCAAATGCGGTGGATTCCACAACAGCAACCAGCCAATCGCGATCGGCAGCGCCGCCGAATACATCCATGGATGGCGCCGCCCCCAGCGGCCCCGGGTGCGGTCCGACAACACGCCGATCAGTGGGTCGACGAACGCGTCGCAGACGAGCGCGATGAAAATGACCAACCCGACCGTCGAGGCGTCGAGCCCGACCACCTGATTGTAGAAGATCAGCAGGAACGTACCGAACCCGGCATCCTTGACGCCGTAAGCAACCGACCCGAAGCCGTAGCTTGCCGTGGTCCAGGTCGACAGCCGCCGCGCCGCCGGCGTCGCCAGCTTGCTCACGAGGCGGCCGCCTCCAGTGACGAGAACAGGCCGGGCACATTGTCGTCCCAGCTAGCGCGCGTGCCGATCAGCATGCCACCATCGACCAGGATATGCGTGCCGGTAACGAAAGCGGCGTCATCGCTCGCCAGATACGAGACCGCGGCCGCAATGTCTTCGGGCCGGCCGGCGCGTTGCACCGGCTGGGCATGAGCGGCGGTCTGGGCGATCACGCCGTTGACATGATCGCGCACCGCTCCTTCGAGCCCCAGCGCCGAGGTGAAGATGTTGGTGGTAATGAACCCCGGCACCACCGCGTTGACGCGGATATTGAGCTTGGCGAGGTCGGCGGCGGCGACTTTGGTCAGGTGCAGCACGCCCGCTTTGGCCGTCGAATAAGCGGTCGGCGCATAACCGCTGCCCAGCGCCGAGACGCTCGACGTATTGACGATCGCTCCGCCGCCACGCTTCGCCATCAGCGGCGCGGCATAGCGGATGCCCATCGCCACCGATCGCAGCAACAGGCTCATCGTGCGATCCCAATCGTCAGGCGAAATCTCGTCGATCTTGTCGCGCGCGCCCGCCGCGCCGGCATTGTTGAACAGAATATCGAGCCCGCCCGCGGCATCGGCGGCGGTCAGCAACGCCTCAATATCGGCGACTTGCGTCACGTCGGTTTTCTGGAAGCGGATGCGGCCGTTCGAGGTCTCGGCGAGTTCCTGGCCGCCCGCGACATCGACATCGCCAATCAGGACATCGGCGCCTTCCTCGACCAATCGCAGCGCCGTCGCGCGACCGATACCGGAGGCGCCGCCAGTGACCACGGCGCGCTTGCCCTGAAACCGCATTCCATTCTCCTGCATGTATTTTTCATGCAGCATAGAGGGGGCTTGAGGCCGGTCAATCCGACTTTTCGAATTTCGGGTTTGCGGGACTCACGGCTTTGAGGCATCGCACTTGCGGAACAACGGGAGAGGCACATGGCGCTCGACGCCGAAACCTTCGACGCATTGATCGACACCATCCGCCGCTTCGTGGCCGAGCGGCTGCGACCCCTGGAAGCCGATGTGGAAGCGCAGGACGCCATTCCGGACGACGTCACCCAGGAAATGAAGGCGATGGGCCTGTTCGGCCTGTCGATCGCGGAGGAATATGGCGGCCTCGGCCTGACCATGCTCGAAGAGGTAAAGGTCGCGATCGAGCTCGGCCGCACTACCCCGGCGTTCCGCTCGAGCTTCGGCACCAATGTCGGCATCGGCAGCCAGGGACTCGTGATGGCAGGCAGTCCTGAGCAGAAAGCCGAGTGGCTGCCCAAAATCGCGAGCGGCGAGATCATCACCAGCTTCGCGCTGACCGAACCCGATGTCGGCTCCGATTCGGGCGCGGTGAAGACCAAGGCGGTGTGGGATGGCCAAGCCTATCGCCTGTCGGGCACCAAGCGCTTCATCACCAATGCCGACAAGGCCGACCTGTTCACCGTCATGGCCCGCACCGGCGACGAACCCGGCGGGCGCGGCGTCTCCGCCTTTCTGGTGCCGCGCGACCTTGCTGGGGTTTCGATCGGCGAATCCGAGAAGAAAATGGGACAGAAAGGCGCGAAAGTTGCCGACGTCATCTTCGACGAGGTCGTGGTGCCGGTCGAGAACCGGCTCGGCGCCGAAGGCGAGGGTTTCAAGATCGCGATGCGCGTGCTCGACCGCGGACGGCTGCATATCTCGGCGGTCTGCGTAGGGGTCGCCGAACGGCTGATCGCCGATTGCGTGGCCTATGCCAGCGAGCGCAAGCAATTCGGCAAGCCGATCGCCGAGCATCAATTAATCCAGGCGATGATCGCCGATTCGAAGACCGAAGCGCTCGCCGCGCGCGCTTTGGTGCTCGAGACGGCGGCGGCCAAGGACGAAGGCAAGGACGTCGTGATGGAATCCGCCGCGGCAAAATATTTCGCCAGCGAGATGGTCGGCCGCGTCGCCGATCGCGCGGTGCAGATATATGGCGGCGCCGGTTATATCGCCGATTACGGCATCGAACGACTGTACCGCGACGTCCGCCTGTTCCGCATTTACGAAGGCACTAGCCAGATCCAGCAGCTCATCATCGCGCGGGAAACGCTGAAGCGCGGGGGGTGAACGGACGAACGAACTAGCCCGTCACCCCAGCGAAAGCTGGGGCCTCGAGCGACGGCGCGGTGACGGCGCCCCTAAGCGGCGCGAGATCCCAGCTTTCGCTGGGATGACGGTATTTAGAAAATGGGAGCAGATAGATGGACACCAGCAAGTTCTTCAGCCTCGAGGGGCGCGTCGCGCTGATCACCGGGGGATCGCGCGGCATCGGCAAGATGATCGCCGCGGGCTATATCGCGCAGGGCGCCAAGGTGTACATCTCCTCGCGCAAGGCGCCGGCCTGCGAGGAAACCGCCGCCGAACTCGGCCCGAACTGCATTCCGTTGCCGATGGACGTCTCGACCGTCGACGGTTGCAAGGCGCTCGCCGCCAAGCTGGCCGAGCATGAGGATCATCTCGACATCCTCGTCAACAATGCCGGCGCCGCCTGGGGCGTGCCGTTCGAGGAATTCCCCGAGAGCGGCTGGGACAAGGTGATGGACCTGAACGTCAAATCGCCATTCTTCCTGACCCAGGCGCTGCACGGCCTGCTCAAGGCGCAGGCGAGCTACGACAAGCCGAGCAAGGTCATCAACATCACCTCGATCGACGGGCTGCGGCTCAATCCGTGGGAGACGTACAGCTATCACGCCTCCAAGGCGGCGCTGATCTATCTCACCAAGCGGATGGCGGCGCGGCTGATCAAGGACGCGATCATCGTCACCAGCCTGGCCCCCGGCGCCTTCGCCAGCGAGATGAACCGCGCCGCGCGCGATCACGGCGACGAGGTCGCCAAGAACATTCCGATGCGCCGTATCGGCACCGACGAGGACATGGCCGGCGCCGCGATCTTCCTCGCCAGCCGCGCCTCGGACTATGTCGTCGGCGATACTTTGGTGGTCGACGGCGGCCTGGTCAACGCGGCGCTGGGCACGTCGATCGACGCTTAGATCCCTCTCCCACAGGGAGAGGGTTAGGAGATCATAGCGGCACCATTCGCATTCTGCGGATGGTTCGGCGTCAAAATCAGCGTCCGCCCCTCCACCCGCCAGCTCTTGAGCCGCGACAGGAAATTCATCCCGATCACGTCCATGTCGCCGAACGCCGGCGAGCTCACGACGGGGAGATCGCGCGCGACGATGTTGCCGATGCGCAATTCGGGCACGGTCGCGGTATCGGCGCGGACCGATCCATTGGCGGTCTGGATGATCATCGGGAACGGGCTCGGGCTGAGCCGCAGCCCCGCCGCTTCGACGGTATCGGTCGACAGAGCGGTCACCGTCGCGCCGCTGTCGACCAGCATCTTGCGCTCGACCTGGCCGAACCGGACGGTCACCCAGAAATGGCCATCATCGGCCATCGGCACGCGCATTTCCTTGCCGACGACCTGTTGCCCGTCCTCAAGGTGCAGGATCTTGGCGACCCGCGCGAACATCGGATCGAACCGCCCGCGCTCGCCGACCAGCATCACGATCAGACCAAGCGAGACGACCAGCGCTGTCATCGACAACAGGCGCCCGACCACGCGGAATCGCCGCGCCAGCACCATCAAGACGATCACCCCGCCGATCAGCAGGTAGAGCGGCACCGAACCGCCGAAAGCATCAGCCATGCGCGTCACCTGCCATGCGACAGATGTATGATAGCTGAGCGCCATGTCCAGCGCAGCCCTCACGCGACGCGGTTGGGTGAGGCCGCCGATCCGAAATCAGGGCGCGCTGCCGCGCACCTTTGCTTCGCGGCGCGCCAGCGCATAGGCGCGACGCATGTCGCGCGTCATCCCGCTCATCGCCCATGACCGCGCCATATCGGGGCAGTAGCTCGGATCCTCGCGCGACTCGTACGGCGTGATCTCGGCCCCGTGAACTGTGCAAAACCGCTGCGTCGCATCGACCACGCGTTGGCGCAGCTCGGCCCGGCCCGATGGCGTGTCGGTCACGACATCCGCGACCCGGACGCTCAAGCGCGGCTCGCTGCTCAGCGCCGGTCGATCGACGCAAGCGCCAAGCAGGATTGCGACGGCATAGAAAGTGAATCGCATGCGTACCTCCGATAATTGGGCAAGCCGGTCCCGTGGCGCGGAATCGCGCTTGCCGTTGCTGGGATGGATGATGGCGGCGGCTAGCCGCCGGTCAGCTTCTTCACTTGTTCGTCGATAGTGGCCGCACGAGCGCGGAGATTGCGCGCGTTCGACAAAAGGGCCTCGCGCGTACCGGGCTCCTGTCCCGGATCATTGGCCTGGCGCTCGAGTTCCTCGGCACTCGAGCGGAACCCGTCGGCCGCGCCGCGCATGCCCTCGATCCTGCCCTTGCGCGCCTCCTCCGCGCCGCGGCGCGCTTCCGCCACGCCTTCGTCCTCGGGCGCGCCGCCGATCAAGGAGATGCCGTCAGGGCCCCTGATCACCTGCGCGCCGGTCCGTCCGATGATCCTAGCGGCGGCCGGCGAAACCTCTACCAAGGGTCTGACCACCGCCGCGGGGCGCGGGTCCGGGATGGCGCTCGGCACCGGATGCGGCAAGGACAGGGTCGCCTTTAACCCGCCACCCAGCGATTTCAGCGCCGAGCCCGCGGATCGGCCTGCACTCTTGACCGCAGCCGACCAGGACGAGGCTGTCGGGTCGGCGCTGGCCGGGCGTTGCGGATCGGGCACGGGCGGCGGCGGAGGCAGCGGCGCGTCGGGCGCGGATGGAAGCGGTGCGACCGCTATCGCCCTGACGATCCGCGCCGCGGCCAGCGGTCCAGCAACGCCGAGCGAGACGAGCAGCAGGGCCGCCGGCACCAGCGGTCGCATGCGCCGCCCGGTGCCGCCGTCCAGCGCCGTCGTGATGCGGCGGGCGAGCGCGGTCCGGGTGAAGGCCATGCCGTTGGCTTCGCGATGCACGAGCCCACCGCCCGCGACCACGAGCAACGCCTCGGCATAATCGTAGCGATCGATCCGGCCCAGCGCATCGGCATCGGCGGCGAGCTCGGACGCGCGTGCCAGTTCGCGGGCGATCAACCATGCCAGCGGATTGAACCAGAACAATGCCGTCACGACGCGGGCGGCGACCAGCCCCAGCCAGTCGAAGCGGCGGATATGCGCCAGTTCGTGCGCGATCACCGCGTCGGCCTGGTCGGGCAAGTCGTGCGTCACCGGGCCGATCAGGATCCAGGCGGGCGTGATCCCCCAACTGAGCGGCGTGACCGCACGGGGCGACACCAATAGGCGGAGCGGCCGGCCGATCCCGACGGCCTCTCGATCGAGCGTCCGCTGCCAGTGCGGGTCGAGTGGCGCCCGCGCCTCGCGCGTCCATCGCAACAATGTCCAAACCCCGGCGACGAACCGCAGCAACAGGGCCGCGACTCCGGCGCCGTAGAGCATCAGGATGACGTCCGTCCCGCCGCCCCCCGCCGCACGCACCGGAGCTGCCGCCGCGGCCATTACCGGCGGAGGGGTCGGCGCCTCGGCCACGGGTGCGCCGGGAAGCGCGGGCAGCCACGCAAGATCGAGCGCCGGCAGCAGGCGCGCGAAAAACGGCAAGGCGAGCAACGCCAGCAACGCCGCCTGGAGCAACGCGGCACGCTCCGCTGCAGGCCGGTGACGCATCGCGGCATGCGCGAGCAACGTGAGGCCGGCGATCAGCGCCGACTTCCAGCCGAGGTCGACAAGCAATGCGAACATCACTTCGCCCCCTTTCGTGCCTGGTCGATCATGCGCTGCAACGCGTCGATCTCGTCGGACCCCAGCCGCGGCTCCATGCCGAGCAAGGCGGTCGCGGCGCTCGCCGCCGATCCATGGAAGAAGGTCTGGACCAACCGCTGCAGCGCATTCTCTGCGACCGTGTCGGTCCGCGCCGCCGGCGCATAGACATAGGCCTGATTCTCGGTGCGATGCGCGATCAGGCCCTTGGCCACCAGCCGCGCGAGCAAGGCGCGCACCGCCGAATCGCTCGGCGGATCGGTCATCGCGCCGCGGATCGCGGCGGCGGTGCCCTCTCCCAGCCCGCACAGGATCTCGAAAATCTCGCGCTCGCGGCGCGGCAGCGAATCAATCATCACAACCTCCTGCTACGTTTGTAGCATGCTACAAACGTAGCAGCAAGAGCTGCACCGTTCGAAGGAGATTTAGATCAGCGAGCGACCCCACCAGCGGCGAGTACCGCCAGCGTAACCAGCTCGCTCGCGGTCGAGGTCATCGGCGCGATCTGGACCGGCTTTTCCAGCCCGACCAGCATCGGCCCGATCACCGCGTCGCCGCCGAGTTCGCGCAGCAATTTGGCCGAAATATTGGCCGATTGCAGCCCGGGCATGATCAGGACATTGGCCGGCCCCGACAGCCGGGCGAACGGATAATTCGCCAATTGGCGCGGGTTAAGCGCGACATCGGGCGCCATCTCGCCTTCATATTCGAAGCTCACCTGGCGCTGATCGAGCACGCCCACCGCGGCACGCAGATTCTCGAGCCAGCGTCCCTCGGGATTGCCGAAGGTCGAATAGCTCAGGAACGCGACGCGCGGTTCGTGGCCCATGCGGCGTGCGACGGCCGCGGTCTGCTCGGCGATGTCGGCGAGTTCTTCGGCGCTGGGGCGCTCGTTGATCGTGGTATCGGCCATGAACACGGTGTGCGTCTGGCCGACCATGACATGGATGCCGAATGCGGTCCGCCCGGCCTCGATGTCAATCACCTTGCGCACTTCGCGCATCGTCTGGGCATAAGTCCGCGTGACGCCGGTGATCATCGCATCGGCCTCGCCGAGCTGGAGCAGGACGGCGCCGAAGATGTTGCGGTCCTGATTGATCATCCGCTCGCAATCGCGACGCAGATAGCCGCGACGCTGGAGCCGCTGATAAAGGAAGTCGACCATCCGCGGCACCAGGGCCGAAGTGCGGCTGTTATGGACCTCGTAACTCTCGACGTCCTTGACGCCGAGCGCACGCAGCCGGTCGTGGACGTCGTCGCGACCAACCAGCACCGGCGTGCCGTAACCGCCCTCGCGGAACGCCACCGCGGCGCGCAGTACGACTTCCTCTTCGCCTTCCGCGAACAGCACGCGTTTGGGTTGTGCGCGGGCACCTTCATAGGCCTGGGCGAGCACGCCGGTGGTCGGGTTGAGCCGGCCGCGCAGCTGCTGGCGATAGGCCGCCATGTCGAGGATCGGCTTGGTCGCGACTCCCGAATCCATCGCCGCCTTGGCGACAGCGGCGGGGACCAATTCCATCAACCGCGGATCGAACGGCGCCGGGATGATATAGTCGGGGCCGAACGTATGGCGCACGCCATAAGCGACGGCGACTTCCTCGGGCACCGCCTCACGCGCCAGTTCGGCGATCGCATGCGCGGCGGCGATCTTCATTTCCTCGTTGATCCCGGTCGCGCGTACGTCGAGCGCGCCGCGGAAGATGAACGGAAAGCCGATCACGTTGTTGACCTGGTTGGGATAATCGGATCGGCCGGTCGCGATGATCGCGTCGGGGCGCGCTTCCTTGGCCAGTTCGGGACGGATTTCGGGCTCGGGATTGGCCATCGCGAAGATGATCGGAGCCTTGGCCATGTTCCTGACCATCTCGGGCTTGAGCGCGCCCGCCGCCGACAGGCCGAGGAAGACGTCGGCGCCTTGCAGCGCGTCTTCCAGGGTCCGTTTCTCGGTATCGACGGCATGCGCCGATTGCCATTGATTGACCTTATCGCGGCCCTTGTAGATCACGCCCGAGCGGTCGCACATGATGACATTGTCCGGCCGCACGCCCATCGCCTTGATCAACTCGGTGCAGGCGATCGCCGCCGCCCCCGCGCCGTTGACCGCGACCTTGATGTCCGAAAGGTGCCGCCCGGTCAGCAGGCAGGCGTTGATCAGGCCCGCCGCGGTGATGATCGCGGTGCCGTGCTGGTCGTCATGGAAGACCGGGATGTTCATCCGCTCGCGCAGGGTCTGCTCGATGATGAAGCATTCGGGCGCCTTGATGTCCTCGAGGTTGATGCCGCCGAAGCTCGGCTCGATCAGCTCGACCGCGTCGATGATGCGGTTCACATCCTCGGTCTTGAGTTCGATATCGATCGCATCGACATCGGCGAACCGCTTGAAGAGGACCGCCTTGCCTTCCATCACCGGCTTGGAGGCTAAGGCGCCGAGATTGCCCATGCCCAGGATCGCGGTGCCGTTCGAGATGACCGCGACCAGATTGCCCTTGGCGGTATAATCATAGGCGGTCGCGGGGTCGTCGGCGATCGCTTGCACCGGAATGGCCACGCCGGGCGAATAGGCCAGCGCCAGGTCGCGCTGCGTCGTCAGCGGTTTCGACGCGATGATCTCGATCTTGCCGGGCCGCCCCTCCGAATGGAACAGCAATGCTTCGCGGTCGGAAAATTGCACGGAAGATTCGTCGGCCATCCTGGTCCTCTCTGTTCCGCTCGTCTTTAGGTGCGCGTCGGGGAGAAGGAAACCGGCTTGCGGACCCTTGATGTACTTTTGCCGACAAGGATGCTCCGCCCGCCTGGCGGAAATCCGCACACTTTACCCACAGTAAAGGGCAAAAGCGGGATTTGCGCCGCAGATCGGCTGGGCTAACCGACGCCAATGGCTGACGCCGCCCCGACCCCGATGATGGCCCAGTATCTCGCCTTGAAGGCGGAGGCTGGTGATTGCCTGTTATTCTACCGGATGGGCGATTTCTTCGAATTGTTCTTCGACGACGCGAAGATCGCCAGCGCCGTGCTCGACATCGCGCTGACCGCACGGGGAGAGCATGATGGCGAGAAGATCCCGATGTGCGGCGTGCCGGCACACGCCGCGGTCGGTTATCTGCAACGGCTGATCAAGGCCGGGCATCGCGTCGCCATCGCCGATCAGGTCGAGACGCCCGCCGAAGCCAAGAGGCGCGCCGGGTCCAAGGCCTTGGTCGCGCGGGCAATCATCCGCGTGGTGACTGCCGGCACCTTGACCGAAGAAGCCCTGCTCGATTCGCGCACCGCCAATTGGTGCGTCGCGATCGGAGAAGCCGCGAGCGGCGTCGCTGTCGCTGCCGCCGACGTTTCGACCGGGCGGTTTGAATTGGTCGAGACCGATGCCGGTGGACTGTCCGCCGAACTTGCGCGCCTGAACGCGGCCGAAATACTGGCGAGCGAGGGAAGCGCGTTCGAACATTACGCCACCGTGCTGCGTCCGCGCGGCGAGTTCGATTCGACCGCTGCCGAAACGCGGCTGAAGCGCGTTTACGGGGTCGCCACCCTCGATGGCTTAGGGCAATTGAGCCGCGCCGGCATGGCCGCGGCCGGCGGTCTGGTCGCCTATCTCGACCATACTGCGAAAGGCTCGCTGCCGTTCCTGCGTCCGCCCCGGATCGGCAACGCCGGCGAAGCGATGGCGATCGACGCCGCGACACGCGACAGCCTGGAACTCACCCAGACCCAGACCGGCCAGCGCAAAGGCAGCCTGCTCGACGCGGTCGACCGCACCGTGACCGGCGCCGGTGCGCGGTTGCTTGCCGGCGATATCGGCGCGCCGCTGATGGATCGTGCGGCAATCGAGGCGCGGCTCGATCTCGTCCAACGACTGCATGACGATGGCGCCTTGCGCGAGAGCCTGCGCGCGACCTTGCGCAGCCTGCCCGATATCGGCCGGGCGCTCGGACGCCTGGTCGCCGGTCGTGGCGGCCCGCGCGATCTCGGGCAGCTGCGCGACGGCCTCGACGGCGCCTGGTTGCTCGGCGAGCGGATCGACACGCTCGATGCGCCGCCGCCCTTGCTCCAGGACATCGTGCCTCGGCTGCGCGGCCACGGGTCGCTGATCGACCTGCTCAAGCGCGCGCTCGTCCCTGCCCCGCCGATCGATGCCTCCGACGGGGGCTATATCGCTGAAGGATATGATACCGCGCTCGACGATCTGCGCGATATCGGCGCCGGCGGCCGCCGCGCGATCGCCGCGCTCGAAGCGGAATATCGCAACCGCACCGGCACGAGCGCGCTCAAGATTCGCCATAACGGCGTGCTCGGTTATCATGTCGAGGTTCCCGCCAAGGCAGCCGATCCGCTGATGGCGCCCGACAGCGGGTTCACCCATCGCCAGACGCTGGCCGGCGTCGTCCGCTTCAACGCGCCCGAACTCCACGAACTGGCGATGAAGGTCACCCAGGCCGGCAGCCACGCGCTGGCTGCCGAGGCCGCGCATCTCGAGGAACTGACCCAGACCGCGCTCGCCGGTCGCGAGGCGATCGCGGCGACTGCCGACGCGCTGGCCCGGCTCGACGTCGCCGCCGGGCTGGCCGAGCGCGCCGCCGAGGATGGCTGGGCCCGGCCCAGCTTGGTCGATCATGCCTGTTTCGAGGTCGAAGGCGGGCGCCATCCGGTGGTCGAAGCCGCCGTCCAGCGCAGCGGCGAGCGCTTCGTCGCCAACGATTGCGTGCTTTCCGAAACCTCCCGCCTGTGGCTGGTTACCGGCCCCAACATGGGCGGCAAGTCGACTTTCCTGCGCCAGAACGCACTGATCGCGGTGCTCGCCCAGGCGGGCAGTTACGTCCCGGCGGCACGCGCCGAACTCGGACTGGTCGACAAATTGTTCAGCCGCGTCGGCGCGTCGGACAATCTCGCGCGCGGGCGGTCGACCTTCATGGTCGAAATGGTCGAGACCGCGGCGATCCTGGCGCAAGCCACGCCGCGCAGCTTCGTCATCCTCGACGAGGTCGGACGCGGTACCTCGACCTATGACGGTCTCGCCATCGCCTGGGCAGTGGTCGAGGCGATCCATGAGGACAATCGCTGCCGCTGCCTGTTCGCGACGCATTATCACGAACTGACGCGGCTCGCCGAACGCTGTGATGCGCTGAGCCTCCACCATGTCCGCGCGCGCGAGTGGAAAGGTGAGCTGGTCCTGCTCCATGAAGTGTCCGAGGGGCCTGCCGACCGGTCCTACGGTCTCGCGGTCGCGCGCCTCGCCGGCCTGCCGCCAGCGACGATCGCGCGCGCCAAGGCGGTACTGTCCAAGCTAGAAGCGGGTCGCGCCAAGACCGGGGGGCTTGCCGCGGGACTCGACGACTTGCCGCTGTTCGCCGCCGCGATCGAGGCGGAGGAAGAGGAATGCGATGCCGTCCGCGCCGAACTCGACAGCCTCGATGTCGACGCGCTCAGCCCGCGCGAGGCGCTGGACGCGCTGTATCGCCTGAAACGGCTCGCGCACGACGGTTAGCGCCAGATTGTCGAGCTAAATCGTCCGCTTGGAGTGTTAGGACCGTTGCGGCCATTCTGTGCCTATGGCAGAGATCGTTCCGGGGACAGGAGGGATTGGATGGACCGCGACGACCGCGGTCCGGCACCAGATCATCGGACGGCGGAGATGGAAGGAAGGGCGATTTCCGCGCCCAGCCAGATCGGCGAGGCGCTGTGGCGCGGCCGGTTGAGGATGGGCTTGTCGCTGGATGACGTGGCACGCCGGGCCGGCAGTGCCCTGCAGACGGTCAATGCGATCCAGAGTTCGGATTTCGCTCGCATGGCCAGGGCCCAGCGCGACGATTGCAGTCGCGCGAGCCTATGCGCGCATCGTGGACCTACCCGAAAAGTGGGTCACGCGGACACTCGCCGCCGATCTGGGGCGGGTCGCAGCGGATTGGCTATCCGCAGCCTCTCTCAGCTGAAGGCCACCAGCGCCGGCCGTCCCGCGACATAAGCGCTTTTGGGATCGCTGAATGGGAAGCCGCCGGGCACCATTCGCCCGAACAGCGCTGCGGTCCGCATCGTCGCCGTCGCTCCCATGATCGCGGCGCCCGGCCCGGCGAGCAAACCGTCGGACAGCAACACGCCGCGTCCGCGCTCGACCAGCTTGCCGGCCGCGACCGTCGCCAGGATCTGGCGCCGCACCGTCGAATAGGGGATCGTCAGCGCGCGCGCGATGGCCGCTGCCGACACCGGGTCGCGTTGATCGATCGGCACGAAGGTCGCGGTTTCCGAATAACGGCGTGCCAATTCGCTATCGAGCGTGATCCGCCGCACGCTCGCCACCAGCACCGCCCCGACGATGGCGAGCTCCAGCCAGTCCGATACGAATAATCCGACATTGTCGAACGCGCCCAGCGCCAGGTCGATCGACGCCGCCAGCGTGATATCGGCGCGATAGGGGTGATCGACTGTCGCGGTCCGCGGGAGCGGCATGTCGAAGGCATGGAATTCGTCGGCCAGCCAGACCAGCGAATCGTGCAAATGGACCAGCAATGCCGCGACGTCCGGATCGTCGCGCAACGCAATTGGGATCACCACGCCATTACTTGTGCGCGCGCACAATCCGGCATCGATCAGCGCATTGACGTGGCGGCGAACGGTTTCGAACGGGCGATGCAGCGACTGTGACAGCGCGTTGATGCTGATGCCGCCATTCTCGGCCTGGCTACGCGGCGCATTGGGCCAGTCGGCCAGCACGTCGCCGCTCGCGCGCAATATCGCCAGGAAGAAGATGCCGCGATCGAACACGAACGACCCGCCGGTAAGTTTTCGCACGATAGCGATCGCCCGGACCAGGCTGGTCAGCTGCGTTTCCACCAGCAGGCGCGAAGCGAGCCGCGATTGTGTCCGTTCCGGCGCTACCGGCGGCTCAAGGTTCATCATTCCCACCCCGCACCCAAAGAGGCGCCCCGCCAAGGCCATTACAGTAAGATTACGGCGCCGCAAACCATCTAAGCGACCCAAATTCGGACGCTTTGTCAGCCGCAAAGGCCGTCCTGGCAGGGCGGGGTCGTTGCGGTGGCGACACAATGGTGCGATCCTCCAATCGAGTCGGGGGACTTTTGATGGATTTGTTTGGAGAGGAACTCGACCGCAATATGCCGCTCCTGTCCGCCGATGCGGTGGGCCGGGCATTGCGGTCGGCACGTGAGAAATTGGGATTGTCGCTGGCCGAAGTCGCCGACGTGACCCGGATGGCGGTGCGCCATCTCGAAGCAATCGAGCAGGCGCGCTTCGATGGTTTCTCCGCCCCGGTCTATGCGCTTGGATTCGCCCGCAACTACGCCCGCGCCGTCGGCCTGCCGCTGCCATGGGTCAGCGATTGCCTGCGCGGCGAGATCTCTGCGTTCTTCGCCAATCGCGAGCGCTTCGATCTCGGCTGGACCGCCGAGGGGCTCCAGCACGGCCGCTAGGGGAAGCGGCCCGGCACCGCCGCCGCTTCGCTTCGCTGAAACAAATTCTAGGCCATAACCACGCGTGACGCCGCGCGCGTTCGCGACTATCGCCGGCTCATGCCCGCACGCTTCGATAGCCTGCCCCACCGCCGCGCGATCATCGATCGCCGCATATTGGCTGACGCGCTCAAGGCGCTGGAAGGCGACGACCGTACCAAGCTCCGCCAGGCGGCGACCGCGTTGCTCAAGCAGGCGCTGCAATCGGGCCGCGCCGAGATCGAGCGCCGGCTGCTCGAACATCCGTCGCGCGGGCTGGAGATCGCCGCCAGCCAGGCGTTCCTGATCGACCAGATCCTGCGCCTGCTCTACGATTTCACCGTCGAGCGGCTCTATCGGCTGAGCAATCCGACCGCCGCCGAGCGCCTGACCCTGATAGCGGTCGGCGGCTATGGCCGCGGCGAGATGGCGCCGCATTCGGATGTCGATATCGGCTTCCTGACGCCGTGGAAGGAAACGCCCTGGCACGAGCAGGTCGTCGAATCGATGCTCTATGCCTTATGGGATCTGGGGCTGAAAGTCGGCCAGTCCACCCGCAGCCTCGACGACATGGTGCGCCAGGCAAAGGGCGACGTGACGATCCGCACCGCCTTGCTCGAGGCGCGTTATGTCTGGGGCGACCAGCACCTTTACGATGAGGCGGCGCGCCGCTTCAAGGTCGAGGTCCAGTCGGATACCGCCCGCGTGTTCATCACCGAAAAGCTTGCCGAGCGCGACTTGCGCCACAAACGCATGGGCGACACACGCTATGTCGTCGAACCCAATGTCAAGGAAGGCAAAGGCGGGCTGCGCGATCTCCACGCGCTCTTCTGGATCGGCAAATATGCCTATAACGTCCAGAACGCCGCGCAACTGGTCGACGTCGGGCTGTTCACTCGCGCCGAATATGCCCAGTTTCACCGCGCCGACAATTTCCTATGGGCAGTGCGCTGCCACCTTCATTCGCTGTCGCGGCGCGCCGAAGACCGCCTCACGTTCGACATGCAGCGCGAGATCGCCGAGCGGATGCGCTTCGCCGACCGACCGGGCAAGTCCAAGGTCGAGCGCTTCATGCATTATTACTTCCTGCAGGCGAAAGCGGTCGGCGACCTGACCGGGGTGTTCCTGGCGCATCTCGACGATAAATTCGCGACGCGCGGGCGCCGCTTCGGCCTGCCGGTACTGCGCCGTCGCCCGAGTAAGCTCAACGGATTCGTGCTCGACCGTGGCCGGCTGGCGCTGCCCAGCGAGGATTTCCTCGCCCAAAAACCCAGCCGGTTGATCGAGATGTTCGTGCTGGCCGATCGCCACGGCCTCGAAATCCATCCGCTGGCGATGCGCGCCGCCGCACGCGATGCGAAGCTGGCCGACGATATCCGCCGCGACCCCGAAGCGAACGCCTTGTTCCTCGAGGTGCTGACCAGCCGCCACAATCCTGAGACCACGTTGCGCTGGATGAACGAGGCCGGGGTGTTCGGCCGCTTCGTACCCGATTTCGGCCGCGTCGTCGCGCAGATGCAGTTCGACATGTATCATCATTATACGGTCGACGAGCACACCATCCACGCGATCGGACTGTTGAGCCGGATCGAACGCGGCGACCTGACCGAGGATCATCCGCTCAGCCACGCGATCATGAAGCAGATCGCATCGCGCCGCGTCCTTTACGTCGCGGTGCTGCTGCACGATATCGCCAAAGGGCGCGGCGGCGATCACTCGGTGCTCGGCGCCGAGGTCGCGCAGCGGCTGTGCCCGCGCTTCGGGATGACCGCGGCGGAGACCGAGACGGTCGCCTGGCTGGTTCGCTATCACCTGCTGATGTCGGCGACCGCGTTCAAGCGCGATCTATCCGACTTCAAGACGATCCTCGATTTCTGCGAGGCGGTGCAAAGTCCCGAGCGGCTGCGATTGCTGCTGACCTTGACCGTGGTCGATATTCGCGCGGTCGGCCCTGGCGTGTGGAACGGCTGGAAACGCCAGCTTCTGACCGATCTCTACGAGGCGGCGGAGGAAGTGCTGCGGCTTGGCCACAAGCAGAAGGGGCGGAGCGAACGCGTCGCCGTAAAGCAGCACGCGGTCGCCGCCGCGCTCGGCTGGGACGACAAGACCTTCGCGGCGACCGTCAAGCGCCTGCCCGAATCCTATTGGGTGGCCGAACCGGACCATGCGCTGATCGCCAATCTGAAGCTGATGGCGGAGGCCGGCGACGAGCCGTTGTCGATCGCCAGCCAGGTCGATTGCGATCGCGGTGCGACCCTGGTGACGATTTACGCCGCCGACCATCCGGGGTTGTTCTACCGCATCGCCGGGGCGATCAGCGTGGCGGGCGGCAACATCATCGACGCGCGCATCCACACCACGCGCGACGGCATGGCGATCGACAATTTCCTGGTCCAGGATCCACTCGGCCGCCCGTTCGACGATTCCGCCCAACTGACCCGGTTGCGCCGCGCGATCGAGGATGCGCTGGCCAATCGCAACAAGCTCAGCGACCGGCTCAAGGCGAAGCCGCTACCGCGGCCGCGCGCCGAGGCGTTCGACATCAATCCCGCGGCGTTCGTCGACAATCATGCCTCGAACCGCTTCACCGTGATCGAAGTCAATGCGCGCGACCGCCCAGCCTTGCTGCATCAGCTCGCCCAGGCGCTGTTCCAGTCGAAAGTGACAATCCACTCGGCGCATGTCGCGACCTATGGCGAGCGCGCGGTCGATACATTCTATGTAACCGATCTGACCGGCGACAAGATCGAGGCGCCGGCACGGGTCAAGGCACTCGAACGCCGGCTGGTCGATGCCGCGATCGGAGAGATGGCTGCCGAGGCGGCCTGACAAAGGAGGACGCAATGCCGGTACTCGGAGTTGGTGGAATATTCTTCCGCGCGCAGGATCCCGACGCGCTCAATGCATGGTATCGCGAGCATCTCGGCATCGGCGCGGGCTGCGCGGCCGAAGATACCGGCGCCGCCGACGAGTGGAGCTGGACCGTCCAGGGCGGGCCGCTGGTCTTCTCGCCGTTCAAGGCGGGCACCGATTATTGGCCGAGCGATCGCCAATATATGCTCAACCTGCGCGTCCGCGACCTCGACGGCCTGCTCGAACAATTGAATGCCAGCGGGATCGAGGTGATCGTCAAGCCGGAATGGAACTCACCAGAGATCGGCCAGTTCGCGCGCATCCACGATCCCGAGGGCAATCCGATCGAATTGTGGGAACCGCCGGCTTGAGTCTGTCCGATCCCCAGCCGCCCGGCGCGGCGTTCCAGGCGAAACTCCAAGACGATCTAGATGCGCTGACCCGCCGCCATCGCCGGCGTGCTCTGGCGGCACGGACCGGCCGCGATTTCGCGTCGAACGATTATCTCGGCCTTGCCGGCTCACCCGAGATGAGGGCGATCGTCGCCGACGCGCTGGCGCGCGGCGTGCCGATCGGCTCCGGCGGATCGCGCCTGTTGCGCGGCAATCACGAGGAGCATGAAGCGCTCGAAGCGGAAGCGGCGCACTGGTTCGGCAGCGAGGCCGCACTCTATTTCAGCACCGGCTTCGCCGCCAACGGTGGGCTATTCGCGGCGCTGCCTGGTGCCGACGATCTCGTCGTCCATGACGAGTTGATCCATGCCAGCGTGCATGACGGGATGCGGCTGGGCCGCGCCGCGCGCGCGTCCGTCGAGCACAATGACGCCGATGCCGTCGCCGAAACGATAGCGCAGTGGCGGCGCAAGGGCGGCTGCGGCCGGCCATGGATCGCGGTCGAGAGCCTCTATTCGATGGACGGCGACCGCGCCCCACTTGCCGACTTGGTCGCGATCGCCGACCGCGAGGATGCCGTGCTGATCGTCGACGAGGCGCATGCGACCGGCGTGGTCGGACCGGGCGGGCGCGGGCTTGCCGCCCAATGGGAAGGCCGCGACAACCTCATCACCTTGCGCACCTGCGGCAAGGCGCTGGGGGCTGAGGGCGCGCTGGTCTGCGCTTCGCGCGCGGTGTGCGATGTCCTGATCAACCGCGCGCGCGGCTTCATTTTTTCGACCGCGCCGTCCCCGCTGATGGCGGCGGCGGTGCGCGGCGCCCTCGCTTTGCTCGAGCGCGAGCCGGAACGGATTGCCAGGCTCGATGCCTTGGTGCGCCACGCCCATGACCGCCTCTTACCGCTTGGTGCGGTTGCCAGTGAGTCGCCGATCATGCCGGTCATCGTCGGCGAGGACTCGCGGACGATGGAGATTGCCGCCCGGCTCCAGGCACAGGGTTTCGACGTGCGCGGCATCCGCCCGCCGACTGTCCCGGTCGGCACTGCTCGGTTGCGACTGTCGATCACGCTCAATGTCGACGCTGCGACGATCGATGCGCTAGCCGCGGCGCTGAAAGAGGCATTGTGACCGCGATCGTCGTCACTGCCACCGGCACCGATATCGGCAAGACCGTGTTCGCCGCCGCGCTGACCGCCGCGCTCGACGGTTGTTACTGGAAACCAGTGCAGGCCGGGCTCGACGACGGCAGCGACCTGGAGCGAGTCGGCCGGTTGTCGGCCCTGCCCGCCGAGCGCCTGCTGCCCGAAGCCTATCGCCTGACCACCCCCTGCTCGCCGCACCGCGCGGCGGAGATCGATGGCGTGACGATCGACATCGACGCACTCGAGCCGCCGCCGCGCGACCGCCCGCTGGTGATCGAAGGCGCCGGCGGTGTGCTGGTGCCCTTCACGCGACGCGCGACGTTCGCGGACGTGATGGCGCGCTGGCAGTTGCCGGTAGTGCTTGTCGCCGCGACGTCGCTCGGGACGATCAGCCACAGCCTCACCGCGATCGAAGCGTTGCGGACACGCAAGGTGGACATCCGCGGAATCGCCTTTGTCGGCGATGCGGTCGAGGATAGCGAGGCGACGATCGCGGCTATGGGCGGGGTCAAACGGCTCGGCCGCCTGCCGATGCTCGAGTCGCTCGATCCCGGCGCGCTCGCCGCTGCCTTCGCTGCTAATTTTAATCTGGCTGATTTCCGATGAGCAATTCGCCGGTCTGGCACCCCTTCACTCAGCATGGGCTGGGCGAACCGATACCGCTGGTGACGCATGCCGAGGGCGTATTGCTCCACACCGCTGACGGTCGCCGCGTCATCGACGCGATCTCATCCTGGTGGGTGACGACGCATGGCCATTGCCATCCGCGCATCATGGCGGCGATCGCCGCGCAGACGCAAAAGCTCGACCAGATCATCTATGCCGGCTGGACGCACGAACCCGCCGAGACGCTGGCGCGCGGGCTGACCGCGATCATGCCCCCTGCCCTCACCCACGTTTTCTATTCGGACAGCGGATCGACCAGCGTCGAGGTCGCGCTCAAGATGGCGCTAGGGTTCTGGACCAATCGCGGCGAAGCGCGGCACCGCATCCTGGTGATGGAGCATAGCTATCACGGCGACACGATCGGCGCGATGTCGGTCGGCGCGCGCGGCGTGTTCAACCAAGCCTATGCGCCCCTGCTGTTCGATGTCGGCACGATCCCCTTTCCCGCGGCCGGCCGCGAGCAGGAAACGCTCGACGCGCTGGAGGCTGCGTGCCGCGAGCAGCCGGCCGCGTTCATCGTCGAGCCACTGATCCTCGGCGCTGGCGGGATGCTGATCTATCCGGCGCATGTCCTGGCCGAGATGCGCGCGATCTGCGCGCGGCACGACGTACTATTCATTGCCGATGAAGTGATGACCGCCTGGGGGCGCACGGGGAGCCTGCTAGCGTGCGAGCAAGCCGGAGTGGTGCCGGATATCCTGTGCCTGTCCAAGGGGCTGACCGGCGGCGCGGTGCCGCTCGCGGTGACGATGGCGACGCAGCCGATCTTCGATGCGCATCTGTCCGATGATCGATCGAAAATGTTCTTCCATTCGTCGAGCTACACCGCGAACCCGATCGCCTGCGCGGCGGCGGTCGCCAATCTGGAGATCTGGCGCGACGAGCCCATGCTCGAGCGGATCGCCGATCTGGGCGCTCGGCAACAAGCGCGGCTTGATGGGATCGAGGGTGTGGCAGGAAAACGGCGGATCGGGACGATTGCGGCGATGGATGTGCCGGTGCCCGATGGCGGCTATCTGGCAGCGATCGGACCGAGATTACTCAATCATTTCCGTGAGTTGGATGTGCTTCTGCGGCCGCTGGGGAACACCGTGTACGTGATGCCGCCCTACTGCATATCCGACGCAGAATTGGATACAGTATACAATGCTATCGAAACAGCGGTTTGACGCCGTTATTTTAGGCAGCGGAGCCGGCGCGGAGTAAATCCGCGCCGTCGGTCGGCGCTTGCGCGCCGCCAGCCGGGCTCGGCGCCGGGCGCGGAATAGCGTCGCTATTCCGCTGCACCGAGCCTTATTTCGGCGAGAGCACCATCAGCATCTGACGGCCTTCCATGCGCGGATAGCTTTCGACCTTCGCGTCCTCGGCAGTGTCGTCCTGCACGCGCTTCAACAGGTTCATGCCGAGCTGACCATGGCTCAGTTCGCGGCCGCGGAAGCGGAGCGTCACCTTGACCTTGTCGCCCTCACCGATGAACTTGTGGATGGCCTTCATCTTCGTCTCATAATCATGATCGTCGATGTTCGGACGCATCTTGATCTCCTTGATCTCCTGCGTCTTCTGGCTCTTGCGAGCGAGGTTGGCCTTCTTCTGCGCCTCGTACTTGAACTTGCCGACATCGAGGAACTTGGCCACGGGCGGATCTGCGTTGGGCGACACTTCGACGAGGTCGAGACCAAGCCCTTGAGCCTGCTCCATCGCCTCTTTGGTGTACATAACACCCAGATTCTCGCCTTCATGGTCGATCACTCGAACCTTGGGCGACTGGATCCATTCGTTGAATCGAGGGCCGTTCATCGGCGGCGCCTGGTTTGGTCGGCGCATCGTGGGAGGACGGATAGGTACTGCTCCTTTGGGTTGTGAGGTGCGTGATATAGAATTTTGCCGAAGGATTTAAAAGCCGCGACAGCAAAAGTCGGCATTTATGATCGGGAAGAGCGGTTCGCGACCGGCGTAATCCACGCCGCGAGCAACATTTCCTCACGATTGCGCACGATTACGGCAATGCGGCGGCGATAGTCAGGAGCCGCCGCCGGGACTCGGTCTCGCCATAGAAGACCCTGCCGGGCGGCCGCAGGAGGAACGTTCACCTCATCGCACAGGGGAATGTTCCATGATCTATCGCCTCGCCGCCATCGCGGCGGCGTCGTTGCTGGCCGCCGTGCCTGCCGCCGCGCAGGAAGAGCCGCCCAAGTCGGTCACCGTGTCGGGCAATGTCGCCCTGGTGTCCGATTATCGTTTCCGCGGCGTGTCGCAGACCGACAAGGAAGCGGCGCTGCAGGGCGGCGTGACCGTCACGCATGAAAGCGGCGTCTATGCCGGCGCCTGGGCCTCGAACCTTTCCGGCTGGGGCACGTTCGGCGGCGCCAACCTGGAACTCGACCTGTTTGCCGGGATCAAGAAGCCGATCGCCAGCGGCACCAATATCGACGTTGGCCTGACCTGGTACATGTACCCCGGTGGCGCCGACACGACCGATTTCGCCGAGCCCTATGTCAAGCTTAGCGCCACGATCGGACCGGCCAATTTGCTCGCGGGTATCGCTTATGCGCCGAAGCAGAAGGCGTTGGGCAATTTCTCCAACACGCCGCAAAGCCGCGGCCAGGCGCAGGACAATCTCTATCTCTGGGGCGATGCCAGCGTCGGTATTCCCAAGACCCCGCTGACCGCCAAGGCGCATCTCGGCCATTCCAACGGCAATCCCGGACTCGGGCCCAACGGCACCAGCGTGACGCCGACCGGCGAGTATTTCGACTGGTCGCTCGGTGTCGATTACGTGATCGGCCCGGTTACGCTCGGCGTGTCCTATGTCGATACCGACATCAGCAAGGCAAGATCGGCCTATCTGCTGCCCAATTTCGCCTCGACCAAGAACGGATCGTCGATCGCGGACGCGACCGCGCTGTTTTCGGTCAGCGCCGCGTTCTGAGAGACTGTTTGGAAATGCGCCGCGGGTCGCATTTCGCGGCACCGGCCCGCTCCCCCACCCGGCCTCCCAATCAGGGTATTCTATGGGAGGTCGGGTGGGGGAGCGGGCCGGTGCCGTCTTAAAACTCGCTCTACCGCGAGTTTTCAAACGGCCTCTGAGACAAACGGGCGGCGAAGGATCGCCGCCCGCTATCGGGATCACGCCTGCGCCTCGGCCTCCGCCGCGACGGCGACGTCGGGCGGCATCGCGGCGCGCTGCAATTGTTCGACCACCGCCGCCAGGGTCAGCACTTGCTGGCGATCGCTGCCCAACTGGCGCAGCGCCACCGTGCCTTCGTCCGCCTCGCGCTTGCCGACGACGAGCAGGTTCGGGACCTTGGCCAGGCTGTGCTCGCGCACCTTGTAGTTGATCTTCTCGTTGCGAAGATCGGTCTCGACCCGCAGCCCCGCCGCGCGCAATTCGGCGGCAACCTGATGCGCATAATCGTCCGCGTCGGACACGATCGTCGCCACCACGACCTGGGTCGGCGCCAGCCAGAGCGGGAAGCGCCCGGCGTGATGCTCGATCAGGATGCCGATGAAGCGCTCGAACGTGCCGAGGATCGCGCGGTGGAGCATGATCGGGCGATGGCGCTCACCGTCGTCGCCGACATAGGAGGCGTCGAGCCGCTCGGGCAGCACCGTGTCGGTCTGGATCGTGCCGACTTGCCACGTCCGGCCGATCGCGTCGGTCAGATGGAATTCGAGCTTGGGCGCGTAAAAGGCCCCCTCGCCCGGCAACTCCTCCCAGCCGAACTCTTCGGTGTCGCGGCCAGTCGCCTTGACCGCGTCGCGCAGCGATTGCTCGGACCAGTCCCACATCTCTTCGCTGCCGAAGCGCTTGTCGGGCCGCAGCGCGAGCTTGATCGCATATTTGTCGAAGCCGAGATCCTTGTAGACCGAGTCGAGCAAGTCGCAGAACGCCTGGACTTCCTCGATCAGCTGGTCCGCGCGCACGAAGATATGCGCGTCGTCCTGCGTGAACTGACGCACGCGCATGATGCCGTGCAGCGCGCCATGCGGCTCGTTGCGGTGGCAGCAGCCGAACTCGGCCATGCGGATCGGCAGGTCGCGGTACGACTTGATCCCCTGACGGAAGATCAGGACGTGCGCCGGGCAGTTCATCGGCTTGAGCGCCATCAAATCGGCCGTGCCGGTGAAGATCGGCGCGTCGTCCTCGGTCGACGGAATCTCGTCGGGGACGACGAACATGTTCTCGCGATATTTGCCCCAATGGCCGGACTGCTCCCATTGGCGCGCGTCCATCAGCTGCGGCGTCTTGACCTCGGCATAGCCGGCGGCGTCGAGCCGGCGGCGCATATAGGCCTCCAGCTGGCGCCACAGGATGAAGCCCTTGGGATGCCAGAACACCGAGCCCTGCGCCTCCGACTGGAGGTGGAACAGGTCCATCTCCTGCCCGATGCGACGATGGTCGCGCTTGGCGGCTTCCTCGAGCCGGACGAGATGCTCGTCGAGCTGCTTCTTGTTGAGCCAGCCGGTGCCGTAGATGCGGCTGAGCTGGGCGTTGTTCTGGTCGCCGCGCCAATAGGCGCCCGACACCCGCGTCAGCTTGAACGCACTGGGATCGAGCTTGCCGGTCGAGGCGAGGTGCGGGCCGCGGCACATATCGAGCCAGGCGCCCGGACCGTTGCCGGCCTTGTAGACCGTCAGTTCCTCACCTTCGGGCAGCTCGCCGGCCCATTCGGCCTTGAACGTTTCGCCCTGCTGCCGCCAGCGCGCGATCAGGTCGGCACGGCTCCACACTTCGCGGATCAGCGGTTCGTTGCGAGCGATGATCGCGCGCATCTCGGCCTCGATCGCGGGCAGCTCTTCCTCGGTGAAAGGGCCATGCTCGGCGGTCGGCGCGAAATCGTAATAGAAGCCGTCGTCGGTCGACGGGCCGAACGTGATCTGCGTTCCCGGGAACAGGTTCTGTACCGCTTCGGCCAGCACGTGCGCATAGTCGTGGCGCGCGAGTTCGAGCGCGTCCTTTTCGTCGCGGCTGGTCACCAGCGCGAGGCTGGCGTCATGGTCGAGCGGGCGCATGATGTCGCGCAATTCGCCGTCGACGCGCGCGGCGATCGCCGCCTTGGCCAGGCCAGGGCCGATCGCGGCGGCGATATCGGCCGGGGTCGTACCGGGCGCGACCTCGCGAACCGAGCCGTCGGGGAGCGTGATCGAGAGCATTTCCATGGTCGTTCCTGTCAGTTGGCGCGCCTATGCACCGGGCAGCGTCCGAGGGAAAGACTGGAACGGGGAGCGGACGCCGACCTCACCCGTTCCCGGGCGAGCTAATCGGCGTGGACGTCAGTCGCGCGCGCCGAGCACCCCCCGGAAACCCGGGGTGGTGGTGGTAGTCGTGGGGCACGCGCGGTTCATGGCGACGGATATAAGCGGCGCCGGCCAAGGAATCCAGTCGCGGGCTTCACTGTTTGTCTTGGGCGATCTGCTGCAATTGCCATTCGATCGATCCCCATAGATGCGCGGTGTGCGCCGCCACCGCGTCGCGCAACGCCCTGGCATTGGCGGTGGCCGCATCGAGCTGATCCACCGCGGCGACGTTCGCCTTTTTGAGCTCGCCCGCCGTAGCGACGGGATTGGGGTCGTTGCCGAGCAGCGACAGCCAGGCGCCTTCGACCGCCATGCGCAACGCCACCAACTGGGCCTGCAGGTCGGCAATATCGTCCATGATTCAATCCTCAACAGATACGCGCGGCGAGCCGTTTTGTGAGTCATCGCCGATGTCGCGAGCGCCTATGGACGCGTTGGCACTCAAGGAAAAGGCCGCGCCATCGCTCGGCGATGGCCAATCATAAACCTGTCTTATCGGAATATCGCCACATTCGATTTTGGCGAGCACGCCGGGTGCCTTAGACCATTCGGCAGGAGGATCGCCCGATGGACAATACCGTCATCCTGCGCCGCTGGTCGGCGCGCATCCGTACCACCGACGAAGCGGACTATGTCGCCTATATCGCCGGTACCGGGCTCGACGATTATCGCGCGACGCCGGGCAATCTCGGCGCGCAGATGCTGGTCCGCACGCTCGACAATGGCGAAAGCGAGGTCACCACGCTCAGCTGGTGGGAATCGATCGAGGCGATCGCGGCATTCGCCGGCGAGGATATCGACCGCGCGCGTTACTATCCGGAGGACGACCGCTTCCTGATCACGCGACCCGACCATGTCGAGCATCACCGCGTGGTCGGCGGCGCCGAAATACGCCCCGGCGCCAGCGCATGACTATGGCGGCTGGCTGAGCCGTTAGGGTCCGTACTCAATTACCACGA